>CAMDQF010000061.1 GCA_945905745.1 Litorilinea aerophila
AGTCCTGGGTAATATCTTCCGTACGAATCGCCATGGGCGTCCCTCTCCTTCAAAATCAGGTTGCGACTAGCGCACCGTCGAGGCGATGACCTCGCGCAGGGCAGTCAACCGGCTGGCTATTGTGTGGTCGATCAGACTGTCGCCTACCCGCACGCGCAGACCACCCATCAATGAGGGGTCCACACGGAAGGTAAAGACAAGCCCATCCCCATGCTTGGCGGTCAATTGTCGGCGCAACTGATCTTTTTCCGCCTCGCCCAATTCCACAGCACTGACGATCTCGGCTTCCTGGGGCTGGGTCTGACCGCTCAGACTGCTGCGCAGAGAACCATTTACTGCGCCGAGAAGGTCCAAATCGCCTTCCTGGGCAAGCATATTCAGGAAGTTTTGAACCTCGGCAGAAGTGCCGGCCGGAAGCAGTTTGCCCAATTGGGCCAGTCGTCCGTCCAACTCTTTGCTGGGATCGTTCAATGCCGCCAGTGTGTTGCCTTGCGCCAGCGCATCAGCGACAGAAGAGAGCGTCCCCTGCCATTGCTCGACGATCGCTTCCAGGATGGCCTGTGCATATCGGTCGGCTTTCATGCGCTGTGTACTCATTTGCCACTCCCGCCCTGTTGAGCCAGATACTCGTTGACAAAGCGTTCCTGCTCGCCCCGGTTTTGCAACTCACGCCCCAACAGTTGTTCGGTAGCGGAGATGGCCAAGTCAGCCACCTGCTTTTTGGCGTCGGCCATAATTGTCTGCACCTGGGCTTCGGCGTCGGCCTGGCCCTTCATCCGAATCTCGGTTGCCTCAGCGTCGGCGCGGGAGCGGATTTCGGATGCGATCCGTTCCGCGTCACGGGCAGACTGGGCACGTATTTCTGTCGCCTCGCGGCGTGCTTCGTCGATAATCTTCGCCCGTTCCTTTTCCGCGTCAGCCGCGGCGGTGGACGAGCGTTCAACTTCCTTCAGGCTCTGCGCAATACGTTCTTTGCGCTTTTCCAACATCCCCAGCACAGGCTGATAGAGGAAGAGACGCAACAGAACCACCAGGATTACAAAGTTGACGATCTGCGAGAGCAGCAGAGGTCCACTAATGCCAAGTTGTCCAAGTACTTCGCCCAAAATGTACCTCCTGATTCCTTGGCGTCGCCGTAGGGACGACGCTCTTCTACCCGTTACGTAGTGGTAAGAACAGAGGTGTGCTGGGGCTACCCGGCACGACTCTCCACCTGCAACAGCTTCGGTGAACGATTCCTAGACGAACTTGACCAGCAGAGAGATAACCAGCGCATAAATCGCGATGGCTTCGGCGAAGGCAAAGCCGAGAATCATATTGGTCTGCACCAAACCAGAAGCCTCTGGATTGCGACCCATGGCTTCGACAGCCTTCGCACCAATCAGACCCACGCCGATGCCGGGGCCAATAGCACCCAGACCAATCGCCAGGGCAGCGCCGATTTCCTTGGCAGCTTGAACATCCATGTTTTGCACTCCTTGTGTTGAACAGAGATACCGGAGAAAAGAGACTGGGGATTGGGGACTGGGGATTAAGGAGCGGAGACTTTCCCGTCTCCAGTCTCTAATCCCCAATCTCCGATCCTTAATGATGATCGTCGTGACCAACCATCGCCGTTGAGAAAAAGACTACAGCCAGCATCATAAAGACGAAGGCTTGAATAAAACCGACGAAAAGTTCCAGCCCATAGAAAGGCATGGGCAGGAGGAAGGCGACCAGAAAAGCCATAACCGCCAGCAGCACTTCACCAGCAAAGATATTGCCAAAGAGACGAAAGGCGAAGCTGATGATTTTGGCGATTTCGGAGATCAACTCCAGGATGCCTACGACGCCGAAAATGGCGCCCATAAAGCCCTTGCCGCCAAAATTGAAGAACTTCTTGAAGTATTTGCGGCCCAATGCGCTGATGCCGTAATACTGCACTAGCACCATTGTAATCAGGGCCAGGGCAAAGGTCACATTCAGATCAGCGCTAGGCGCACGGAAGAGGGGCACTAACTTGGCGTGACCTTCCTCTTCGGCAGGGAAGAGGGAAAATGCCACTTTCTCATCAGCCGCCACCACCTTCTGGTCGACAAGAAGCCCATGCCCCCCGTCTTTTTCCGCGCCGTGGTAGATGCCAATACTGCCCACGCCTGGAATCAGACCGGAGTAGTTGCTGAAAATTATAAAGAGGAAAATCGTGGCAGCAATCGGGAAGAAGCGTTTGGCATTCTTGCCCACCACATTCTCCACAAGCCCATACAGCGCCTCAATCACCATCTCCATCACATTGGCCAGCCCGCTGGGGACGCCTTCCTTCAGGCTCGCCCGTGTTGCCAGGGCCAGTGCGATGAGGAGTATGTCCACAATCAGGGTAGTCAAAAGAGCGTTGGTAAACCAGCTTGGGCCATGCTCCAGCAGCGGTTCCGCGGCCAGGGAGACGTGGGGAGAGGACATCAGGGGCTTCAAAATGATGCTCCCGACCAGCAGCACAATCACACCGAGGGTGATATTGCGGCGGCGGGGATCCTGCACGAGATTTGTGAAGAATCCGACAAGTTTATTCACTGGTGATACCCCCTCATCGAGCGAAATACGGTGCAGTCAGACCGGAGAACGATCTGCTTCTTCCGGGTGAAGTTGGTCCAGTACAACAGGTTTTTCGCCGGTATGCCCATCGCCTGTCGGCTCGGATGGAGCCACGGCTTGAATTACCCGTTCCATCTCGGCCAACACAGAGCGACTGACGACAAAAGCAACAATCGGAATCGAGACAATCCCCGCCACCATCAACATAGAGAGCGATGATGGAAAGAGTATATCTACGCCCAGGCCGATCAACAGCGGGATGGCAGCACTGAAAACAAAAATCAGCGAAAGTCGCCAAATGTTGATGCGCTCGGGCTGCACAGATGGCTCCTGACTGTCATCGATAGCCAACCAAAACTGACCGTCGTATTCCTACCCAATCGGCGCAATGGCCCAAAATTTCACAGAAGCGCGCAAGTAGTATACCCGCTGACTGGACATTGCGCAAATTTTCACAGGCGCAAATGAAATCAAGTTCTCTCACCCGGATCGTCCCCTCTCGGGTGCCCGCCGAGAAGCCCGACGCGCCTCCCGTTCGGCCCGGCGATCCCCCCCAGCACTGTTGGCCGGGCCGGCGCTGTCTGCCCCGCGCATGGCCGATAGATAGCGCATGGAGGATTCGTCGTTGCCGTTCAGCGCGTCCGCGGCGTAGATGGCGTGACGAATTTCCTTTTCCAGCGGGTTGGTGATGGCGCAGGTCATCCCTGCGGCAATCGCCATGGCGATGAAGGTGGCGTTGAGGAGTGGCCGGTTGGGCATCCCAAAGCTGATATTGCTGGCCCCACACATTGTATTGCAGCCCAGTTCCTCCCGGATCATCCGCACAATTGTAAAAAGTGTGCGCCCCGCATTGTCCACCGCACCCACGGGCATAGCCAGGGGGTCGATAATCACATCTTCCGGCGGGATACCGTAGGTGGCGGCCCGCTCCACAATCCGCTTGGCGATGGCAAAACGCTCGGTCGCGTCGTAGCTGATGCCCCGTTCGTCGTTGCTGATGGCGATGACGGGGACTTTGTACTCGGCCACCACCGGCAGGATCGATTCCAATCGCTCCTCCTCCCCGGTGACGCTGTTGACAATCGGCCTGCCTTTGGCCGCCTTCAGCCCGGCGATGAGGGCTGGCACAACACTACTGTCGATACAGAGGGGAATGTCGGTGACAGCCTGCACCGTT
This sequence comes from Litorilinea aerophila, assembly GCA_945905745.1. Classification (GTDB taxonomy): domain Bacteria; phylum Chloroflexota; class Anaerolineae; order Caldilineales; family Caldilineaceae; genus JACQGT01. The sequence goes on from CAMDQF010000061.1 coordinate 3,749, forward strand.
TCCACGGCGCGCACCATCAGTTCTGGCTCTACCTGCTGGGGGATGGCGCTAGGCACGCCGGCGTTGATGTCCAGAATATGCGCACCGGCGGCTATCTGGGCCAGGGCATCAGCCACCACCCGGCTGAAGTCGCCAGCCTGCATCTCGGCGGCCAATCGTTTGCGCCCGGTGGGGTTGATGCGTTCGCCGATAATCACAAAGGGCTGGTTCGGCCCGATGATGACGGTTTGGGTAGGGGATTTGACGACAGTTTCCATGAGTTATCTCAGGTTGCAGATATTGGGTATTGGATATTTCGACGGGTACGAATCCGTTCCGATCCGAACCTGTTGCCGTTCCTTCGACTGAATTATACGCTAGGACGGACTGCCGAGTCTATGCAAAAGAGTGCCAAATTCTGCCAAAGGTGGGGAGTGGGGAATGAACCTGCCACTTTCCACTTTCCACTTTCCACTTTCCACTTTCCACCTGCCCCCTACAGCCCCCCAAAGTGAAAGCCGCCGATCAGAATGCCGGCGATGGGTGGTTCGAGCAGGCTCAGAAGCGTCGCGATGAGAATTAACACAGCGGTGGCGCCGATGAGCAGCCGATTCTGGCGCATCACCTCTCGCCAGGAAAGTCGGGGGGTCAATGCAGGTGCGTCGCCCAGGGAGCCGGTTGTACCAAAGAGCAGACGGCGCACTTCCCGGATGTCTTTGGGCCGCTCGCTGGGGTGCATAGCCAGGGCTTGAAAGATGGCCCGCTCTGTGCGCGCCGAGAGGGTGGGGCAGATTTCGCGCAGGGGAGTGAGTGATCCGGGCTGCAAAAAACGCTCTTTGGCATCTTTGGGCGGTAAGCCAGCCAGCAAATGGTAGAGAGTTGCGCCTACGCCATAAATATCTGTGCGCACATCCGTATGGCCTGTGTCGCCGCCGTACTGCTCCAGGGGCGTGTAGGCGGCGGTGCCCCGGCCCTGCACGACTGTAACCGTGCGGGTATCATCCGGCTGTAAGATTTTCACCAGGCCAAAGTCCACCAGTTTGACCCGGCCCTGGGGTGTCACTTTAATATTGGCAGGCTTAATGTCCCGATGGAGGACGGGCGGTTGCTGGCCGTGCAGATATTCCAGCGCATCGAGCAATTGGATCGCCCATTGCAGCACCTGAGACTCAGTGAGGGGAATCGCATGCTGCTTGCTTTCCAGCAGAATGTCCTGCAAATCCCGCCCCAGCACAAAATCCATCACCAGATATTCCCGCCCGTTTTCGGAAAAGTAGTCCGATACTTTCGGCAGGTTCGGGTGATCGAGCCGGGCCAGTATACTGGCTTCCTGATAGAATTGCTCGATTGTCTGGTCCAGGGGCTGATCCGAATTGGTCAGCCCGGTCAACAGTTCGGGCAAAATCTCTTTGACCGCGCAAACCCGACCATCCAGGCGCCGATCATTGGCCTGATAGACAGCGCCCATCCCGCCCTGTCCGGCCAAATGGACTATTTCATAACGCTCACGCAGAATTGCGCCTTTTTCCAGCAGAGCAGCCACAATACAAAGTCCCTCTAGCCAACAGACCACATCTTCGGTATAATGCGTGAGCAGCTCGACGTTTCAGAAGAAGTCGAACTGCTGATGAGCGATTATTATACTACGCATATGGCAAGTGGATGAATGGACCAATGAGCGAAACTTCCGTTACAGAAGATCTGACAGGCCCGCCTGCCCCGACCCGCGGGGCAGCCCACCGGGAGAGCGCGATGCTTATCCTCCGCCACGGAGCCGAAGCAGGTCGCCGCTGGCCGCTCCATCGGGACGAGGAGTTGTTGATTGGCCGGGAGGAGAATTGTGACATCCCCCTGCCCGATCGTCAGGTCAGCCGCAACCACGCCCGCATCTTCTGGGAAAACGACAGCTATTACATCGAAGACCTGAACTCGAAGAACGGAACCCATCTCAACGGCGAAGATGTAGTCGGCATCGCTCGTCTGGAAGACGGCGATGAGATTCAAATTGCCCTGCGCTTCAAACTGGCCTTTGTGGACGCGGGGGCCACGGCCCCCCTCTCGCTGGATGACAACCTGCCTGGACTACGTCTGGAAACAGAGACCCGCCAAGTCTGGGTCAACAACAAAGTCATCGATCCGCCGCTCAGTCTGCACCAATACCGGCTGCTGCACGCCCTGTGGGAATTGGGCGGGGGTGTAGTCACGCGGGAGGCTATCATCAATATCGTCTGGCCGGAAGCCAGCGGCGAAGGAGTGAGCGAGCAGGCAATCGACGCACTGGTGCGCCGGTTGCGGGAACGCATCGAAGAGTGCGACGCGGAATATCGCTATATCGTCACTGTGCGCGGCCATGGCTTCCGCCTGGACAACCGCTGATGATTGAGCGCGAAAGAGCGAAGGGTGAGCACGTAGAAGCGAAGAGACGCGCAGGGAGCGCTTCGGCGGAGCCGTTGGGCCTCTATGTGCATATCCCCTTCTGCGAGAAGAAGTGCCCCTACTGCGATTTCAACACCTATGCGAAACTCGATAATCTTTTTCAGAGTTACGTGGATGCGCTCTGTGTCGAGTTGGAGATGTGGGCGGCTCGCGTCAGCGGGCGCACGATTCACACGATTTTTATAGGGGGTGGTACACCTACCGTCCTCACCCTCTCCCAGTTGGCACAAATTTTTGAGACCATCCACCGCTGCTACCGGCTGGCTGCTGATTGTGAAATCACCAGCGAAGCCAATCCCGGCACGGTTGATCAGGCCAAATTCGCCGGTCTGGTCGGGTTGGGGGTCAACCGGCTGAGTATGGGTGTGCAGAGTTTTGACCCAGACGAACTCAACTTTCTGGGGCGCATCCATTCGGTGGAGGATGTGAGCCGAGCCTACGACGCGGCCCGCAGCGCCGGTTTCGCCAATATCAATCTGGACTTCATCTTCGGCCTGCCCAACCAATCACCCTCGGTTTGGGCCGCCACGCTGGAAAGGGCCATTGCCCTGGCCCCGGAGCACCTGAGCCTCTACAGTCTGATCGTCGAACCAGAGACACCCCTCTTTCATTGGGTAGAAACGGGCCGGGTTCCCGCGCCCGACGACGATCTGGCCGGTGAACTATACGAAGCGGCAATGGATAGGCTCAAGGGGGCGGGTTACCGTCAGTACGAAGTCTCGAATTGGGTGAAAAACCAGGGACAGGGGAGAGGGGATCGGGGATCGGGGATTAGCAGTCCCCAGTCCCCAATCCCCAATCCCCAATCCCCTGTCCCCTGTTTCCACAACCTGCTCTACTGGCGCAATCAGGAGTACATCGGCGTGGGGCCGGGCGCGCACAGCCATATGCGTCTGCCCTTTGAACACCCCACAGCCACGCCGTCAGCAGATGGAGCGGGTCTGCGCTGGAGCAATCGCAAACCCGTGCCCGGTTATATCGCAAGGGTGCAGGCGGGCGAGAGTGTGGTAGATTTCTGGGAAGAGATCGACAGCCGCACAGCGATGGGCGAAACGATGATGTTGGGGCTGCGGCTGGTGGAAGAAGGGGTGAGCCGGGCGCGCTTTTGCCGTCGCCACGGGGTAGAGATGGATGCGGTCTTCGCCGACGAGCTGACCCGGCTGCAGAGCCAGGGAATGCTGACGAGCGACGGCGCAACCGTCCGCCTGACCGAGCGGGGGCTGATGCTGGGCAATCAGGTCTTCGCGGCCTTTCTGAAGTAAAAGGCGGACGCAGATGGCGCTGAAAAAGCCGATTGACGCGGATAAAAAATCTGCGCAAATCCGTTGTTTCAGCGAAATCAGCGTCCTATTTTGGAGAGCAATTTATGCTGCAAGCGATTGTCTTTGATTTTGACGGCACAATTCTGGAGACCGAAGGGCCGGATTATCAGTCCTGGCAGGAGATCTTCGACGCCCACGGCAGCGAATTGACGCTGGATGTCTGGATTCAGTGTGTAGGCGGCGCGCCGGCAGGCTTTGACCCCTTCGCCATTTTGGAACGGCAGACCGGTGTCGTGCTGGATCGGCCATCGACGAACCAGAACCGGCGCAAGCGGGTGCTGGATCTGATCGAACAGCAACCGCCCATGCCCGGTGTGCTGGCGACTATCGCCGCGGCAGAAGAAGCGGGCATCGCGCTGGCTGTGGCGTCCAGTTCTCCCAGCGTGTGGGTGGAAGGCAACCTGAACCGGCTGGGGCTGCGCCACCACTTCCAGGCTGTGCGCACGGCAGACGACGTGGAACGGGTGAAGCCAGACCCGACCCTGTACCGGCTGGCCGCGGCCGCGCTGGGTTCCCTGCCCCAACGAACCCTGGCCATCGAAGACTCCCGCACGGGGATGTTGGCGGCCAAAGGTGCCGGGCTGCATTGTGTGGTCGTGCCCAACAGCGTCACCCAATTTTCCGATTTCTCCCAGGCAGATCTGCGCCTGACGTCCCTGGCCGACTTGACGCCAGCCGAATTGTTTGCCCGTTTCTGATCTGCACACAAACCCTACCGAGGAGAGCCAATGATCCGCGCACTCTATCCCGGCACATTCGACCCAATGCATAACGGCCACATCGACATTGCCCAGCGGGCCGCGTCGATTTTCGATGAGCTAGTCATCGGCGTCTATGACGCACCGCCCAAGAAACTGCTCTTCAATACAGAGGAGCGGGTAGCGCTGGTACGCCTGGCTTTGGGACACCTGAAGAATTGTTCGATTGTCTCTTTTGAAGGTTTGACGGTAGAATGTGCGCTGGGTATTGATGCACGCGTGATTGTACGCGGGCTGCGCAATGTGGCCGACTTTGAATTTGAGTCCCAGATCGGTCTCGCCAACCGGCAGATGGCCCCGGACGTTGAGCTTTGCTGTCTGCTTTCCAGCACAGAGTATATCTACCTCAGCTCGACGATTGTCAAAGAGGTAGCCGGGCTGGATGGCGATATCTCTGCCTGGGTTCGTCCAGAGATCGCGGCAGCTATGCAGCAGCGCTTTGCCGAAAACCGGTTTGGCACAGCGAAAGCCGGAGTCGCTGATCCAAAGAGCGTCACCAAAACCCGGGGCAAATTGACCCATTACGGCTGAAGCCCAGCCAAGGCATTCGTATGGAAATTCTGCAACTCGTCGATCAACTGGAACAGGTACTCAATCGGGGCTATCGGCTCCCGCTTAGCTCTTCGCTGGTTGTCAGCGAGGAACAGTGTATGCGGCTGATCGATCAGATGCGCATCAGCGTGCCCAGCGCCATCAAAGAGAGCCAAAGGATGATTGCGGAGCGTGACCGTATCCTGGACGACGCCCGCAGGGAGGCCAAATCGATCCTCGAACAGGCCCGCCAGCACGCGCTGGAGATGATCGCCCAGTCCGCGGTCACCCAGTCGGCCCGCCAGGAAGCCGAACGGATTGTGGTCCGCAGCCGGGAAGACGCAGAGCGGGTGGTCCTGCGCAGCCGGGACGAAGCGAACGCGCTGATCCGCGACGCGGAAGACTATACACTGAACGTTCTGCAACAACTGGTCGGCCAGTTGGGTGGTTCCCTGCAACAGGCCAAGAATGGGATTCAGGCCATTGAAGAAAGCCGATTGGACCCGGCACCCCAGGAGTCTGTCCCGCCACCAGCAGAAGCCGCCACCAGTAAACCGAAGAGAAATTAGTGCAAGAGCGCGCACCCTTCGCCTGTACAAGCCCATTCCCCATCCATTTTGAACAGAAATAGTAGCGGCGTCCAAGAGAGAATACGAACGTATTTACACGTTCGTACCGCGTTCGTTGGCCTGCTTCTGACAGTTGCGCTCATCGCAGCCTATTTTTCTGCGCGCGCCTATCTGGCCCAGGTTCCCCTCGGCCCCCAGCAGACGGTCGTCACCATCAACCCCAAAATGGGTGTCCACACCCGGCTGACCGACGAAGCGGAAGAATGGAAGATCAAGCGCAGCCTGGAGATGGTGCGGGAGATGGGCGCACCGTGGATTGTCGAATATTTCCCCTGGGCCTACTACGAGCCGGAGCCGGGCCATTTTGAATGGAACCACCCGGACACAGTCATCGCCCACGCCAACCGACAGGGCTTGACAGTCATCGCTCGCCTAGGCTTTGTGCCCGAATGGGCCAGACCCAAAGAGACGATCCCCCTCTATCTGGATGAAGCCCAATACGCAGATTTTGGACGGTATGCCGCTGCTTTTGCCGCCCGCTATCGGGGCCAGGTCAGCCACCTTATTTTGTGGAACGAGCCAAATCTGAGCCAGGAGTGGGGCTTTCGGTCTGTGGACCCGGAAAGCTATACCCAACTGTTGCGGGTTGTCTATCCGATGGTGAAGGCAGCCAACCCGGAGATGCTGGTGCTGGCCGGGGCATTGGCTCCCACTTTGGCCCCACCCGCCAGCGAGTGGGGCATGGACGATCTGATCTATTTGCAGCGGATGTACGACGCCGGCGCTGCTGACTTTTTTGACATCCTCGCCATCCACGTCTACGGCTGGAGCTTCGACGCCGACGACCCGCCGGACCCGCAGGTGGTCAACCTGCGCCGGGCCGAATTGGTGCGGGAGGTGATGGTGCGCAACGGCGACGGCTCCAAACGGGCGATGATCACCGAAAGCGGCTGGAACGATCACCCGCGCTGGAATCGTTCAGTCAGCCCAGGTCGTCGGGTGGAAAACACCATCCGGGCCTATGAGCTGGCCGCCGGGTGGCCCTGGCTGGAGGCAATGGCGATGTGGGCCTTCCGCTACCCGTGGGACGCCAAAAGCTACCAGGACCACTACACTTTTGTGGGCACAGACTTTGAACCCAAACCGATCTATTGGGAGGTGCAGGGCTATGCCCAGGGCAGTAGAGATCCGCAATGAAGACCGGGTGCGCCGCCTTCCCTGGCGCCGCCTTCCCCTGCAACGGCTGCTTCTAACCTGCGGAGCGGTGACCGTTGTTGGGCTGCTCGCCTTCTGGCTGATCAGCCGCTATTTTTCCGCCAGCGAAGATACGACCTGGCAGCGCATCCAGCAGACCGGCATCTGGCGGGTGGGGATGGACCCCAGCTTTCCGCCCTTTGAATTGTTGGACGGGGCAGGCAATCCCATCGGCTACGACGTTGACCTGGCCCAGGCGCTGGCCCAGCGTTGGGGTGTGCAGGTGCAGATCGTGGCCCTCGGTTTTGACGGATTGACCGACGCGCTGCTGGCGGGCAAAGTGGACAGCATCGTCAGCGCGCTGCCCTACGATCCCCGGCTCACTGCGGACCTGAGCTATTCGGCCAGCTACTTTGAAGCGGGCGTGCGCCTGGCTGTGGTCGAAAGCTCACCCACCCGCGGCGTGGACGATCTGGCGGGCAAGCGGCTGGCCGTGGAATGGGGCAGCAACGGCGATGCAGAAGGGCGTAAGCTACAGCGCGCCGACCCCTCGATCCAGCGGCTCACCTTTCCCGGCGCGCCGGAGGCTTTGGCCGCTCTGCTGACTGGCGACGCGGACGGTCTCTTGTTGGACGGTGTCACCCTGCGTCAGATGCAGGGCAATGGAGACGCGCTCCACGCGGTCGGGGATGCGTTGGAAAGCAACCCTTACGTCATTGCTCTGCCGATTGGCGCGCACATTCTGCGGGAAGAGATCAACTCTGGGCTGGCCGAATTTGTGACGACAGGCTTTCTGGCCGAGCTGGAGCACCGCTGGTTTACACCTGAAGATCGATGAGGTTGTGAAAAAAGAAGCAAATTACTGGCGTGGTTCATTTGAGCGGCGCAACAGATCGGTCATCAACCCCGCGCCGTCATGCAAAGGGGTGACTTTCCCCGCTCCCTGGCGACAGACATGGCAGCGGGATGGCTGGATATGTTCCGCCACCGGCGCGCCGCAGGTGATACAGGCTGTCATTTTGCCCGCGACCAGAGACTCGGCCCGGGCAGAGAGCAGTTGCTCCGTGCGCAGGCTGTCGCCAAAAGCGATGGCCTCTTCGGGACAGGCCACCTGGCAGATGGCGCAGTCGATGCAGAGCCGGGCTTGAAAGTCCAGGGCGTAGGCCGCATCCTTGTAACTGGTCAGTGCGCCCACACCCGGCCCGTCGAAATGAAGCGCGCCGGTGGGGCAGAAGCGGCTACACAATCCGCAAGCCGAGCAGGCGTCTGCGTCAACCCCTACGACGGCAAAGGGCAGGTCGGCCAGTCCAATCTCAGCCTCCTGGGATAAGCCATCTTCAATGACCAGGCCCGACAGATGGGCCAACAATTCTTTGCGGCTGTGGGGTAGGCGGCGGGGCAACCGCTGATCCACTGCCACGGCAGGACGGAGCATCGGCGGCGCTTCTTCCGTCAATGCCCGCTCCACCCTCTCCTGCCCCATCTGACGCAACGCGCCAAAGAAGCCCCGCCGGGAAAGTTGGGGCTTCATCCCGTCCAGCACAGGCCGGGCCAGGGGTGCGGGCAGAAGTTGCTCCGGGTGGGTGGTGTGCAGCGCCAAAGAAGGCGGGTGTCCAAACGCGGCCAGCAGGGTGTTGGCAGCCGCCACCGAAGCCGTTAGCAGAGAATGGCAGGCGCCGAATGGACAATCGGCGCAGGGGCTGTCGTCCAGCCAGAGAGGACGTTCGCCCTGGCGGCTGATTTCCAGCAGATGAGGAACGGAGAGGGCCGCCAGACAGCGTCGGTGGCGGACGACAGCGGCGACAGGCGCCCGGCTTTCCGCCCCCCCGGAACGCAGCGGGCAGACCACTTCCAGCGGCGCGGTCGGGGGCAGGTGCTGGAAGGTCAGCATCAATGTCGGTTCCGGCGGGTTGATCTGGGTGAAAACATCCGTAGGACAGACAACCGTACAGCTACCGCACTGAACGCAGAGGGTTTCGTCGAGTCGGGGACGACCGCCTTCCAGTCGAATCGCGTCGGTGGGGCAGCTATCCACACAGCGACAGCAGCCAGCGCCCCGGTGGCGCTGATTCAGGCAGAGCGCGGCGTTGCAGTTGGGGATACGGCCGCCAAAGCCTTCAGGCATAGACGATTTCCCGACTCTGGCCGTTCAGGGCAAAGAGAGAGCGACCATCGAACTGGTAATAGGCCGGTCCGGCACAACCCCGGCAGAGAGTGACTGCGCCCACCGTCACCTCGCGCTCGTTGATGATCTCCTCGCCACAGACTTGGCAGTTGGTGCGCACAATCGGCCTGCTCACAATCTGCGCCACCGGTGTTGTCAGGGTCACCGGCTGGATTATGAGCAGCTCGTCGTCGGGCATGATCTGGTAGGCGTGTAGCTGGGCAAAGTAGTGGCGGCGCTCGTCCGGGGCGTAGGCACAGGCTCGCTCGCGCACATCCAGCCGGGGAGCCACCCGCACAGCCCGCTCGCTCTCCACATCCACAAAGACCGCGGCGATCTTGCCGTAGTCCTCCAAGCGCAAGGTGCGGTGGCCCATTGTACAACCAGTGGCAACCTCTACGCCGTCGGCAAAGCAGCCGTCGCTTTCCACAAAAATGAGCAGTTGTTTGTCCGTGCGGGGGATGTCCAGCCCCAGGGCGGCTGCGCCGGCCAGACCGATGCGTGCGCCGAGAACCTGGCGTGGACAGAGGTGGCTGTGGCGTGCGGAGGACGCGGCCAAGATGGCCGATAGATCGTGGGAAAACACAGATGGCTCCTTTCCAAGTCAGACGCAAAGGCGTCGTCGGGAGGTCGCACCGTTTCCGGTTGCGGCCCTGCGCTGGGAATTGTTCCCCGCACCCTCGCACAGGCGAGGCGGCAGATCGGCCCTGGCTACTGGCGGTAGGCAGATCTGCTCGGAGTAGGTTGGATTCCGAAACCGATTTTGTCGGAAGAAACTCGGTTTCTGTTCTTGCTGATTATACCCTCTACGCCCAACCAGACAACTGTATAGGGGAAGAGAAAGATCGCTGGTCAGATGGGGGGACTGTCGATTTTCTGCCGCTAAAGCTCGGTGTCCAAAATCGGCTCCCAACTGGAATTACACCAATTGCACACAAAATTGATTCGGGTGTGTTCAAAATCAGTTGAACACACCCATTTGAGTCTCATTCTGGGCTTGCTGCTTCTTCTTGCAAATAGAGAAGAATCGCCTCGATCTCGCTGTCGGAGAGGTGGAAATTGGGCATTGCCGTGCTGGACTTGATGGCTCTGGGGTCCCGCAACCAGAGGCGCAAGGTGACCTGGGCCGGGTCTGCCTCTATCTGGCGGCGGACCACTTCGTCCAGGTCTGGGCCTTTCAGCGCACCCTCGCCGCCTATGCGATGGCAGCCTCGGCAACCATACTGTTCTGTCAATTCGCCACCGACAATGGCCGTTGGCTCGACACTTTTGGTTATGTTGAGCAAAGAGCGGGGCGGACTGACGACCAGCCACAGAACCACCATAACCAGCACCACGACAATAGCAACGACACCCTTGGGCATGAAATCATCTCCGGAAAGCGGGTCTGGGCAATAGGAAACGTGAAAGGCGGAGTCTTTCTCTCTTGCCTTTCACGTTTCTTGTTAAATCACTTTCCCGAATAAGAGTCGGGGGTAGACACAGCAGCCCGCCCGATAGATGGACAAGACACAAACGATACCCCAGATGCTACACCTTCTCCACCTTCACCTTCGTGTCATAGAAGACAGCGGAACCGCCCACCAGATCACGCAGGCAGGTGTTAGGGTTGTGACCGTCTGTGCGCATGGCCGCGTTGGCGTGGATACCCGTTGCCCGGCTGGAGTCGGCTTTTAGTATTTCACCGTCGATGGTGATGTCGCTGGACCCGTAGGCCCAGTGGCCGTAGCCCAGAGCGAAGGAGATCGTGCCCGGCCGCAAACCTTCCAGGGGGAGTATTGCGCCTTCCATGGGAACCTTTGTGCCGTTGCCCAGGTCCCAGACACCTTCACTGTTGGTCTTGGAGATCACACGGACCATATCACCTTCAACCAGCCCCAGCCGACTCACATCCACCGTGTTCATAATAATGTGGTTGGTCGGCTCCACCGCCCGCAGCCAGTAGTTGCCCGATGTGCGGCTCTTGGTCTGGGTGATGGTGCGGTGGGTGATGAGGTGCAGATCGTAGCCCTCTGCCTCGTCCTGGGCGCTGACGGGTGTACCTACCGCGTCCACGCCCGGCTCGAAGTAGCGGGCCACGCCAGAGAAATGCTCACCGTCCATGCTGTTCTTGGCGTCGTAGGTCTTCTCGCAGTAGATGTTGACCTGCTTGCCATATTTGTTGGCGAGCTGATCACCCTTCTTGAGGCCGCTGTAGTCCTGGAAGCGGCCACCCCGGTTGAGGACGTAGACTATCCGCCGCCACAGGCTGTCATCGTTGCCGATGGCCGCTTTCCAGGCGTCCACATCAAAGACTGTCTTGGGCAGGTGGCGGCGCGAATTGAGGAAGAGTTCAACCTCGGCGTCATCCGCTTCGGGCACAGCGTCAGCGGCTTCGGGCTTCTCGCCGTAGGCAATGTTGGCAACCTGTTTGATGTACAAATCTTCCTGACGCATAAAGGGCATCCCCTCACCCATACCGTTGGGGCCAAAACTGGGCAGACCCATCTTTTCGGCCAGGCCGAGGAGGAAGCTCTCCAGGCCCAGAGGCTGCTCCACACCGAAGACAGTCACGGTTTCGGTCAGCGGGGCGATCACCGGCTGGCGCACAGGCGCGATCTTGGCAATGATTGACGGATGGGATTTCTGGAACTCCCAGCGTTCCAGGTAACTGGTATCCGGGATGATGTAATCCGCATACATGCTGGTTTCGCCCACCACGATATCAAAGGTGACGAAGAGCGGCAGCCTGGCCGGGTCTTTCAGCACTTCGATATTCGTGTGTCCGGCGGGCAGGGCATAGACCGGTGACCCCATGTAGAGGAAGAGCGCCTTGATTGGGTAGGGATAGGCATCGCCGATGGAGGGCACGATCTCCTGGTAGATGTCGGTAGCCAGGGGATACCAGGGCCGTTTGGCCGGGTAGCCCTCGAAGATGGTGGTGTTCTCGTATTTGACCTGGCTGCGGATCAAGTCCACACCGAATTTCTTGAGTGCGCCGGTCTTCATGCTGTTCACATTGAAGGGCTGGCCCTCTTTGGCCCCGTTCTGGTCGTAGGCTTTGGCTATCGTCATGCCGCCTACGTAGTCAAAGTTCCCCAGCAGCAGATTGAGATCGTACCAGGCTTGCACATTGTAGTAGCCGTTGGTGTGCTGGCTGACGCCCCGGTGGATGTCGGCGCAGGCTTTGCGTCCGTGGCTGGTGAATTCCTGGGCAATCTCGCGCAGGTCGTCGGCGTTGACACCGGCAATTTCTGCCCACTCTTCCACAGTGCGTTCATTGGCGCTGTCGAAGATAGCTTGCAGGCTGGTCTTGACTGCGATTTTGATATCTTTGCCGTCCTTGTCCTTGCCGTCCACTTCTGCGTTCACCAGCAGATCGCCCTCAGCAGGGTTCTCCGTATCGTTGGGGTCAAAGGGGATGAGTTCACCCTCTTTTATCGCGATGAATGGGTCAAATTTCCACGTGCTGGCACCGTCGGCAGTCGGTTTCTCCACTATTTCCAGACCCAGGTCGGATCCGCGCAGGAATTTGCCGGGCAGTCCGTTTTCATCCACTTTGATCAGCCAGGCCGCGTTGCTATGGTTCGGCTCTTTGTCCGCGTTTGCTGCGGCTTTGTTGGCGTTCGCCAGATACTTCACATTGTAGCGTTCGCTGGTCATGACCAGTTGGATCAGGGCCAGGGCAACCGCAGCATCGGAGCCGGGCTTGTTGGGCAGCCACTTCCAGGCTTTGGCACCCGTCTTGCCCATACGGGGATCGATCACCACATAACGCATCCGTCCGCTGACTACGCCATCCACAACCTTCTGCGCCCGGTAGGGCGGGCCGTAGTTGCCCTCAAAGATATTCGCGCCCACAAAGATGACAAATTCGCTGTTGGCTACGTCGCCCTGCCAGTAGAACTTTTCGCCGCCCGACCATTTGCCCTCTACAAACTGCTCGCTCATGGCCTTGCCAGTGAAATAGAGGGAACCCTGGCAGACGGTGGTGTGGCCGTGGGCGTTGACAGTGCCCATGGCATCGCCCGCAAAGCGCTTGAGAATCTCGCCCCGGCCATCCTTCAAGCGGCCCCAGGCAAAGGTGAACTGGTTGTTCTTCGGGCCAAAATCCGGGTGCTCCGGGTCGATCATCATATCCATCTGGTCGGCAAAGGTGGTCTTAAATTCGGCCACCAGCGCAGCCTTCTTGTCTTTGTCCTTTTCAGCCAGGATAGCATCCACAGCCGCTGCTATCTCTTTGCCCACTTTGGCGTCGCGCAAGGCCCATATCTCGTTCATCCCTGGTGACGTGGTGCCATCGGCAAAGCTGCCACCGTTGGCGATCTCTTCCAGCGCCTGTTCAAAGGAGATGCTCTCCCACTGGTTCGCTCCCCGTGGGCCTGCCCGCTTTAGCACCCGGCGGATGCGGTAGGGATCGTAGGCGCTCTGCAGACCGGCCTGACCTTTGGGGCAGATCCAGCCGTCCACCGCCGCCATATCCTGGGGGGCGCTGTCGTAGGGAACGTGGGGCCAGAATGTCAGCGGACCATAAGGGCTGCCGTCAATTTTGGAAATCACACCGTCGATCAGCTTGGCCTTGATGGTACAGCCAGTGTTGCATTGCAGACATGAGGTGTAGAGGATATTTTCCGGCTGGGCCAGGGCATAGCTCTGGGCCATGCTTGTTTCGGCTTGGGCCGCGGCGGGGAGCAGACTATCTGCGGCCTGGTTGACAGCCCAGGGCATTGCCCCAGCTACCGCCACCGCACCGCCCACCAGGGCCGATGTCTTGAGCAGGGTGCGCCGGTCAATGGGGCGTTCTGCGATCTCTTCCAACAGGGTATTGGGTGCAGAATTTTTCGTAGTCATATTAAGCTACCTCGGCGTTGCGTGCGATGTGGAGCAGAGAACTTCCTGCCAGGAAAATGAGGACTGCGAAAGAGACGGTCCAGACAAGTACCAGCCACTCCATACTGCTGGGGAAGTAAGAGAAGGTCAGCCCAGGGCCAGTGAATGCCTGGCTCAAGCCGGTGAGTTCTTCCTGGGCCAGGGCAGGGATGACCAGATTCAGCTTGCTGGCCAAGCCCATGCTACCGATGAACAGACCAGCCGCCGCGGTGGGCAACGGCTTCATGCGGCCAAAAAGGAGGAATAGACCCGGCAGTACAACCCCCAGCCCCACGTGAAAGATCCAGAAAACCCACCAGTACTCCCCAGTGACGATTGTTTGCAACGTCTCGCTCTTGGCGGGCACCGCAGCAAAGAGACCCGTGGAAAACTCGGCCCACTCTACCACCACCAGAGAGGCCAGAAGCCAGAGCATAACCTGCCCCAGGCGGCTGGCGATGTCGCCGGACAATTTGCCCACCAGGAAGGACGCCGCTGCCACCAGCCCTGCACCAAAGAGCGCACCCTCAATGAGGAAGAGAATCGGCGTCAGGCCCGATTCCCAGACAGCCCGTGCGCCCACCACACCAAAGAGCGCACCCTCGGCCCCGGCAAAGGCCACAGCAAAGAGCAGAACCAGACCGGCAAAGCGCTGCATCAGCGGGGGAATCTTACCGCTGCGGGTAAGCCAGAGGCCAACGATCAGAAGCAAACCGTAGATGGAATAGAACCAGGCCATCCAGCCCATGACAGACGAGAAGGAGGTTTGCAGCAGCAGCTTCCAGAAGCGGAAGGGGTGGCCCAGATCGAGCCAGACATTGAGCATAGCGGTGGCAAAAGCAGCCAGCGCCACCAGCACCGCAATGCGGGCGACTGGGTAATAGGCTTCGGCACGCACAGCGAAAATGATGGCTGCCATGGCCAATGCACCCGCCGAAGCGCCGATAAATGTCACGTAGGCGGCGATCCAGAGTCCCCAGGGGACGTAGGAGCCGTAGTTGGCCGCGGCGTGGCCCAGGGCAAAGCGTTGGTAGAGGCCGTAGAGACCTACCCCAAAGCCGATGAGCGCTGCCAGCCAGAGAATACGAGAGAGCCATTGATTCATAGGAAATTCTCCTGTATGCAAGCAGTTGGGTTAAACCAGATAGAAGACTTTGGGTTTTGTGCCCACTTCTTCCTTCAGCACCACCACATTCGGCTTCGATGTCATCTCTGCCACCAGGCTCTCCGGATCGTTCAGATCGCCGAAGTAGTTGGCGGTACCGATACAGGTTGAGACACAGAGAGGCAGTTGACCGTTCTCCAGCCGGTGCAGGCAGAAGTGGCATTTGCGGACATTGCCCACCGGTGATACTTCCTGGCCGGGTTCCCGTGTGCGGGATTCGCCATATTCAAAGTTGGGCAGCAGTTCGTAGGCTTGTTGGGCCGGGGTGTTTTCGGTGTAGGTGTAGCCCACATCGAAAGTGCGTGCGGAATAGGGGCAGGCGGTGATACAGTAGCGGCAGCCGATGCACTGATCGTAATCAATAGCCACGATGCCGTCGTCCCGTTTCCAGGTAGCGTTGACCGGGCAGACGGGCACACAAGGCGGTTCGTCACACTGCATACAGGGCCGGGGCATAAAGCGCTGGGTCACATTGGGGTAGACGCCGATCTCTTGCTCCAGCACCGGGCGATAGACCACACCGGGCGGCAGTTTGTTCTCGGCCACACAACTCACCGTACACGCATGGCACCCCACGCACCGGCGCAGGTCGATCACCATGCCCCAACGTCGCTCGCCGGTCGGTTTTAGCAGCGCACGCTGGATCTCTCTCTGCATTCGCAAAACGATGTTTTCTTCTACAAAAATATCGGCCATTTGTTGGGTACCTCCGGGAACGCTCCCCGCTGGGAGCTGTGTCGGAAAAAGAAACGCAGAAGGCCGTGGCCATCTGCGTTGAGTATAGAGGAATAGAGAAGGGTTCGGTAGTGGGGGATGTTTGACAGGGTGTCGGGGAAGGCTTGACACTTTGCCGGGGCGTGTAGGGGAATTCCCTGACAAGGAGGGGGAAGAAGGCAAAAGGAAAAAGGGGAAGGCAAAAGGCGACGCCAATGGGGAGAAGGGGAGAAGCGAGAAGGCAAAAGGCAAAAAGGGAAGAAGGCAAAAGTCGGTTTCGTAGACCCGTCGTGTCACCCGTTCACCCGTTCATTTTGTCACCTTGTCATCTTCCTCGTCTAGGGCTCCTATCTCCAGTGCATAACGGACCAGCGCCGAGCGGGTGTGCAGCCCCAGCTTCTCCATCAGCCGGGATTTGTAGGTCTCCACGGTTTTGACGCTCAGAAAGAGCATCTCGGCGATCTCACCGTTGCGGTGGCCCAGCGCCACCAGCCGGAAAATCTGAGCCTCCCGTTCGCTCAGACTCTGGAAACGCTGTTCCTGGGCGCTCAGGTCTAGCTGAGTTGGGGGAGCCGCGACCTGCTGTTGCAGGAGCAGTTGGGCGTGTTGAGGATGCAGAAAGACGCCGCCCTGATGGACAGCCCGGATGGCCGAGAGCAGCTCGTCGCTGGCTGCCTGTTTTAGCACATACCCTGCGCCGCCCGTGGACAAGACCTGGCGCAGATATTCCGGGTCGTCGTGCATCGTCAGGACAAGCACCCGACACTCCGGGGTCAGTTTGTGTATCTGTTCCAATGCTTCCAGCCCGTTGCAGCGGGGCATATTGATGTCCATCAGCACTATATCAGGCTTCAGCACAACCGTCTGGCGCACGCAGACCTCGCCATCCTCGGCTTCCCCCACCACCTGCATATCCGCTTCTGCATTGAGCAGGGCCTTCAGCCCGGCGCGCAGCACAGTATGGTCATCAGCCAACAAAATTCGGATCGGTTTCATGCCGGAACCTCCACATAGACTGCCGTACCATCCCCGCTGCTCTCGACTTCCAGATAGCCGCCCACCAGTTCCGCCCGCTCGGTCATCCCGTACAAGCCCACACTGCGCCCGGCCCGGCGCGCGCCTTCCACGTCAAAACCGTTGCCGTTGTCCTCGACAATCGCCCGCACCCGGTCATCGTGGCGGCTCAGCAGCACACTCACTGTATCGCCGTTGCTATGGCGGGCAGCGTTGGTCATGGCTTCCTGGACGATCCGGTAGAGGGTAGTCTCCACCAACGGGGGCAGACGTTCGGGCAAATTCAGATGGAGATCAACGCTGATGTGGGAATGCAGGCGTCCAAATTCATCCGCGTAGCGTTCCAGCGCTGCGGTCAAACCCAGATCATCCAACACGCTGGGGCGCAGTTGGCGGCTGAGCAGCCGCACCTGATCCAGAGTTTCTGTGGCAAAGAGACGCATCTCTTCGCTCTTCCCCCGCATTTCCGCGGTGGATTCCAACTGGCCTGCCACCTTCATGCCCACAATCAGCGAGGTCAATGCCTGCCCCACGCCGTCGTGCAGTTCCCGGGCAATGCGTTTGCGCTCCTCTTCCTGGGCGGTGATCAACTGTTCCAGCAGTTGGGTGCGGGCAATGTCCTTTTCCGCGATGGCCTGGCGACTGGTCTCCAAATTTACAGCCATCTGGTTGAAAGCATCGGCCAACGCGCCGATCTCATCGTCGGCCCAGTGGGGGGCGCGGGCTTTCAGATCGCCTTGCCCGACCAGATGGGTTGTCTCCACCAGAGCCAGAATCGGGCGGGTGAGCAGCCAGGTGAGAAAGGTAGCCGCGGCAATGCCCGCCAGGGCCACCACCAGGGTGGTCAAAAGCATCTGTCCGGTCATGGCGTTGATAATACCCGTCAACCGAGTTTCTGTCAGCCCCAGACGCACCACACCAGAACGCCCCTCGAAAATGGGTGCGCTGAAATCGTGGACCATACCCTGTTCGCTGCGATAGGTAGTGTGTTGGATATGCCGATGGGCCTCATCCGCCGTGTCGTAGGCTGTGGGTTGCACTCCCAACAGGGCCAGGGGAAAGCCGCTGTCGCCGAAGGTGTGGGCAATGACATCGCCGCTGGGGGCAACGACAAAGGCATAGAGGGCGTCCGGGTGGTTGACAACCGTATCGATCAGAAGTTCATGCACGGCAAAGGTGTCGTTGAGCAGGATGGGATCAATCACCCGCCCAGCCAGATCGCTGACCACCGATAGACCGCGCTGCTCCAACTCGGCAACGAAGACCCGGCTCATCACCAGGCGCACCTGCCACGTAACCCCCAGACCGAGGATGGCCGTCAGGGCCAGGACAATGCCCAGAATTTTCGTGCGTACACTCACACCGCCAGCCCAGGACCAGAATCTTTCGCGCTGGGGGGCGAGCTGGGCAAATGGCGTCCGCCATTCCTGGCGGATATTCGTCATTGGTTGCTCTCCACCAGATTGGTCAGTCGCCGCGCCTCGTCATAGGCAGAGTCTGTTATATGCACAAAGCGGCCAATGCCCAGATGGTTCAGAATTTCACTACCCCGTGAGTCCCCGTCCATTTGCAGCAGGGTTTCGTAGAGCAGGGTTTTCTGGCGGGCGGGCAGCCCACTGGGAACCACTACCGGCGGGATGCCAAAAGGCGGAGAGAGATGGATAATGCGTAGCTGGTCTTTCATCTCCGGTTTGCGCTTGAACGCATACTCCAATACCAGACTGTCCACCGCTGCGCCATCGGCTACCCCCGCCGCCACCGCCTGGATGGCCCGATCGTGGCTGTAGGTGAAGAAGGTTTTGGAGAAAAAGTCTTCCGGGTCTTCCCCCATCTCCTGCACCAGATAGGTGGGGTAGACCCGCCCGCTAAAGCTCATGGGATCGGTGAAGGCGAAAACCCGGCCCCGCAGATCCGCCAGCGTCTCGGCGCTGCTCCCGGCGGGGACAATCAGCGCAGAGTGGTATTCGATGTGACCGTTGATCTCCGGCGCGACCAGCAATTGCATGCCAGATTCATTCGAGCCGTCAATGTAGGCGCTGGTGCAGACAAAAGCCAGATCGACATCCTGCTCGGCGACCAGATCGTTGACTTCGGCGTAGGTACGACGCTGGATCAGTTGCACCGGGCGGTGCAACTTCTCGCCCAGATAGTTTGCCAATTCTGCGTAGCTTTCGGCTGTGCCCTGGGGCGAGATGATGGCTGCCACCGCCAGGCGCAGGGGAATCACTTCGGCCGCGGCAATGGCGGGCAGGGGCTGGCGGCGGGAGAGATCGATGTAAGCAACCGCTCTGTCTGGGTTGACACAAGCCGCCAAGAGAAACGTCCAAAGAAGAAAGAGCAGAAAAGCTGACAGTCGCGGCGCCATTGCCGTCTCCTAAATGGATGGGTATTCTTCTGCCAGAATACACGAAAGTCAGCCCCTTGACACCCGTCAGCCAGACAGTCTTTTGACCCGACAACTGGCCCAATTTTTTAGCCCGCCGGTTCCACCACAACCTTTAACCCCTCCCGCGCCACTTCCCCGTCGGCTGGCACAGGCACAGGTTCCTCGTGCAGCCGCAGATCTCCGATGCCGTGCAGCCGTAGGGTTTTCATCGCCAACCTCCTGAAACCACAAACTTCGTCTTTTTCTTCGCGTCTTCGTGATGTCTTCGTGCCTTCGCGCTCACTGTCCGTACACGTGGGTGTAGCGGTGGTGCAGCTTTGCCACATCCTCGGCGGGAATCTCCTGCACCTGGCCCAGTTGCATAGCCAGCCAGACCGACTTCGCCACGTCTTCAGTCATCACCGCGGCTTTGACCGCAGCCTCGGCATTCTTGCCAATCGTAAAGACGCCGTGCTGTTGCAACAGCACGGCCTGGGACGATCCGATGTGGTCCAGCACCTGCTGGCCGATGGCTTCGCTGCCGATGAGGGCAAAGCCAGCGCAGGGGATCGGCCCGCCGAATTCGTCGGCGATGGCGGTCAGACAGCAGGGGATGGGTTTGCCCAGCGCGGCAAAGGCCGTGGCATAGGGCGAGTGGGTGTGGACAATCCCATTCACATCGGGCCGGTGTTTGTAGATGTGCAGATGGCTGGCCGTGTCCGAGGAGGGCTTGAGCTTGCCTTCAACGATATGTCCGTCCATATCCACGACGACGTGATCGGCTGGGCGCAACTTCTCGTAGCGCACGCCGCTGGGTTTGATCACTACCAGCCCGCTCTCCGGGTCACGCGCGCTGATGTTGCCGCCAGTCCACTTGACCAGATCGTTCTTGGGCAGCTCCAAATGGAGGGTGTAGAGTTCTTCCTTCAATGCTTCCAGCATAGATTCTCCTTTGAGAAACGCGAAGCGTGAAACGTGAGATTGTTGAACGATCTCACGTTTCACGTTTTACGTTTCAAATTCGATTGTGCAAACTTGTGTAGAGAGAGCGCCCTCTACACAACCTTCGTCATCTTCCCCTTATCCGCGGCGGACGCGTTGGCCCGGGCCGCGGCTTTGTCAACCGCCAGCTCCTCGACGGTTTTGGTATGCAGCCGGGCCGCGCCTTCGGTCTGGACCAGATGCACCCGGGTTCCGTTGCTCTCGGCCGCGGCCAGACGGCTCTTCGCCGCGGAGATTTCGCCGGCAAAGTTGGGCAGCCACTGGGCCTGAGCCACCAGCATTTCATCGGTCATCTGCCAGACCTCTTCCGGGTTGCAGACCGCGCCGGTCAGGGGATCGTGGAGCATCGCCTGTTTGAGAAGGGTCACGTCGCCATGCACTGCCGCCTCCACCGCCATCTGCTGCACCCGCACGCTGGCGGAGCAGGTGGCTGCACAGGCCAAGGGCAGGTCTCCCACCACCGGCATATTGATGCCATTCTTATCCACATAACCGGGAATCTCGATCACACAGCCATTGGGCAGGTTGGTGATGTGGCCTTTGTTGATGATGTTGAAGTGGCCCCGGTAGGGTCGCCCGGTCTCCAGCCCTTCGATGATGTACGAGCCGTGCTCCTCGCTGCGCCGATCTTGGGCGATGACCGGCGGTTCTTCCTTCATCCAGTTGGGGAAATCGGTCTCGAACCAATTGCGTCCTTCGGTGCAGACCCGCAGATAGCCGCCGGTCTCGCCGTTGATCCAGCTGGACATATCGATCCAACGGGGAATCTCGTCCACCCGCTTGCGATACCAGGGCAGATATTCGCTCAGATGGCCGTTGGATTCGGTGCTGAAGTAGCCAAAGCGCCGGGCCACGTCGATGCGCAGCTTCTCCGTCTCCCGGTATTGGGGATGCGCGGCGATCAGTTCGGGGATCATCGGAACCATATCCATCCCCCGCCACTGGACTTTGGTGTACCAGGTCTGGTGGTTGATCCCCGCGCAGACGATATCCACCTCTTTTTTGGAAATCGTCTCCTCCGGGCCAATCAGCCCTTCCTGCCTGGCCCAGTGTTCGATGCTGCGGGTGATGATATTGTGGCCGCCCTGGACGCCGTGGCAAAGACCAATCGTATTGACCCCGCCGTACTGGTTGCAGGCCCAGACATTCATCGCCATCGGGTTGGAATAGTTGAGAAAGAGGGGGTTGTCCGCGGCCATCTCCCGGATGTCGGCGCAGATGTCGAGCAGGGCCGGGATGGTGCGCTGGCCGTACATAATGCCACCGGCGCAGATGGTATCGCCCACACACTGGTCGATGCCATATTTCAGCGGGATGTCGATGTCCAGCCCAAAGGCGGCCAACCCGCCTTGGCGAATGGTTGAGATGACATAATTTGCGCCGTCTAGGGCTGCCCGGCGGTCTGTGGTGGTGCTGACAGTGGCGGGGAGTCGGTTGGCCTGGATGTCCCGTTGGGCAAGCTGGGCGACCATTTCCAGATTCTTCGGGTTGATGTCCATAAAGGCAAAGTGGGTGTCAGCCAGTTCGGGCACGGCCAGAATGTCGTGCATGAGTTTACGGGTAAAGCCGATGGAGCCGGCTCCGATCATAGCAATTTTGATGGGCATGGGGTGGGTCCTTTCCGCAATAGAGAGAGAAAAAATTGGGTATTAGGTGTTTCGTAGGGGTTGCGATCCCCTCGAAATACCCAATACCCAATATCTCACATCTCATATCCAGTCGTAAAAT
>CAMDQF010000062.1 GCA_945905745.1 Litorilinea aerophila
AAACTGCTGGCTGCTTTGATCCGTAGAATTTGTTCTTTCCGTTGGGCGATTGTCATCAGGGTTTCTCCTTTGCATGGATTTTCCCTGATTATTACCCCCAACCTGCTCTCAGTCAATGTGGCGAATAATTCGTGACACTAACGAGATTGCGAGACAATCCGATTCAAGATGCGCCAGGATGTGACTGTCGATGTGCTGAAAATTGACACCAATCATACGCCTCTGGCCGGATATATCATCAAAGCCAGTCCAGGCGCTGGCAATTTCTTTGCATCTCCGGTCGAGATTACAACAGGCGATGATGGCATGGCCGTATTTACGCTGACCCCTGGCTTATGGGACTTCATAGAAATCGCGCCTGCGGGTTCAAAAGTTGCGCCTGTTTCGCCGGCCAATGGAGCGCAGAGTCTGGATGTGACCGCCCCCGGGCCTCATAACATCCGTTTCAAAAACCGTGTCTACGGCGGAGCGGGCTGTATTGAGGTCTACAAGCGGGATGTGCCGCCAGATGGTTCAGGCCAGCAACCCACCGGGCTGTCGGGCTGGCACGTCTATGTCTCCCGTTCTGACGGCACGAAGCAGGCCGAAGGTAACACGGATGCCACTGGAAAGATTGTCTTCAATAATCTGCCCTTTGGCCCCTACACCGTCCATGAGTCACTCCCGGCAGGTGAATGGGAAGCAGCCGCTGCCGCCAATTATTCTGTTTCATTGGATAACACAGCATGTGTTGTGGTGGAATTCTCCAACCGCCAGGTAGAGCCTGCCTTCTGCATTGTGGGCCGCAAGGTGGATGCAAATGGTCTGGTCGGTCTACCTGGTTGGAATATCACCGCAAAACCGACAGTACCGACAGGCTATGAGCCTGGGGCGGCGACCACCGATGGTTTGGGCTACTTCCGCATCGACTTCCCGACCAACGACTACCGGATCCCCAACTCAGAGTACACTGTCTGTGAGACGGCAGTGGATGGCTGGCTGGCCCACACGGCCACCTGCCAGAAGGTTCGCCTGCCTTCGATTCCTGGCACGTGTGTAAGAACTGGCTTTGATTTTGAAAACCAGCAGGTGGGTCACACCGAATCCAAGAGTAGCACACTAGCTACTAGCTGCGACTATACAGTCAAGGCGGGCGACCAGTTATACAAGATCGGCCGCGACCACAACCGGACAGCCAAGCAGATGCGGGACGCCAATCCGTCGATCCGCAACCCCAATCTGATCCATGTGGGACAGAAGATTTGCATTCCGTAGGCTAAGTCTCAGAAGGTCTGCCAGGCCTCAAAAACCTGGCAGACCTTTTTTATACAGGCAAACTCTTGCACAAAATCTCCCAGCTTCCCCGCTGACAGACCTCGTCCCTCTGGTTCAGCACCTCCATTTTGAAGGTAACGATCCCGCCGCCGGCCCGGGGCATAGCCTTCTTCTCGGCCACAGTGGCGCGCAGACGTACGGTATCGCCCATCAGAATCGGGCGGCGGAAACTCCACTCCAGCTTTGTGAAAGCCTGAACAGTCTCCTCCATAAAACCCATACGCACGGCCAGACCGCTGGCAATGCTCAACACCAGCAGGCCATGGGCCACCCGCTGGCCGAACATCTGCTCCCGGCTGTATTCGGCGTCCGTGTGGATACGGTTCCAGTCGCCGGAGAGCGCGGCAAAGTTGACCACGTCCGTCTCGGTGATGGTGCGCCCCACGCTCTCGCTGCTGTCGCCCATCTCAAATTCCTCGAAGTACAACCCCAGCGGGGGCTGCATTTTGCGTGTTGCCATTGAAGTGTCACCCCTTTTGTTTGTGATTGGATCTATTTGTGGTGCGTGGTGCGTGAACCAGTGGTGGCGATGGTCGCTTGTCACAGGCAACTTTCGTTTGATGAAAACGAGTGATCTTCTGTAGTGGTCAACGAGATGGTGAAATTTTGGACGCAGATGAACGCAGATGAACGCAGATTTTTTCCTCTGGATCAGCGTGTATCCGCGTGAATCAGCGTCCAAATCTCTTTTTATGATGTCGTTGACCATTACAAAACGAGTGATCTTCTGTAGCAGAACCAATAGCGAATACCAGTACACGCACCACGCACCACGTACTACGCGCCACGCACCACGCACTACGCCAGCTTCACCAGCATTTTGCCCAAATTTTCGCCGCTGAACAGCCCCAGGAAAGCGTCGGGCGCCTTTTCAATCCCCTCCACAACCGTCTCCTCCCAGTGGATTTTCCCCTCACCCATCCAGGCGGCCATATCCCGATAGAAATCGCCGTCCCGGTCGGCGTGGTCCGAGACGATAAAGCCCTGCAAGCGCAGACGGCGGCCAATGATCAGGGCCAGATTGCCCGGGCCTGGCTCGGGCTGGCTGGCGTTGTATTGGGAGATCATCCCGCAGACGGCGATGCGCCCGAAGTTGTTCATCACGGAGAGGGTGGCCTCCAGATGCTCGCCGCCCACATTCTCAAAGTAGACATCCACACCGTCAGGACATTCGGCAGCGATGGCCTTGCGGAGATTGTTGACTTCCCGGTAGTTGATCGCGCCGTCCACGCCGGCCTTCTCTTTCAGCCAGCCAATCTTCGCAGCGCTGCCCGCGCTGCCCACCACCCGGCAGCCCTTTAGTTTGGCAATCTGGCAGACCAGGGAGCCGACCGCGCCGGCCGCACCGGAGACAAAGACCGTCTCCCCGGCTTTGGGCTGGCCGATGTCCAGCAGCCCCACGTAGGCCGTCTTGCCTGGCATCCCCAACACACCCAGAAAGCTCTGGACCGGGGCCAGGGATGGGTCGATTTTGGTCGCTCCTTTGCCGGGGACGCTGGCATACTCCCGCCAGCCGTAGCTGTGCAAAACTGTATCGCCCGGGGCAAAATCGGGATGGCTGGAGGCGACGACTTCGCCCACCGCGCCGCCGGTCATGGCTTCGTCGATGGCAAAGGGAGCGGTGTAGCTGCGCCCGTCCCGCATCCGCCCGCGCATGTACGGGTCCACCGACATATACAGATTGCGCACCAGCAGCCGCTCTGCCGGCGGCGTGGCATCCACTTCGACAGTGGCGAGGGCAAAGTTTTCGGCGGTTGGTTCGCCGGTCGGGCGGCTGGCGAGCCGGATTTCACGGCTGGAAATAGTAGACAATGAATCGCTCCGGAATCTGTGAGGGTAAGAATGGATTGGGATATTGGATATTGGGTATTTCGTTTGGATGTCTCTGACACCGCTGAATGAATTCGGCGTCTGCCGCACAGAACCTGCTTAAGCAGGTTTCCCGCGCCGGATGCCGGTTTCAACCGGCGGCGTTCATGACTCTTCCACTGCGTTGCAGCCCAATTGGCTCCAGGCCGCGTCCAGCGCCTGGGCTGACGCCCATTCGCTGGGAATATAGACGATCCAATCGCTGTTGTTCAGGTCTTCGTGGTGGGCAACGAGAAAATGGCTGACTGGAATATCTGCGCTACTTTGCGAGAGGTCAATGCAATAGAGTTCAAACACCGGGTAGGGCAGAGGTTGCCTATCCCCACCCAGGCTCTCCGGTGATTCAGGCCGCACATCTGCGGTCAGCGGCTCGGTCTGGTAATGGACGCTGGGCGAGACGGGCTGGAAGGGTATCTCTGGCCCCAGCAGAAAAGGCAGTTGGGCTACGCTGATGGCTCCAGTTGACAGCACTTCTTTGGGCGCAGAGACATAGGTGGCGAGATAGCGATCCATCGCCCGCTGCCAGCCGGGGGGATTGTATTCTTGCCAAACCAGAATCAGCACCACCAGCCCCAGACTGATAAAGGCTGGGAACAAGAGCTTAAAGACCAGTTGGGGAGGAATTTTCACTTTTTCGGTTGCCGATTCGATTTCACTGTGCATAGTTCTATAGTATACCCGGAAAGCAACTGATGGCAGGAATCGAATTTCCGTCCTTGCCCCATCCGCCAAGAATGCCTATACTACGCCGTAGCGTCTTTCTTCTATACTCGCCACGGGCCTAAAGCGACATTTGTTCACCTTGCCACCCGGTCAGCTTGTCACCTTGTCAAGTATATCCACCCACCCAACGGAGATCCCCATGAAAATTCTGATCCACTACCCTTTTGCCGAAGAAGATGTGGCCGAGTTTCGCCGTATCGCCGCCACTGGCAGCCACGAAGTGATCTACGTCAGCAGCGACGAGGAAGCCCTGGCCGTGGCCCCGGAGATCGACGTCATTCTGGGCCGCTTTGCCGAAACGGTCTGCGCGGCTGCACCCAATCTGCGCTGGATTCAATCCTTCAGCGCTGGAATGGACAAATTCCTCTTTCCCGCCATGGCCGAACGGGATGAGGTGATGCTCTCCAATATGGCCGGGATGTATGCACCCCAGGGCGCGGAACATGCCTGGGCCTTTCTGCTCTGCCTAGCTCGGGGGCTGACACCGGCCCGGGAGCAGCAGAAGCAGCATCAGTGGAAAGCCGGTTCCGTGGTGGAGATTACCGGGATGACGCTGGGCATTATCGGGATGGGCGGCTTTGGGATCGAGATGGTGAAGCGGGCCGCGGGCTACGATATGACGATCCTGGCCGTGGACCCGATGCGCACGGATCTGCCCGCGGGTGTGGCTGAGCTGAAACCGGCCACGAAGGCGAACATCCACAGCCTGCTGCAACGCTCCGACGCAGTGATGATGGCCTGCCCGCGCACGCCGGAGACCTATCATCTGATCAGCAGAGAAGAACTGGCGTTGATGAAGCCCACAGCCTACCTGATCAACGTGACCCGGGGCGGAATCATTGACGAAGACGCGCTGGTGGCCGCGCTGGAAGCAGGCCAAATCGCCGGCGCTGCCCTGGATGTGACTGAAATCGAACCACTGCCCGCGGAAAGCCCCCTGTGGGATGCACCCAATCTCCTGCTCACACCCCACCGGGCCGGCGCTTCCCAGCATCGCCCCGGCGTGATTGTACGCTTCTTCCAGGAGCAGTTGCAGCGCTATTTGAACGGAGAGCGTCCCCGCAATGTCATCGACAAGCGGCGGGGGTATTAGGGCGAAACGCCAGAACGTGGAGGGGTTTTGCGCGTAGGGCGTGTATGAGTACACGCCCTACGCCCTACCTCAGAAGCAGCCCCGTGATCGCCCCAAACTGAACCAGTACTCGCTGGACGCATCCGTGACAGTTTCCAGTACCCGGCTTCAAGATCGATTCATCTCCGTCAGCGACAGCCCCGCTTCGTCGCTGTAGAGCCAGCGTTCCAGATTGGCCTTCACCCGCGGCCAGTCACCGTCGGTCATCCCAAACCAGGCCGTGTCCCGGTTGCGCCCCCGTACAATCAAATGCTGGCGAAAAATCCCCTCGAACTGGAAGCCCAACCGCAACGCAGCCGCGCGAGAACGGGCATTCAGACTGTCACACTTCCACTCCACCCGCCGGTAGCGCTGCTGATCGAAGGCTTCACAGAGCATCAGAAAGATGGATTCGGTGTTGACTTTCGTGCGCTGGGCTTCCGGCGCATACCAGATGTGGCCCAGCTCCACCCGGCGCTGGACTGGCACGATATTGAGAAAGCTGACAACCCCAACTCTGCGTTGGGCCCCCACCCGGCGCTGGGCAACCGTATCGCTCACCGTAAAAAAGAGGGGTTCGCTGGAAACCTGGCACTGTTCCAGCCAGCCCTGCATGGCTGCCTGATCCGCAAAGGGTCCGTTGGACATATACGTCCACAACTGCTCCCGCAGTGGGTCGCCGTGGCTGGCTGCATAGAGTTCGGCTACGTCTGCCGCTGCATCCACCGGCGTCAGGCTGGCAAACTGTCCGGTGTACGACTGATGCCGGGGTGGGGTCGGGTTGTCTATGGGCGTGACTGGCACACCGACGGGCAAAGCAATAGTCGGTGTCATAGACTCGTCCTGCCTGTCATATAAAGCTCTCCCTGGGTGAAGCCCCGGTTGGCGTAATAGTCCCGGGTTCCCGTGGCTGCGATGACACTGATGCCCTCGAAGCCCGCTTCCCGGCTGATGCGCCGGGCTTCCGCCAGCAGACGGCTGCCCAGCCCCACGTGCTGGGCAGCACCCGGCTCGTCCTTGCCCAACGCCAGGGCGGGTCCATAGACATGAACCTCCCGGATCATCGCGTTGCCCCGGATCTCGTCCAGAAAGGCTCGACTGCCTGCCTCGACGGTCCTGGGCAAGCTCAGGCGGAGGAAGGCGGCAAGGGGGTATTGGGGATTGGGGAGCGGCGACGCGTCAGTCTCGTTCTTCACGATAAAATGTAGGAAGTGTTCGGTCGTCAAATCTGTTTCGTAGACCGTATCGAGCAGGCGCACTTCTTCTTCCCGCACGGTCTGGCGGCGCACCTCCCGGCAGCGGATGCAGCCACAGCGCTGGCCGCGCCGGTCCAGCTCCGCGTGCACGATTTCCCGCAGGTTGCTGGCTGTGACTCCGGCCTGGATGTGGTGGGCAGGGATGTCCCGAAAGAGCCGGTTGACACGGGTATAGGCCGGGATCGTCGGTTTGATGTCGGCCAGCAGTTCGACCAACTCCGGCTCTGTATAGGGGTGATACTCGCCTTTTTCCCACAGGTTATAAAGTTCCGTGTCTGCGATCAGCGAACAGGGGTAGATTTTCAGTTCGTCAGGACGGATGGCCGGGTCGCTGAAAAAGCGGGCAAAATCGACCCGGTCGCTCTCGGTTGTCGCGCCGTGCAGGTTGGGCATCCAGTGCAGATGGAGTTTGAAGCCAGCCGTGCGCAGCAGCCCCAACGCCTGGCGTACAGCTTCCACCCCGTGCCCCCGGTTGTTCAGGGCCAGAATCTCGTCGTCCAGACTCTGCACGCCGATCTGCACTTTTGTCACCCCCAAGCGGCGCAGATGGCGAATCTCCTCCGGCGTCACCCAATCGGGCCGGGTTTCAATGACCAGCCCCACATTGCGGTGGGCCGCGGTGATGTTGTGCTGCTGGGCTGCTTCCAGGGACGGCGCGTCGGAATAGGACGGGTCGCCCACTGCGTTCATTGCGTCGTAGCAGCGACGCACAAACCACTCCCGGTAGTCCCGGCTATAGGCACTCCACGTGCCGCCCAGAATCAGCAACTCCACTTTGCTGGCGTCGTGGCCGATATTCTCGAAGGATTGGATGCGTCCGAAGGTCTGGCGGAAGGGATCGAAGCCGTCCCGCTCGGCCCGCATCGCGCCCGGTTCGTCGTAGATGTAACTTTTGGGCATCCGCCAGTCGTCTGGGCAAAAGATGCAGTGGGCCGGACAGCCCGCCGGCGCGGTAAGCACAGTCACTGGGGCCACACCGCTGGCCGTGCGCATGGGTTTCATGCGGATGCGCGCCATCACCGTTGGGTCCGGGTCCAGGTCGCCCTCTTCGATCAGGTGCCGATAGCCCGCCACTAAGTTCGCTTTGGAGTAGAAGCCTTTGCCCTCTTTCGGATAGCGCGCTAAAATAGTACGCAGGGAACGTTCGGAGTCCCATTCGTACGCCGAAATACGGGGAATCTCCTGGAAGATGGCATGCAGACCAGCGGCATGGCGGGAAGGCTCAAAACGGGCGCGCTTCTGCCAGGCTTCGGCAATCTCGTGGACTTCGGCGGGCACATCTTCCCGCTCAAGAATTCGTTTCATCCGAGTATCCCCAGTTCCCGCGCCACAGCCAAAACGGAGGGGCGGGCGCTATCATCGCCGGGGAAGAGCCATTCGGGGCGCAGATAGAAGCCTTTGAGCAGCCGAGAATGATAGACGCCCTGCTCGGCGGGGATGGGCAATAATTCGCCCTCGGCCTGGCTGAAGAAGTGAATCGTTTCGTAGATGGGATCGATGAGCCAGTATTCGCGCACGCCGTAGCGCCCGTAGTTGATGCGTTTTTCCACCTCGTCGTATTGACGGCTGCTGGGGGAGATGATCTCCACCGCCAGGTCCGGCGGGCCGGGAAAGTAGACATCTTCGGCCAGATAGAGCCGATCCGCGCGGATGAAGGAAATGTCTGGCTGAAAGGCATTCTCCTCGGAGAGGCGGAACGCGGCGTTGGGTCCCAGTACTTCCCCGATGCCACGGATATCAACGAACATTCGCAAGATAGTATGGACTACACCTTGAATTATCTCGTGACGATACGATGCGGGTGATGCCATCACAAAGACTCCTTCGATCAGATCGGATTTGTGCGCGCTCAACGGAAAGTCGATATACTCATCAGCGCTCATGCGCGCTTTGCTCGGTGTCTCAAATAGGGTACGCACGGCAATTGCCATCTATCACCTCCGAATCTTCCTATGCGCGAATCGGTCCGCCAGCGGCTGCTCGAACTAAATCGGGATTTCTACGCCCAGGTTGCGGAGCCTTTCGACGCTACCCGGCAGCAGGCAACGCCGGGGCTGGCTGCTATTTTACCCTATTTCAGGGGTAGCGGAAAAGAGTCGGGCCACGGCTCGCCGCTTTCGGTTCTGGACGCGGGCTGTGGCAACGGGCGCTTTGCCCGCCTGCTAGACGAAGCAGGGATCGCCTGTGACTATACGGGCGTGGATGGCAGCGCAGATTTGCTCGCGCTGGCCGCTGCCGGCACACGCGAGTTGACAAGTGTCCGCTGCCGTTTTATGCAGGCAGACCTTTCCGATCCCGGCTGGTCGGGCCGACTGGGCGGTGGCGGTTTTGACCAGCTGCTCTGCACGGCCACTATCCAACACCTGCCCGGCTACGATCTGCGCCTGGCGGTGGTCCGGGAATTTGCCCGTCTCTGTTCGGGGACAATCGTCCTCTCTTTCTGGCAATTCCTGACCAGCGAACGTTTCCGCTCCCGGCTGATCGACTGGTCCTCCATCGGGCTGGAAGCGGCAGATATGGAAGCGGGCGACGCGCTCTTGCCCTGGAAGCAGGGCGTATCCGCCACCCGCTACGTCCATCAGGTGGACGAGAGTGAACTGCACCGGTTGGCCGGGGACGCTGCTTTGTCTCTGCTTCACACCTTCCGGGCCGACGGCAAAGAGGGCAATCTGAACCTCTACGCCATTCTTCACCCAATGAACCATTCAACCAATCAACTGTAAACAGAACAGGTCCGCCTTATGCAAACCCTCGACAAACGTACCGAAGAAATCTGCGCCGAATTCGCCAAGGTCTACGACGGCGCGCCTACCCACGTGGCGATTGGGCCGGGTCGGGTCAATCTGATTGGCGAGCACACGGACTATAACGACGGCTTCGTCCTGCCCGTCGCCCTGGACAAAGACGTGCGGGTCGTCTTCCGCCCCCGTTCCGACCGGCGGGTGCGCCTTTACGCCGTCGAATTCGACACCTGGGCCGATTTTGATTTGGACAATATGGCCTTTGACAACGAAGTCTTCTGGGCCAACTACACAATGGGCGTAGCCTGGGCGCTGGAAAAGACCGGCGTCCGGCTGGTTGGTCTGGAAGGGGTGGTGAGCGGCAACATTCCCCGAGGCAGTGGACTGAGTAGCTCGGCGGGGCTGGAAATCTCCAATGCCTTGGCCCTGCTCAGCGCCGCTGACAGTCTGGACGCGCTGACCGGTGTCCAGATTGCCAAAGCCGCCCAGCACGCGGAAAACGCTTTTGTCGGCGTCAACTGCGGGATTATGGACCAGTTCATCAGCACCCTGGGCGAGGAGGGCAACGCTCTGCTCATCGACTGCCGCTCGCTGGAATACCAGCGGGTTCCCTTCCCAGCGGGTGCGTCGCTGGTGATTGGCAACACAAAAGCCAGCCGCTCCCTGGCCAGCAGTGCCTATAACGAGCGTCGCGCCCAGTGCGAGGAAGGGGTGGCTGCTTTGCAGGTCGCCCTGCCCGGCATCACGGCCCTGCGCGATGTGACCAGCGCCCAGTTGGAAGCACACAAAGAACTGCTCTCTCCAGTCGTCTACCGGCGTTGCCGCCATGTGGTGGGCGAGAATGAGCGGGTGGCTGCCACTGTGCAGGCACTGGCAGCGGGCGATCTGGACGAAGTGGGGCGGCTGATGAATGCCAGCCACGAGAGTCTGCGCTACGACTACGAAGTGAGCAGCGATGCGCTGGACGCGATGGTGGAGGCCATGCGCAGCGTGCCGGGCTGTCTGGGCGCGCGGCTGACCGGTGCGGGTTTTGGCGGCTGTGCGGTGGCGCTGGTCAGCAAAGGCCAGGAGCGGGCCGTGCGCGACGCCATCCTCGAACGCTATTCCAAAGCTATGAACATCTGGCCCGAAGTCTACATCTCCCCCGCCAGTGCCGGTGCGCGGATATTTGCGCTGGAATAACAGATTTTATCCGCGTGAATCCGCCCGATCAGCGTCATTCGCGTTCCATTCTTAAAGTTAGGTGCGTTGCATGCAACTGGGACAGGTTATCGGCACGCT
The DNA here is from genome assembly GCA_945905745.1 of Litorilinea aerophila. Taxonomy (GTDB): domain Bacteria; phylum Chloroflexota; class Anaerolineae; order Caldilineales; family Caldilineaceae; genus JACQGT01. The sequence goes on from CAMDQF010000062.1 coordinate 10,296, forward strand.
CGTCGCCACACAGAAGGCCCCCAATCTGGACGGGGTGAAACTACTCGTCGTCCAGCCGCTGGACCGTCACAGCGCGCCAACGGGCCAGCCCCAGATCGCCGCCGACGCCACGGGACAGGCAGGCGTGGGCGAGCGGGTGATGCTCATCGCCAGCCGGGAGGCGGCCCAGGCCCTAGAACGCACCTTTGCCCCGGTGGATTTGGCGATTGTGGCCATTGTGGACGAAGTTTCGGCAGAGCTGCCGCATTTTCCGAAACCGGCCAGCTCTGATGGGGGGGCAAACTGATGTACATCGGCAAAGTCGTCTCGACGGTCGTCGCCACTGTCAAGCATCCCACCTTCGACGGCCATAAGCTCCTGCTGGTGGAGATGCAGTCCGTTGAGGGGCAACCCACAGCCAAATATGACATCTGCGTAGACACTGTGCAGGCGGGCGTGGGTGACACCGTGCTGGTGATGGACGAAGGCAGCGGGGCCAAGCAGATTCTCGGCCAGAAAGCCGAACCGGGCCAGGGCGCTGTGCGGGCGGTGATTGTGGGGATTGTGGACGAAGTGCAAATCGCGTAGGTCGGACTGTCAGTCCGACTTACAATGGAGAATCGTTGTGAGTGAAACACTAATACGCTACCAGCGCAGCGCAGCGCCCAAAGCGCGCAAGAGCGAACAGCAGCTACGCCAAGAGATTGTCCAGGTCTGCCAGATGCTCTGGCAGCGTCAATACGTGGCGGCCAATGACGGCAACGTGAGCGTGCGTCTGGGGCCGGATCGCTTTCTCTGCACCCCTTCCGGCTACAGCAAAGGGCTGATCCAGCCCGACGAATTAATTATCGTGGATTCCAATGTGGATGTGGTCGGTCCCAGCTACGGGCCAAAGCGCTATCTGCGCCCCACCAGCGAAATGCTCCTCCATCTGGAAGCCTACCGTCAGCGCCCGGACGTGGACGCAGTGGTCCACGCCCACCCGCCCACAGCCATCGCCCTGAGCATCGCCGGGATCAGCCTGGCCCACTGCCTGATCCCCGATGTGGTGCTGGGGCTGGGGCTGATCCCCACCAGCGACTACGCCACCCCTGCCAGCCGGGAAGGCGCGGAGGTGATCCGGGAACTGATCAAACGCTACGATGCAATTGTCCTGCAACGCCACGGCAGCGTCACTGTGGGCGGAACTGTGCTGGAAGCCTATCTGCGTCTGGAAAAGCTGGAGCAGGCCGCGCAGATCACCAAAACCGTCTACGAACTGCGCCGCCCGCAGCCACTCCCCCAGAGCGAAGTGGACAAACTGGTGGCCTGGCGGGAGCAGCAGGGGCTGCTGCGTCCCGGCCAGTACGAGGACATCTGCGTGGTCTGTGGGGTCAACCACCAGGCCACAGATTGCGGGTGTGATTGAGATTTCAGGACGATTCGTCCGTCGTGTATTGGGCCACATACTCGCGCAGCGCAAGGTTGATGCGGGTCTGGTAGCCTTTGCCAGATAGGGCGTCGCCCTGATTCTTGAACCAATCAATCAGGTCCGCGTCCAGCCGTAGGGTGATCTGCTGCTTGACCGGCCGATAGAAGAATCCCCGTTTTGCATCGCTCCAGTCGGCTGTTTCGGGTATATCCTGCGTATCTATCGCCTCATCCGGCATATTTTCCAGCGCGACAAGCTCTGCCTGCTGTGTTGGGGTAAGTTGCTTAAAAGTCGCCTTCTGCATAGATTCTCCTCTCGTGGGCAGTGGCCTTGCGGGCACTGATAATCCGTCCCGTTTCCTCGCCTGTCGATCTGTCCAGCACCAGCGGTGTATGCACGACGAGTATGACGACCTTTCCAATCGCGCCGATTGTCTGCCAGCGCTCCTCATAGGGGTAGTGATCGAGCCGACTGGCAGCAAACGGATCGTCAAAGACAAGAGAGGCCGTCGCGAAGCTGAGCCTGTGCCTCCACTGATTGATGGCGTTCTTTCTTTCCTCCCATATCCAGTTCATTTCGTCCTCCTGGATATAACATTTGTAGCTACAATTATGTAGCTACAAATACGATTTGTCAAGCACGAATTTTGCCTGATTTCTGCTGGGTTTTCCTGGCTACCGCCGCCGCAGCCGGGAATAGAGCCGACCGTTCATCTCGGCCCGCAGCTTGACCAGTTCCGGATAGTTGTAGAAGAAGGCAACCTTCTCATCGGCCAGGGTGTCGCCTGTCGGTTTGGGCGATAGCACAAAGGTGGCGAAGGACTCGGCGATGTCTTCCTCCGGGCTGGTAGCTGCGTAGTCGGAGACGAAATCATCCTCGCGCGCAAGATAAAATTCCTCGGCAGCCGCCGCGTATTCGTCCTCGTCTTCGATCCAGCTAATCTCCGACCACTCCTCGTAGATGTCGGCCCAAAAGCGCTCATAGAAAGCGTTGATGTACGAAGTCGGTTCGCTGCACCCTTCGCCAGGAAAGTAGACCGGGCAGGCCGCCGCGGCCTCCTCGTAGAGTTCTTCGTTGTCCGGCTCCAACGCCAGCTCTTCATCGACCGGAACCTGGCTGCTGTTGAGAGTCATCAGGTGGGCAAATTCGTGGATGAGGGTGAAAGTCAACTCCTCCGGGTCGCTGGTGTCGGCAATGTCCACCCCCAGCAGCCATTTGGTTGGGTCGTCTGTGTCCGGCGACACAAAGGCCAGCACCTCTTCCGGGCCGTCGGTGAAGACCACATATTTGGTCAAATAGGGGCGCTGGTCTGGGGGGACCAGCCGGGCAAAGTAGACCCATATTTTCTGGTGAGCTTGCGTGTCTGCCTGAAAATCCAACAGATCGTCGGTCACAGCCGCAAGCTCCGGCGCCACAAGCTGATTGCCCTCCACCCGGTAAGTGATGAGCGTGTTCTCTTCCAATTCGGCTGCATCTTCAAAATCCCCACCAGCCACACCCCCGGCCAACTCATCAACCAGGCCGAAGAGAATGTCAAGGAAGCCATAATCTTCCTCTTCGCAGATGCCATTCTCGTCACAATAGACCACCGGGTAACAGAGTTGATCCACCTCGTCGAACTCTTCGTCTTCCCAACAATCTTCCGCGGTTTCTGTGTAGTAGTAGTCGTCTTCGTTTTCATCCGTCTCCCCCTGTTCAATCGGCTGGACATCTGCCGGAGAAATTTCCTCCATCGCGCAGCCAGCCAACAGCAGGGCCGCAGTCAACAGGCACAAGAGTACAATCCAGCGGGCAACAGAAATGCGCGAAGCAAAGCGGTGGTTCATCGGTCAGGTTCTCCAAATCAGGGCGAGCCAAGCAGAAAGATTGACGGCAATGGGAATGATTGTATCCCAGAATCACCAACCGGAGAAAGTGATTAGCGAACAGGTTTGCCCCAATTTGACCGCGCAGCCAACCCCTGTTATACTCTCTTCTGTTGTCGAATGTCCGCCCCCATCGTCTAGTGGTTAGGACACGGGCCTTTCAAGCCCGCGACAGGGGTTCGAGTCCCCTTGGGGGTACACAATTTCATCCTGACGCTCAAAGACCCGACTGTGTCCACTGTCTGGGTCTTTTGCATTTCAGGGCCAATTCTCAGACAGATGATGGAACGCAGATTGCGCGGAAACCAGAGATTTACGCAGATTTTCAGTAGACCGCAGACTGCCTAATCGTAGGTTGGGTTCTCCTGGCAAGAGATCAGCATCTACACCCCAAAAGGTGCCAGGAGAACCCAACACACTGCGATCTACTGATTATGGCTCTACCCATCCAGGTTTTTCATTGTTCGTCAGTGGCTATTTCGTAGAGGAAAGTATATGGCTATTCGTATTGAAGTTTCGCCCCGACGCAGGGACGCCGGCGTGCAGATTGTCCAACAGGCCCAACGGCTGGGAATAGACGGCGTGGAGTCCTGCCGCACCAGCAAACTCTACTTTCTGGCAGAAGACCCAGGCACAGAGCAGCTTTCCCGGCTCTGTGCTTTTCTTTTGGCTGACCCGGTGACAGAAGTAGCCCGCTGGGACGATCTCTCGGCGGGGGAAGTGTCGCCGACTGCCGCTCAGGCCGCCCACGTCATCGAAGTGGCTCTGCGCCCCGGCGTGACAGACGTGGCAGCGCGAGAGTTGGAACGGGGAATGGCCGAGTTGGGCCTGCCCGTCAGCCAGGCCGCCACCGCCACCCGTTACGAATTGACCGGCGCTCTCAGCGAGGGCGATCTGCACCGGCTGGCTCGGGGGCTGTTCTGCAACGAAACCATCGAACACTATACCCTTGGCCCCATCCCGCCCCAGTTCGAGCAGGAGACAGCCGCCAGCGATTTCGTAGAATCCATCAGCCTTTCAGGGCTGGATGAAAAATCCCTGGTGGCTCTGAGCGGCGAGCGGATGCTCTCCCTGGACGGCCCAGAGATGAAGGCCATTCAGGACTATTTTGATGAGATGGGGCGGGACCCCACGGATGTGGAACTGGAAACCCTGGCCCAAACCTGGAGCGAGCATTGCGTCCACAAGACCTTTCGTTCCAAAGTCGTCTTCCGCTGGACAAGTCTGGAACGCCACACCCGTGTCGTGCGCGAAGTACCAGGGATCCTGCGCTACTACCTGCGCCGGGCCACGGAGACTGTCAACCGGCCCTGGCTGCGCTCGGCCTTTGTGGACAATGCGGGCATCATCGCCTTTGACGACGACTTCGATCTGGCCTTCAAAGTGGAGACCCACAACCACCCCTCGGCCCTGGAACCCTTTGGCGGGGCCAACACCGGCATCGGCGGTGTCGTGCGGGATATTATCGGCGTTTCGGCCCGGCCCATCGCCTGCACGGATGTACTCTGCTTTGCGCCCCAAGACTTCCCTCAGAGCGAACTGCCCGCGGGTCTGCTCCATCCTGCCCGCATCCGGGAAGGGGTGGTGGCTGGCATCGGCGATTACGGCAACAAACTGGGTCTGCCGACAGTCAACGGCGCGGTGATCTACGACGAGGGCTATCTGGGCAACCCGCTGGTCTTCGCTGGTTGTGTGGGTCTGCTGCCGCGCAACAGCCACCCTACCGCACCCCAACTGGGCGACCGGGTGGTGGTATTGGGCGGGCGCACAGGCCGGGACGGGCTGCACGGGGCCACCTTCTCCTCTGCCGAGCTGACCCACGAGACCAGCGAAAAATCGGGCAGTGCGGTGCAGATCGGCGACCCCATCACCGAAAAGGGGCTGATCGAACTGATCCAAGCGGCCCGGGACGAGCGGCTCTACAACGCCATCACCGACTGCGGCGCGGGCGGGCTTTCCTCGGCCTGTGGCGAGATGGGCAAAGAACTGGGCGTGGAGGTGGAGCTTTCCGAAGTGCCCCTCAAATACCCCGGCCTCACCCCCTGGGAAATCTGGATATCCGAAGCCCAGGAGCGGATGGTGCTGGCCGTGCCCCAGGAGAATCTACCCCGGCTGCAAGAACTGGCCGATAGCTGGGATGTCGAAATGCGGGTGCTGGGCCTCTTTACGGGTGACGGGGAGCTCTACGTCAATTACCAGGGCCGACCGGTGGCCCAATTGGGGATGAAATTTCTCCACGACGGCTGGCCGGGGAAGGATCTGATGGCGGAATATAAGGATCAGAGATTTGAGATTCGGGATTGGAGAGTAGAGATCGGGAGATTGGCCGCCGACACCCAATCTCCAATCTCCAATCTCTCCAATCTCTTGCTGACTCTCCTGTCCCACCCCACGGTCGCCAGCAAAGAGGCGATTGTGCGTACCTACGATCACGAAGTGCGGGGGGGCACAATCGTCCGCCCCTTTACCGGGCCAGAGATGGACGGCCCCAGCGACGCTGCGGTGCTGAAGCCCCTGGGCACCTGGCAGCACAACAAAGCCTTCTGCCTGAGCAACGGCATCAATCCGCTGCTGGGCAAGCGAGATCCTTACGCGATGGCGGTCAGCGCCATCGACGAGGCCTTCCGCAATGCGGTGGCTGTGGGCGCAGACCCGGACCAGATCGCGATTCTGGACAACTTCTGCTGGGGCAATCCCAAACTGTCGGATCGGCTGGGCACACTGGTACGCGCGGCTCAGGGCTGTTACGACGGGGCGCTGGCCTACAACGCGCCCTTCATCTCTGGCAAGGACAGCCTCTACAACGAGTTCAACGGCGAGCCGATCCCCGGCACGCTGCTCATTTCGGCCATCGGCATCGTACCCGACATCCACCACACCTGCACCAGCGACCTGAAAGCAGCAGGCAACCGGCTCTATCTCATCGGCGAAACAGCTGCTGAGTTGGGCGGCTCCCTGCTCTTCTCTCTGCTGGGCATCGACAGCGGCGACCCGCCCCAAATGCCGAAAGACCCCCTGGCCCGCTACACCGCGCTGCACAATGCCATCCGTTCTGGTCTCGTCCAAAGCTGCCACGACCTGAGCGAAGGCGGGCTGGCCGTGGCCCTGGCAGAGATGTGCATTGGGGGGCGGATTGGGTTGCAGGTCGAAGGTGGCAGGTGGCAGGTGGCAGGTGGTGAACTTTCGCCGCTGGAGTTGCTCTTCAGCGAGAGCAATGGACGGCTGCTGGTGGAGGTGAAGCCGGAGGACGCGGCGGCGCTGGAAGAACTCTTTGCCGGGCTGCCCCTGGCCGAAATTGGGACAGTCAGCGCGGAGGGGCGTTTGGTGGTAGAATTAGGGGGCGAGCGGGTGATTGATGGGGCGGTAGAGGAGTTGGTAAAGGCTTGGAAAGGACAGACGGCATAATTCGTTAGTCTTGTGGCGGATGCCAGCCAACGCTCACCCAAAGTGTACGCGCCGAGACGATATCGTCGTTGTTCATGCGTAATGCAACGACAGTCGCGCGCCCGCAGGGGGAAAGACCGATAATTTGCGCGGCATTGGCTGACCAGGCGAAGTGTTCTCGCCAAGGCTGGGTGCGTGGATTAAAAAGTGGCGTCACGATGCCCGATTCTGGATCGACTGCTTCAATCTGCGTACCTTTGAACTGATTGCAGCGACGACAGGAGAGCCAGAGATTGAGAATATCTGAAGTGCCGCCTTTGGCAATGGCAATGATATGCTCAATTGTGAGGGGCTGACCGATAATGAGGGCGCAAGTGCGACAATAACCACAGCACGGCCCAGCCTCTTCGAGCAGTCGATAGTAGAGCGCGGATGGCATAAAGCGGATGCTTATTGTGTTGCTTGCAGGGTTGCGGGAGATGGGATGTACTCGCCACGCCATTTGAGGATCAATGCAGCATAGGCTTTGCGGTACATCAGAAGGTCTGCCCGTGTGCGCAGGGCGTCCAGTTCTTCTTTTTCTTGCGTGTTTAGGATACCTGCGCTATTGCGCTCCAATAGAAGATCGTATCGATCTATCGTATCCGTATCCATCTGTGCCTGGACATGCGCTTGTAGTTCTGTGGACGATAGCGACTCTAAAGCAGCCAGCTGAACGTGATAGAATGGAGGCACCGACTCCAGCAGAGGCGGCAGGCTGGCTTCCAGTGTATCGGCCACCAGTCTATCGATGGGACGACGGGCAATTTGGGAGACCCGGCGCAAACGTTCCATTGCGGCTGCGGGGAGATGGACTGTCAGTGTTTCGGCGGCTGCGGTCATTCGATTTCTCCTGCGACAATATCCGTGACCATCTGGCGGATTGAGCAAAGTATAACACTTGCCCGTTGTCATTACAAACGGTTTGCAGAATAACGATAACATTGAACTACTAAATGATTGGTGAACCGACCTGTGAAACCCAAAATTCTCATTCTCCACGCCTCCGGCACCAACCGGGATGGCGAAGCAGCCCGGGCCTGTGAGCTGGCGGGGGGCGCGCCCGAAATCGTCCACATCAACCGACTGCGGGCCGGGGAACGGCGCTTCGCCGACTACGACGCACTCATCCTGCCCGGCGGCTTCTCCTACGGCGACGCGCTGGGCGCGGGCGTGCGCCTGGCCCTGGATATGCACGTCTTTTTCAATGAACAATTGCACGAATTCGTCGCCAGCGGCAAGCGGGTGCTGGGCATCTGCAACGGCTTTCAGACGCTGGTGAAGGCAGGGATTCTTCCCGGACAGACGACGGAGGACGACGGACGGCGGACGGATGACAATTTACGCAATACGCAATACGCAATACGCAATATCACTCTCACCCACAACGCCTCCGGCCATTTCGAGTGCCGCTGGGTTCATTTGGCTGTGAATGGTAGCGCAAAGGCCAGTTTCCTCTCCGCCATCCGGGAGCCGATTTTCTGCCCGATTGCCCACGGCGAAGGGAACTTCCAGGCCACGGACGCGGCGGTTGTACAGGGTTTGGAAGATGCCGGGCTGGTCGCCTTCCGCTATGTGGATGGGGACGGCAACCCAGCAGGCGGGCGCTATCCGGTGAATCCCAATGGCAGCGTGGCAGACATCGCCGGTATCTGTAACGCCGCGGGCAATGTCGTCGGTCTGATGCCCCACCCGGAGGATCACGTGACGGCAATCCAGAATCCGCTCAAAAGCCGCGGCGGTCTGGGTCTTTCTCTATTTGAGGCACTGATCAATGGCTAAAGAAAATCCCTCTGACCCTGCCGAAGTAAAATTCACTACGGCAATCGTCGTCACCGCCATACTCGCTCTGCTTGTCTTTTTGCTCTGTGTCGGCTATTTTCTCGGCCTGGCCTGGTTGTTGACACTGCTCGCGCCGCTGACCTACCCCCAAGCCGCAGCATTTTCGTTTCTGGTTGTGGCAAGCAGTTTCTTAATTCTGGCACGCCTCCCCAGATTTAATACCTCTTTGATCATCCTGGCCGCGCTGGCCTTCGCCGCCCTCGCCGTGATAGAAGCCCTGTTGTCCCGGCTGGTCGCTTTTATCACTCCGTTGAGTGGCTGGGAAGCGGCTCTGTTGACCGGTGCGACCGCGGCACTGCTGATGTTCATTGTCGCCCAAACCGTTTTGGACAATTCCGAGTTCGAAGAACCGGATGACGAAGACGAATGGGAGGCTTCGACTGTGGCCCGTCGTCTGTCGCCGGATATGTATGTGCTGCGCCCCCGGGAGACCGAAATGCCCGCGCCGCACCCTCCCCGTGCCCAGCGCCGCCGTTCCAAAAGGAAGACCGATGACACAGAGACCAATTGAGCGTGGGCTGACCCATCCCTTCGACGGCGTAGACCTGCCCTTCCTCGGCACAAAGCGCCAGGGCAAAGTGCGGGACATCTACGAACTGGACGACCGGCTGGTGCTGATCACCACCGACCGGCTTTCGGCCTTCGACCGGATTCTAGGGCTGGTTCCCTACAAAGGCCAGGTACTCAACCAACTGGCCGCTTTCTGGTTCGGGCAGGTGGCGGATATTATCGGCAGCCACTTCCTCGAATCCCCGGACCCGAATGTGACGATTGGGCGCAAATGCCGTCCCCTGCCTGTGGAGGTCGTCGTGCGCGGCTACATCAGCGGCGTCACCTCCACCGCGCTCTGGTATCGCTACAGCCAAGGCGAGCGTCACATCTACGGGATGGACTTCCCCGACGGATTGCAGAAGAACGACGCCCTGCCCACACCCATCATCACACCGACGACGAAGGCCCAGGACGGCGGACACGACGAGCGCATCACCAGCGCCGAGATTGTGGAACGGGGGCTGGTCTCTGCTGAATTGTGGGATCAGGTGTGCGCGGCGGCCATCGCCGTTTTCCAGCGGGGGCAGGAGATCGCCCGCCGGGGTGGGCTGATTCTGGTGGACACGAAATACGAGTTCGGCCTGACCGACGACGGGGAACTGGTGCTGATTGACGAGATGCACACCCCCGATTCCAGCCGCTTCTGGACTGCGGAGAGTTATGAGCGTTTAACCACAAAGAAAAGAGAAGAGGGGGCGGAGCCGGAGAATTTCGATAAGGAATTCATCCGGCTTTATTACGCGGCCAACGGCTACCGGGGCGAGGGCGAGCCTTTTCCCATGCCCGAGGCGTTGGCTGTGCAGGCCGCCGAGCGCTACATCCGCACGTATGAGATGCTGACGGGCAAGACCTTTGAGCCTGGCGAATATCCAGCGGGGCCGCGCATTGAGCGAAATTTGCGGGATTGGGTTTCGAGCAGTGCAGCCTGAGAGTGCATCAAAAAATTGAGGTGACACGTGGCGACGGCTCCTACATTTGACCAATTGATGAATCCGACGATTCAGGCACTGCACGAATTAGGCGGGTCTGGCACAGTCGAAGAGATATTTGCAAAAGTCATCCAACTGGTCAAACTTTCGGATGAGCAACTCGAACAGTTGCACAATCCGGAACGGGGCGGACAGACGGAAGTCGAATATCGCCTGGCCTGGTCACGGACATATTTGAAGAAGTTTGGGATTCTTGAGAACTCCAGTCGCGGTATCTGGGCCTTAACCGCCACCGGAAGACAGACCCAAAAAGTCAATCCGGCAGCCGTCAAACGCTTTGTGCAGGAACAGACCAAAAAGAGTAAACAGTCCGACCCCGAAATTGAACCGCATGAGACATACGAAGAGGTCTCGTGGCGCGAGCAATTGCTCGGAGTCCTTTTGCAGATGGAGCCGTCAGCCTTTGAACGCTTGACCCAACGATTGCTGCGTGAATCCGGGTTTATTCAGGTCGAAGTGACTGGCCGCAGCGGTGATGGCGGCATTGACGGCAAAGGAATTATGCGGCTGGGCGGTCTGCTCAGTTTTCATGTGATTTTCCAATGCAAGCGCTATAGCGGGACTGTTTCGGTCAGTCAGGTGCGGGATTTCCGAGGCGCAATGGTGGGCAGGGCTGATAAGGGATTGCTGATCACAACCGGCAATTTCACAAAAGATGCGATTGTCGAAGCCACCCGGGACGGCGCACCGGCCATCGATCTGATTGATGGCGATCTGCTCATCGATAAACTGAAGGAACTCGGCTTGGGCGTGCAGACGAAACGGATTGAAGTTGAACAGATTGAGGTCGATCCGAACTGGTTTTTGACGATTTGACACTGGGCGAGTTGGGTTCTTCCGGCGGATGCTAGAGGAAATTCCATTGAGGTCCGTGCCGGAAGAACCCAACCTACGTAATACAAAACAGGACATTCCCGTGACCACATCCGCAACCCCCGCCCCTCTCGTCGGCGTCATCATGGGCAGCAAATCCGATTGGGAGCGCTGCATGCAGTTCGCCGCCGAGACTCTGGCTGACTTCGCCGTTCCCCACGAATGCCGGATTGTATCTGCCCACCGCACGCCCGATTTTATGGTGGAGTATGCCCACAACGCCGCGGGCCGGGGTCTGGAGGTGATCATCGCCGGCGCGGGGGGCGCGGCCCATCTGCCGGGAATGGTGGCGGGCCACACCCTTTTGCCCGTCATCGGCGTACCTGTGCAGAGCCAGGCGTTGAACGGGATGGACTCGCTCCTTTCCATTGTGCAAATGCCCGCGGGCGTGCCTGTCGCCACAATGGCAATCGGCAAAGCCGGGGCTATCAACGCCGCGCTCCTGGCCGTCGCCATTCTGGGCAATTCCCGGCCAGAACTGCGGGAGAAGCTGGCCGAATTTCGCCGCAAACGGGCGGAGCAGGTGATGAACGAAAAACTAGAGATTGGAGATTAAGAGATTGTCCCAGATGCACCCTGTCCCTTTAATCTCCCAATCTCCCAATCTCCAATCTCTTGTTGTTGGGGTTTTCGGCAGCGGCCAGTTGGGACGGATGCTGGCCTTGGCTTGCCACCCGCTGGGCATTCGCGTGCATACCTTTTCGCCGGAACGGGGGACGCCCACAGGACAGGTGTGCGAACGGGAAATCTGCGCCCCCTACGACGACCGGGAGGCGGTGCGGGCTTTTGTGCGGGGGGTGGATGCGGTGACATTCGAGCTTGAGAATGTGCCCAGCCACGTGGCTGAGATTGCCGCCGAAGAGGGCAAAGCTGTGCGACCTGGCGGCCACGTCCTGCACGTGGCCCAGAACCGCCTACGGGAGAAGGGCTTCTTTGCCGAAGCCAACCTGCCGGTGACTCCCTTTGCGCCGGTCCACTCTTTGGCCGATTTACAGGCCAGACTGGCAGAATTGGGTACACCAGCCGTCGTGAAGACTGCGGCTTTTGGCTATGACGGCAAAGGCCAGGTAAAGATCGATAACCCGTCCCAGGCCGCAGACGCGTGGCAGGCCATGAAGGACCAGCCCGCGATTTTGGAAGCCTTTGTGCCCTTCGAGCGGGAAGTCTCTGTGGTGGCGGCGCGCGGGGTGGACGGCTCGTTCGCCGCCTTTCCGCTGGTGGAGAACCGCCACGCCAATCACATTCTGGACGTGACAATCGCGCCGGCGCAGGTCCCGGCGGAAGTGGCGGCAGAAGCGGAGCGTTTGACAAAACGCCTGATGGAAGCGCTGGATGTGGTAGGCGTCCTCTGTGTGGAATTTTTCCTACTGCCCGAAAGAAATCAGCATAAATCCATCTTTTCAGCGTCATCTGCGTCCTATTCCGATCGTTTGCTCCTCAACGAAATCGCGCCCCGGCCTCACAACTCCGGCCATTGGACGATTGAGGGCGCGGTGACCAGCCAGTTCGAGCAACAGGCGCGGGCGGTCTGCGGGCTGCCGCTGGGTTCAGCCGAGCAGATACGCCCAGCGGTGATGGTGAATCTGCTCGGCGATCTGTGGGCGCAGGGCGAACCGGAGTGGACAGCGCTGCTGGCCTACCCCACAGCCAAACTGCATTTGTATGGAAAATCCGCGGCCCGGCCTGGCCGTAAAATGGGCCACGTGACGGTGACTGCGGCGACAGCCGAAGAAGCGCTGGAGATTGCTCTGGCGGCGCGAGAATCTTTGAGGGGACAATAGGCGACCACTGACCGGCGACCGGCGACCGCGGGAAACCGTTCTGTCGTCAGTCGTCTGTCGTCTGCCGTCTGTCGTCCCCCTTTCTGGGAGGAAAAATGTTTCCCTACGCAGAATTGCACGAAAACGATTGGTCCGGTGACGAACTACACGAAGAATGCGGCGTCTTTGGCGTCTATAGCCCCAAGCCCGATGCGGCCCGGCTGGCCTATTTTGCCATCTACGCGCTGCAACACCGGGGCCAGGAAGGCGCGGGGATCGTTACTTGCGACGGGCACACGGCCCACGTCCACAAAGGGATGGGGCTGGTTTCCCAGGTTTTCAACGAAGAAAACCTCAGCTACCTGCTCGGCCACCTGGCCATCGGCCACACCCGCTACTCCACCACCGGCTCGGTGAAGCTGCGCAACACCCAACCCTACATTTTGGAAACCCTCGACGGACCCCTGGCGATTGGTCACAACGGCAATCTGATCAACGCCCCCCAACTGCGCCGGGAACTGCTGGAAGATGGGGTCGGGCTTTCCACCTCCACCGACAGCGAAGTGATTATCCACCTGCTGGCCCGTTTCCGCGGGGCCAATTGGTTCGAGCGCATCGGCCAACTGATGGCGAAGGCCGAAGGCGCGTACACCCTGACGATCCTCACCAAAGATGCGGTCTATGGCGTGCGCGACCCCTGGGGTCTGCGTCCGCTGGTACTGGGCGAATTGGAGGGCGGCTATGCCCTGGCCTCGGAAAGTTGCGCCTTTTCCGCCATCGGTGGACGCACAATCTACGAAGTGCAGCCCGGCGAAATCGTCCGCCTAGACAAAAACGGCTACAAAATTGTGCAGGGCGCAGAGCCGCAAAAGCTCGCCTTCTGCACTTTTGAGCAGATCTATTTTGCCCGGCCCGACAGTGTGCTGGGCGGCAAACAGGTGCATACGGTGCGTCAGGCTCTGGGTCGTCAGTTGGCGCGCGAAGCCCCGGCTGATGCGGATATTGTCGTGCCTGTGCCTGACAGCGGCACACCCCACGCCATCGGCTATGCCGCGCAGAGCGGCATCACTTACAGCGAAGGGCTGATCAAAAACCGCTATATCGGGCGCACTTTTATCCAGCCCACGGATCAGCTACGCAAAGTCGGCGTGGCGATGAAATTCAATCCCCTGCCCGACAATCTGGCTGGCAAGCGCATTGTGCTGGTAGACGATTCGATTGTGCGGGGCAACACCAGCGGGCCGCTGGTGCAACTATTGCGCAATGCCGGCGCGGCCGAGGTGCACCTGCGCGTGGCCTGTCCGCCCATACGCTTCCCCTGTTTTATGGGGGTGGATATGGCAAGCCAGAGCGAACTGATTGCGGCCCACAAGAGCCTGGACGAAATCTGCGAACACATCGGCGCGGATTCACTGGCCTATCTTTCCATTACAGGACTGATGAATGCGTTGCAGGCCGAAAGCGGCTATTGCAACGCCTGTTTTACCGGTGATTATCCTTTCAACTCGCCAATTCCCTACATCGAACTCCAACAGAAAGAGAAGTTCGCCGGGGTGTGGGGGGATTGACGTAGTACGTGGTACGTGGTGCGTAAAGAAGTAATTCAAAGTGGTTCGCACACCAGAGACGACGGGTAGTGACATCGATTTTTTTCCCAAACAGAGTGGAGATCACTGCCAGTTGGTTCACGCACCACGCACCACGTTTTACCCGACAAAGATCGGAGAAGCTGCCCAATGAATCTCTTACTCATCGGCTCCGGCGGGCGGGAACACGCGCTGGCATGGAAGTTGAGTCAGTCTGCCCAGGTGACCCGGATATTTGTCGCGCCGGGCAACGGGGGCACAGCCACGACGGCCAAGTGCGAGAATCTCCCCATCAGCGACAGCGATCTGGCGGGGTTGTTGGCCTTTGCCCAGGCGCGGGCCATCGATCTGACCGTCGTTGGGCCAGAAGTGCCGCTGGTGGCTGGCGTCGTCGATCGCTTCCAGGCCGCGGGACTGCGCATCTTTGGCCCGGTGCAGGCCGCGGCCCAGTTGGAAGGCTCAAAGGCATTTTCCAAAGCCTTTATGCTGCGCCACGGGATTCCTACGGCCCAGGCCCAAATTTTTTCAGATTTTGAGGGCGCGGCCGATTTTGTCTGGACACTGGACGCTGTGCCGGTGATCAAAGCCAGCGGTCTGGCCGCGGGCAAAGGAGTGATTTTGCCCGACAGCCGGGACGAGGCCGTGGATGTGCTGCGTTCGGTGATGGTGGATCGGCGCTTTGGCGCGGCGGGCGCCACTGTGCTGATCGAGGAGCGGCTGGTCGGCCCAGAGATGTCTGTGCTGGCCTTCAGCGATGGCCGCTCGCTCTCTGTCATGCCAGCGGCCCAGGACCACAAACGGCTGGGCGACGG
>CAMDQF010000063.1 GCA_945905745.1 Litorilinea aerophila
ATAGCCCTGCTTGAACTGGGGGCCAAAGCTGAACCAATCCCGGTAGGGAGAGTTTTCGTCGGCCAGGGCATCCTGAAAAATAGGAGAGCGGTCCGACGTGTGATTGGCGACGAAATCCAGAATCACCCGCAGGCCGAGCGTGTGCGCCCGCTCCACCAGTGCCCGCAGATCGTCCTTCGTGCCAAAGCGGGGGTCGATTTGCGTGTAGTCAATTGTGTCGTAGGCGTGATATTCGGCAGCCAGGAAAATCGGCGTGAGCCAAACTGCACTGACCCCTAGCCCCGCGATGTATTGCAACCGGGCAGTGATGCCCGCCAGATCGCCACCTATAAATTTGGTCATTTCATCCGGTTCCAGCCAATCCTCCGCTACTGCCGCTCCCTTTGGCCCTTTGGCAAAGCGATCCACAAAAATCTGATAGACCACCGCTTCCCGGGCCCAGGCGGGCGTACGCCAACTGTCCACTGCGTAGCCGTAGAGGGTGAAATCGGCGAGGGTTCCGTCCATCGCAATTTCCCGGGACCAGAGCGAATTGTGAATTGCGGGTTGCGTATTCGGTGTGTCTGCTTCCGCCTCTCCCTCTGCGTCTTTGCGTCTCTGCATCTCTGCGTTGAAATCCTCTCCCCACCCCTCAATTTTGTAGTGGACAAGCGTACCCTCCGCCTGGCCGGGAATCGTGCCCTGCCAGACTTCCACGTAATCCCAAATCGTACTTTCCCAGCGGGTATCAGTCCGATGCAGCGGGACAGCCAAGCCTACCCCCCCTGTGCCCCGGCTGCCGGTCGGCGGTCTGCCGTCGGTGGTCACATACGCCGCCATCTGCGCCACCCGCACATCCGGCCCCACCGTGACAGTCAGCGTCACTGGCTGGCCGGGCAGGGGATCAGCCGGGTGCATACGCTGCTCGTGGCGGATGCCCTGCCAGCGGGCGCGCTCGTGGGCCAGCAGCCGCGCCTCGTCGGATTCGATGCCGCCGAATACGAAGTCCTGGAGGATGGGGGAGTTGGGTGAACGGGTGATTGGGTGGGTGGGTGATTGAGTCATTGAAGCTGGTTCGGTTTTGGATAGGTGTCAATAGCACAGCGCCCGCACAGGCAGGCAGCGCCGCTGAAGTTTATGGATGACGTAGCTGCCGGAGAGGCCGGTGCCGCCGGTGACGCGGATCACTTATTCGCTGTCTGTCTATTGTAATGACTGCACCCATGGAGCAAATGGGGCTGGATCGGAGAATCCTCCCCATCCATCTGCACGATCATAAGGATCGACACGTATCTTGAAGCCCAAATGAGGGCCAGCTGAATTCCCAGAGTTCCCTGACGTGGCAATTATTTCCCCTCTCCCAACGATCTGCCCGACCCTTACCTTCACTTCATTCAGATTCGTATAAAACGAATGCCCCCAGGAGTGCTGAATCCTTACATAAAATCCAAACCCACTTGCATCAAAATCAGCGACTGCAACTGTTCCGTCGTCTGTCGCAAGAACTGTTGTCCCGACTGGTAAGCCTATGTCCAATCCTGTATTACCTTTTAATGGGACACCATCATACGTAAACAGGCTATAGTAATCGGGGTTTTCTCCAAAATACTGTGTAATTGGAAAGTCTCCTACGTATGGCTTGGAGAGCGGGGAGAATTCGCAGAAACCTTGGGGCATCAGAATGCGTGAACCATTTGGATCACTGAAGGCCACCCAACCCTCAGTCTGTGGAACTAATGAGATTGTACGTACTTTCCACCAAGTTAGCCCATCCACCGCTAGATTGCCTTGTAATTGAACAAGCTTCGTTTGAGCGGGAATCTGACTCACAATGTCGGTTGATGGCTTTCCAATATATCCAGGTGTCGTTCTAATGTTCACATTCACTAGATTGCAGACTTCTGTTCCGGTCTCAAGAACAGGTGGTGGAAGTATCTGAGATGTATTGGCGACAGCGGTTGTTTGAGCAGCGATTGCAGTAGCAGTCGCATCCGCTTGCGCAGAACGTGTGGACTGGGCGGCGAGTTGGGCTTCAGCTGTACGAAACAGGGTGATAGCGGTTGCATCTGGCGTTAGGGTTGTTAAGATAGGAGGTTCGCCTGGGGTATTGCCTGGTCGACGAGTAGGGACAGATGGTACCACGGCCTGCTGGGTCAGGGCCGCACGTAGGCTGATCGCTAATTCAGCGCTGGCAGTGCTTTCAGCATCCTTTGTAGAGATCGCAACTGCCTGAGCCGTCTGTGCTTCCTGTGCAACTTTTATGGCTACAACGGCTTGCTGCCACTGTCGCTCTGCTATCTCCCGTTGTCGTTCTGCCATTTGGCTGCTAATTAGGGCCCATCCCGCCAGTACTGCGAAAATTACAATCAGGGCCACGGCCCCAGAGATAATTAACCGCTGGCGTTTGGCTTCAGTTCGTCGATCTATTTCGGTACTGACGGATACAAATGCACGCTCCAGTTCGCCGTAGATGGTGGGGTTAGCGGCTAGCTGGGCCGCAGCTTCCGTGCGGGCCGTGCCGGTCAATAGTTTGTTCGAGGACCTGCCTGCGGCTTCCCATGCTTGGGCGGCGCGGGTCAAGGGGTTCTCGTTAACGGCAAACCAGGCTTGGTTGTTACTTTGAATTGGGTCTACAATACGGTCGTGGATTAGTTCGTACCAAACGCCGCCAGCCCGGTTCTCGGCCCGCAGCAGGTAGCGGTCCCGCAGCAGGCGCAGGACGAGGTTGGGCAGACCGCCGGTCTGGTTTTCGCCCTGGAGCACAAAGCCCCGGGTGCCCAGTTCGGTGATTAGCTGTTGGGAGAAGAAACGGCGCAGACCGGCCTCGCTCACATCGGGCAGGGCTTTCACCGCCGGGTCGGCCAGCACTTCGGCCAGGGAGCGGGTGTAGAAGTCCATCAACGCCTGGTCCACAAATTCGGCCAGGGAGCGTCCGCCGGCCAGCCGCTCCAGGTCCGCCAGGCTAATGTTGTGCCCGGCGCTCGGGGTCAGCCCCTCCCACAACTGGAGGCAGACCACCTGCAACTGCACCGGCTCCACAAATTGGCCGGGGGCCGTCTCCTCCCCGGCCACCCGCACCTGGCGCAGGTTGTCCACCAGGGCCTGGGCGGCCTCCGGGGCAAAGGGGCGGCCAAATTGCTGGGCGGGCAGACGCACCGCGTCCAGGGCCTGCTGTTCCTGCATACGCTGCATGTAGAAGCGGCCGCGCATACGGTCGGCCAACAGGGGAGCATAGGGTTCGATGCGGGCCACAAAATCCTCGCGCAGGCTGAGCACCACCCACAGGTTGGGGTCGTCGCGCATGGCCTGGTCCAGTTGGCGGAAGAAGTTCTCCCGGTCCAGCCAGCGGCCCGGGTGGGTGGTGAGGATCTCCTCGAACTGGTCGATGATCAGCACATAGGGCACCGCCTCCTCCGGGTTGACCGGGGGCGGCTTCAGGTCGGGATCGAAGCGGAAGCGGACGCCGTCATCGCTCACCAGCCGCTTGAAAAAGTCGCTGAGGGTGGCTTTGGCATAGCGTTGGGGCGCGCTGTTATCGTCGTCGATCTGATCCATCAGGTTGAAGGCGAAGATGTTGTCGATCGCCCCCATCATCTCGGCGGGGGGCGCGCCGCTGACCCGGCCCACGGGCAGCACCACATAGCCCCGCTCCTCCAGACCGGGGATCAGCCGGGCGTTGAGCAGGGAACTCTTGCCGGCGCCGGATTCGGCGTAGAAGAGGGTGAGCCGCTCGCTCTGCACCCGCACCAGGAGTTGCCGGGCCTCCTCCTCCCGGCCAAAGAAGAGCTTGGCCTCCTCGGCATCTCGGCGGAAGCTGCGGGGACCGACATAGGGGTTCTTGCGGGCGGGCGATTGGGGCGGGGTCATGGGCTATCCTTTCCACATTTGCTGAAGTTCGAGCGCATAGGCGCGCAGGTCGCCCCAAAAGACATCGAAGCGGGTCTCCTTGAGATAGCCCTTGATATACTCCTCCACTACAGGTTCGGGCCGGGCCTGGACGGTGAAGATGCCCTTGTCGTCGCTGTTGGTCTGCTTGAGCAGTCCCCAAAAGAGGGTGCGGAAGATGCCCTCGGTGATGTTGAAGCCCAAGAGCACCAGGGCCGAGTCCAGCACGGCCTGGCGCACCCGGCTGGGGATGCGGTCGGCGTCTTTGCCCTGGCCCTGGGCCGCAGCCACCAGGAATTGCAGCAGGTCGTCCTCGGTCAAAACCAGGGAATCGGCCCGGCTGTCCAGGCCGAAGAGGTGATAGACCAGGGGTTCTTTCTCGTTGGGGGCGTAGTTACGGTCGGCAAAGACAGAGGATTCGCCGTCCAAACTGGAGCGCCAGCGGCAGATCTCCGAGCGGGGCTGTTTGCCCGCTTTGACCAGGGCCGCCTCGATCAGGCCGAAGGGGCTGGTGGTGATGTAGACGGGCAGGGGCAGGTTGGCCAGGATCAGCAGGGGGTCTTCGCGCGGGGCAGAAAACTTGGGGTAGCCGAGCAGCGCGGCGAAAGCAGTGGCCGTGAGGACGTCCACCTGCTCTTCGGCCTCGGCCAGGGTATCTTCCTCCGCGCCGGCCTCCTGGGCCAGGAAGTAGATGTGGCTCTTCACCAGGTCCAGGTATTCGTGTTTCAGATCCCAGTCCGTCATCTCTTTGGTGATGCTGCGGAATTTGGTCATCTCCCGCAGATGCCGGGGGCCGGGCAGGGGGTATTCGATGAACTGGGCGTAGCGGTCCACCAGCCCCTCGCAGCCGCCGAAGACCAGATCGATCAGCGCCTCGTGGCTGATCACCGGTGCCACACTCCCCGCCCGGATGCGGTCCACAAAACTTGGCTTGAGTTGACTCACCCGATCCGTGACCGGCTTCCCAAAAATAGGCATCGATCATTCCTTTTGTTAGATTTCCATTGCTACTCTGAAACCCCGCCAGCGGATGCGACTATCCGGCGACGCGTTGCCCCGTGTCGTAGAGCGTACCTCGTCTGCACTGTTACGGAAACTGCCGCCCCGGTGGATGCGCAGGTCCCGCTGGGTGTGGGCGGCGGTGTCGTCTCGTCCGTCATCGGTTCGGTAGGGCGGCAGAAAGGTGGATATGCTGCGATCCGGCCCCCAGCGGGTGAGGGTCCACTCCTGCACATTGCCCAACAAATCTTCACAGCCGGAAGGGCTGGCCCCCGCTGAATGGGCGGTGACAGGGCTGGTATCGTCGCTCCCCACCTGGGCGCAATTGTCGGCCCAGTCGTTGCCCCAGGGATAGACCCGACCGTCTACCCCTCGCGCACCCTTTTCCCATTCGGCCTCTGTGGGCAGACGGTATGTGCGTCCGCTCTCGCTGGAAAGCCAGACGCAGTAGGCGCAAGCATCCTCCCAACTCACCCCAGCCACCGGATGGTCCAGACGATCCGAAGGCGGCTGACGGTTGAACCAGCCCAGTTTGGGCGGCACATCCTGGGCCGGTGTGTGGGCCAGAAAGGCGGCATACTCCCGGTTGGTGATCGGGTACTTTCCCAGGCGGAAAGTAGGCACAGTCACTCTGCTTTGCGGCTCTTCCCCCATCACAAAAGGGCCGCCGGCAATCAACCGCGTCTCCGGCTCGAAGGGCTTTCGCTCTATCTCTGGTTGGAGCAGGGCGGCCTCTTCCTCACTGCGCTTCAGAAGATCGAATGCCTCGCCTGGCGTCTGTACGACGAAGGTGATTTTGTCCCGCCCTACGAAATCGCCGTGGCTGACATTGACATCTTTGCCCACATGCGCGCCGCCCTGAGTGTTGATGTTGGTGACTGAGGAAGGGGAAGATGCTCGCCCTGGGTTGCCTGCCCCATCGGTGTTGGGCAGCACCAGAATGCGGTTGTCGGCAGATCGGCTGAACAACACCGGCGTGGCCCATTCCCAATCACTCTCCGCATAGACAGCCATGCGCGCCTGGGTCAGCGCCGCGTCCACCGGATAGCCATCCGCCACCGCTGCATAGAATGTCGGGCCAAAAGTGAGCGCAGCCCGATCGGAGATCGCCTGCTGCATAGCAATCACCGCGGGGATGCCCTGCTGCACCAACGCCTGGGCTACACCGGAGAAGGGATTGTCTGCCGCGGACACCGCTCCCTCACAGGCATTGAGCAGGGCCAAACGCAATGACGGGTGGTTGCGCAGCAGATGGGCCAGTTTGCGGGCTGAAATCAACTGTGTGAAGCCCTCCTCGTCTTCAAAAAGCAACCCGCCATTGCCCTGCTGCGCATCAAACAGTCCGTGGCCGACAAAATGCAGGATATGGACGCTCTGTTTGCGCAGATGGCTCTGAAGCTCAGCCCAGGTCGCCTGGGCCAGCCGTTCCAACTCGATTTGCCCCTTCGCGATAATAGGCGAAAGGGCCTTCTGGATACGCGCCCATTCCTCTTCCACCTGTAGCAACGGTTCGTGATCCACTGGTGCGGAGAGCAGCACCAGTACCCGCACAGGCGGCTCGACAACCAACTCTTCCTGGGCCAGGGGCAGGGGCAAATAGCGGTTGACCGGCGTGCGTTCGGAGAGGGCGAGGAAGTGCTGGTGAGTCGAGTCGTAGAGCAGTTCCCAGGGTAGGGCCGCCAGTTCCGGCGCGGCGGGCAAGCGCAGATTGAGACGCAGACCCTCCTCTTTGTTCAGTCGGGCCAGACTGCTCCGCCAGGTTTCGGCCACCGGGCCAGCGAAGAGCGCGTCGAAGATACGCGCACCGACCTCCTCGGATGGGAGCGCAGAGAGTTGCTCCCATTCTTCCTGAGTAAAGGGAAAGGCAAAGTCGCCTTCGGTCTCACCGGCTGGGGAGGCCAACACCCGTGCCCGATAGCCCGCGGCGTCGGGTTCGATTTCCAGTTCAAAGGTACGATAGCGTCTGGGAGATGGCATACTATCTCACAAAAATGGCAATGGTATTGCATGGAAAACGCAAGCGGACTGAATGTGACAGCGACGGGGGATGGGCGCAGGAAAGCATCCCAATAGCGTCAGAATAGCATAGGGAGACTATCTCCGCAATGCCTGTAAACTAACCGGAATCTTCACCCAATAGACCAGTGAAAGACATTTGCGCATTTTCCCCAATCCAACTACAATCTACGAAACCGCTTTAGTAGTGGCAAATGGCAAGTGGCAGGTGGCAAGTGGCAAATGGCAAGTGGCAAGTGGCAAATGGCAGGTGGCAGGCAGAGAGCCTGCTTGTCATCTGCCATTTGCGACCTGCGACCTGCGACCTGCCACATTCACTGTTCACCATTCGTTCGCGCTGGTGATGGCTCCCTTATTCTGCCTTTGATCTGGGCAAAGAACCAGCCATCAGCAACGACAGTTAGGGAGGTATCGATGTTGCTCAAGCGCATTCAATCCCAATTGCGGGCCAGCGCGACCGCGGCTTATGAAGCTGTCGCCGTGCCCCCCTTCACCTGCTTTATCAACGCCGACGACGTCAATCCCGGCTATAACTACGCCATCCCAGACGAATCTCTCGACGGCGATCCGGGCCAGCCTCTGGACGATCTGGCCGCCTTCTATCACAGCCGGGGACGCGCGCCCCGCTTCGAGTTTCTGGAAGCCTATGCGCCGGGCCTCTCGACTGCTCTCGAAAATCGCGGCTACCGGCTGGAGATGCGCAGCTATCTGATGACCTGCACATCCCCTGAACTCATTTCCCCTCTCCCGATCCCCGGCGTATCTGTCCGTCCCCTGACCGACGCCTCACCGCTCGCCGAATTCCAGGCGCTGATGACTGCCCAATCCCGCAGCTTTGGCTCGGTGGATGCACCAACGGCCAGCGCCGCCGACGCGGAGAACTTCCGTCGCCGCTTTGCCGCGTCTACTTTTTTTGTGGCAGAGATGGATGGGGAGATTATCAGTGGCGGCGCCTATACCCCAGCGGCGGACGGCGTGACCGAAGTTGTCGGCATTGCGACCCTTCCCGGCTATCGGGGCCGGGGCATCGCCGGGCTGTTGACCAGCCAGATCACCCGCCACGCCTTTGCCACAGGTGTAGACTTGGCTTTCCTCACCGCGGGGGACAAGGCGGCGGGGCGGGTCTATAGCCGGGTGGGATTCCAGCCCGGGGGGTATGGCTGTGCGTGGATTTTGGAAGCCATTATCTGATCGCTCCTCGCGGCTCCCGCACCCAGACAGCCAGGAGCAGCGCGCCGCTGCCCGCCACCAACGCCGCCACCACAAAGAGCGTCTGGTAGCCGAAAAATGTCGCCAGCCCGCCACCGATCAACGGCGCCACAATCAGCACCGGGGCCAGCAGCGTATTGGTCAGCCCGATATACGTAGGCCGATCTTCCGGCGCGCAGAACTCCAGAATCAGATTGAGGGCCGATGCCTGATCCGCGGCCTGATAACTGCCCATCAGCACAAATGTCAGCCCCAGCCAGAGGGGCGACGGGGCCAGAAATGCGACCAGTGGCGTGGCGCAGACCAGAAAAGCCCCGGCAGTCAATACCCCTTTGTGACCCGCCCGGTCGCCCAGCAGACCCCAGACCAGATTCATCAGCGCCACACTGCCGATGAGAACACCTGTCAGCAGCCCCACCCCCGCGCCGTCGATGGCAAAGCGCTGCACCCCGTAGACCATAAAAAAGCCCCCAGCCATTGTGCCCAAATTGACAACCGTGCGGCTGATCAGATAGCGCCGGTAGTTGCGGTCCCGGGCGAGGACCGCTGGCAACTGGCGCAGATAGTAACCCAGGCGCACTTTGGCTTTGGTGGCGGTGCTGGGCGGCTCTTTGGTCAGGGCGATGCTGACCCAGGAGATGGAGATAAAGATCGTCGCCCACAGAAAGAGCAGAGCGAAATTATCGGGAAAGCTGTAGCTGACCAAAATCCGCCCCACAAACCAGGCCCCGGCTACGCCCAACAGCGCGCCGAGGCCGTGGCCCAGCCCAGACCACAACCCCCGCCGTTGCACGGGGATGACTTTGGCAATCATATCGTACCAGGCGGGCGTGGCAATCCCCGCGCTGGAGGCAGCCAGCCCCACCCCGACCAGCAGAATCACCAGGCTGACCGTCGGTGACTTCTGCGCCAGCAGCCAGACCGCCAGCCCGATCAGAGGATAGGGCAGCCGCTCGCCCAGCCCGCCGACTGTAATGACGAAGGGCTTTTTGTAGCGCAGTCCCTCGGCAAAGCTGGCCGCGAAGAGTTGGGGCAGATAGAAGCCCAGGCTGGCAAGGGCAGGCAGCAGACCGATGGCGAATTTGGAATCGGTCAGTTGGCTGATCAGCACAGGCAGAACCGTATCCCGAGAGATCAGACTGAGGCCGAGGGTGATGAAAATGATGTCGAAGAGATTGACTGCGAAATTCCAGGAGACGTGCGGGACGGTTTGATCTTCGACTGCAACAGGTGTCATTAGGCTGATTCCATCGGGATGAAGAAACGTAAAACGTGAGATCGATCCCGATCTCACGTTTTACGCATCAAATAATTCAAATTATTCTACCACCGAAAGGGCAATGCCCCCGTTTCGTCCGCTTCGCAATTACAACGCTTTATCATCCCTACGCTCTGTCCGTCCGGCCAGCCAATCTTCCCTGCCGGCCACTCGCTGCGGGTGTTGACGGCTGCGGGCCAGAAAGCCCACCCCGTGCTGGGGCATAGGGTCCTGATCCGTGGGTTGGTAGCGCAGGTCCACACTCCAGCGCACGTGATCCGAGCGGTTGGGGGTGGACATATGCACGCAGCGGTCGTTGAAGAGGAGCGCTCCCCCCGCTGGCACGGGCAGCATTACCGAGCGCCGGGTTTTGATAAATTCCTCGTTGACTTCCGTGTAGCCTGTGCCCGTCAGACTCTCTTTGTGGTGGGTGAAGAGTTGGGTCTTGTGGGTGCCGGGGATGACGTGCAGACAGCCGTTGACTGCGTTGGCATCCACCAGCGCTACCCAGACGGTGATTACCGGATTGGCGTTGGCGTCGGGCCAATAGGAGCGGTCCTGGTGCCAGGGCACCGCGCCCGCGGCCACGCCCGGCACTTTGGGCCGGGTGTTGTAGACCGGATTGGCAAAGATTTCCGGGCCGATCAGCGACTCCACAGCGTCGAGAATTTTGGGATTGGAGAGTAGATCGAAGTAGCCGGGCAGCCGGTCCCGCCAACTGCGGCCAAATTTGAGAAAATGAGCGTCGGTCAGACCGTCAAACAACTCGGCCAACCGATATTGGAACGAACTCTGGGCGCGGGTGTCGGTGATTAGCCCGTTCGTCAGCAAATCCTGAGCAATCTGCTCGACCTTCGCATTCATCTCCACTTTTACTGCGGCCAGATCATCATCGTTTAGCAGATCGGGCAGGAGCAGATAGCCCTCTCGCTCGTAGAAAGCCACCTGTTCAGCGCGCAACGAACCGGACATTTCATCCTCCAAATTTAGGAAAACCACAAAGTCACAAAAACACGAAGAAGAAATAATTGCAAAGTGAACGGGCCACCGGTGGGCGCGCATCTAGGCACGTCAAGCACCGTTTGCCTGCTGAATGTTTGCCAGACGCTCTCTTTTCATTGTACTATCATCCTAGCCCGGAAATACCGGTGTCTGTGTAGGAGGGGGGATGGGAATGATGCGCATTTTCAATACGTCCGGTCCCTGCAACCCGGATCTGCATTATACGGTCATGCGGGAAGAACTGATTGTCACGGGTCAACAATTGGTGGAACAGGGCCGCTATTTTACGATCTTTGCGCCGCGCCAGGCCGGAAAGACGACGTACTTTCAGTTGCTCTTTCGTCAGTTGAAAAAACAGAACTATACCCCTGTCTGGATCAGCTTTGAGAGCCTGCGCACGATTGGCCGGGAAAAATTCTATCAGGTGATGGGACACGAGTTGCAGCGTGCGCTTGCTTCGTATGGCCTGAAACTGGATTATCCATTTTCCGATCAGGTAGACGTACAGCGTTTTTTTGAAGAGATCCGTAAACAGACGCCCCGCATCGTGCTGGTCATCGATGAATTTGAGGATGTGCCAGCCAGCGCAATGAGTGAATTGCTGCACGCCTTCCGCAAGATGTACCACCAGAAAGAGCATTACGCGCTGCACGCCCTGGCCCTGGTAGGTGTTGGCTCTCTGGCTGAACTGGTCGTTTCGTCTTCTTCTCCTTTCAATATCGTGGACGAATTGCAGATTCCCTATTTTTCCCAGGCTGAAGTAGAGCATCTGATCCAGGAATATGTGGCCGACTCTGGACAGCGTTTTGAAGCTGAAGTGATTCAGGCGATTTACGACAACACCCAGGGCCAGCCGGGTCTTGTCTGCGCGCTCTGTCACTATTTGGTCAACACGCGCGTCCCGGATCGCAGCCAGCCGGTGTCTATGTCGGCGTTTTACACAACGCTGCGCCATTTTCTCACCGAACGCATGGACAAGAACATTCTCAACGTCGTGCAGAAGGCAAAGGAAAAGCAGAGTTTTATGCTGCGGTTGCTTTTTGACGACAACCCGATCCCCTTTACCGTTGACGACAAAGATATCGCCTATCTCCACGCCAACGGCGTCGTGGACAATGTGAATGGCTTTGTCGAGATTCCTGTGCCCCTCTACAGCAAACGTCTGATTACTGCTTTCCGGCCCTCTATCAATGGCGAAGCCAGCCATTATGTGTCGGCACACGATACCTTCCAGGAGTATCTCTCTCCCGGTGGACTCAATTTGCACACCATTCTGGAACGGTATCGGGACTACGTGCGCCGTCGAGGCTTCCGCGCCTTTGATACAGCACAGTTGAAGGAAGGAGCGTGGCATTATTCTCTTGACGGCTTTATAAGTTTCTTCCTTGAATCACTTGGCGGCGAAAGCTTCATCGAAGTCCCTACAGGTCGCGGGCGAACTGATATTTTGATCCTTTTCCGTGGTCGCAAATACATCATTGAAACAAAAGTCTTCGCAAGCCAGACCCGCCTGGGACAAGGAAAACGTCAACTGGTGGAATACCTCCATTCAGAGCGGATTGACGAAGGCTACTGTGTCGTCTTCAGTGCCAAACACAGCGCCGATGATCCTCTCTATTCTGATGAAATGATCGACGGCAAGCGCATCTACACGTACATTATCCGTACCGACTTCGAGATGCCAAGCCGGGCCTGATTAGCCCACTACTCCGTATGAAATTGACAACACCGAGCCTTCCAGACGCAGCGTGTAGGCGGGCGTATCGGGCAGGGCGGGGAGGGCGACGCGCAGACCCGCTGTAGTTTGTTCCCATACAAGCGGCTGCTCGTGACCCAGCAGGTGGATGGCAGCGCCAGCCTCTGCCGCCAAGCCTTCGATGACCACCGCGTTGTCTGCCGGTCTGTCCAGCAGAATCGCATAGACCGCGCCATCCCTCTGCGTGTAACGCACGCCAATGCCGCCGTCTGTCTTCCCCTCCGCGGTCAGCCACGGACGGCTGCCGTAGATCGCTTCGCCATTCACCGCCAACCACCCGCCCAGCCCCAGCAGCCGCTCCCGCTGCATCGGCGGGATTGTGCCGTCGGCCATCGGTCCCACATTCAGGAGCAGATTGCCGTTTTTGCTTACAATGTCCACGAAGGAGCGCACCAGCTCCTCCACCGACAGATATTGCTCCGGCCCTTCCATCTGATTATAGCCGAAAGAGGCCCCCACACCCCGACACGACTCCCACTTGCGGGGACGAATCTCTTTGTAGGTCGTATACTCGGGTGTCTCGAAATCCGCGTGGACATCGCTGACAATGCCGGTCTCGTCTATACGGAATTCCTGGGTGAAGCGGTTGTTGACCAGCCCCTCCGGCACGGCGTTGTAATAGTCGGCGAAGAGTTCACTCAGGTCGGTGGCTTTGGGATAGGCGATGTCGTTCCACAGGATGGCTGGGCGGTAGCGTTCGATCAGCTCTCGCCAGTGGATATTCGCATAGTCAATGTAATCGGCAGTTTGGGGGACACAGGCGCGCAGGGCGGCAATGTCCCGGATGACTGTATCGTTGAAGGTCCAGTCCAGCCCGCCGGAATAGTAGAGGGCCATCGGTATGCCCTGTGCCCGCACAGCTTCGGTCAACTCGCCTACCAGGTCCCGCTGGGCCTGGTGGGCGGGAATGACGGGGTTGGGATGGGCGCTGGGCCAGAGCAGAAAGCCGTCGTGATGCTTCGTCGTCAGCACCACATAGCGCGCGCCCACCTGGGCAAAGAGATCGGCCCATTCGTCGGGATTCCACTGCTGGGTGGCCCGGTTGAAGAGAGGGGCGAAGGCTTCGTAGGGGAAGTCGGGGCCATAGACTTCGTTGTGGTGCTGGCGGGTCGGGCTGCCGTCGATCCGCAGGGTGTTGGAATACCACTCGGCATAGGGGTTGTTGGCAAACCATTTGGCCCATTCACCGCTGGCGATGATTTCGCCCAGTTCGCCAGAGTTGGGCGCCCAGGCTGGGACGGAATAGAGACCCCAGTGGACAAAAATGCCCAGTTTGGCGTCGTGAAACCACTCCGGGACTGGGTGCTGCGCGACGGATTCGGGGGTGGGGAGGTAGGGCATAGTAGTGCTCTCGTTGGGTGATTTTGGCTTTTGCGTGGTGCGTGAACAGGTATTCACTATTGGCTCTGCTATAGAAGACCACTCGGCTTCCATCAACCGAAAGTTGTCTGTAACAAACGACCGTCGCTACCACCAGTTTACGCACCACGCATCAAAACAAATTGTCCGGCGTCGTGTCGGGACACCAGCGGTGCGCGGAGAGGTGATCCAGCGCAACGGTCAGTGCTTCGGTTGTGCCGATGCAGCGCAGGGCATCCACTGCGTTGGCGCGGACGTAGCGGTTCTCGTCGGCCAGCGCTGCAGAGAGAGCTGGCACAGCCTCGGCTGCATCAGCACCGATCCGTTGCAGAGAGAGGGCAGCGGTGAAGCGCACCTGACCGTCCTCATCGCCCAGACCCCGGATCAACCCGGGGATCGTCGCACCCGCTGGGGATTTGAGCAGCCCCAGAGCCTCCACTGCCGTGCGCCGTACCTCCACGGACGTATCGCCCATCAGTTCGGCCACGGCGCGGCTGCTCTCCAGTGCGTCGCCGCCGATTTCGCCCAGGGCAAAGGCTGCGTACATCCGGGCCGTCTCGTTGGGATGGCTCAGCGCGTCTATCAGTTCTCCCAGGGCGCTTGCGCCCAGCGCGCTCAGCCCGTAGCCTGCGTTGCGTGCGGCATTGGCGTCGTCACTGGTCAAGGCCGTGGCCAGGACACCGACAGCCTTGCGCCCCTGAGAAGCCAGGCGATAGGCCGCGTCTACGCCAGCTGGTTCGTAGTCGGACCCCAACTGGGCTGCCAGTTCGGCAATGTTTTCCTCCCCCGCGTCCCCATCCCGCGCCGCTGGCTGGCCCAGATGCCAGTGCCATTGACTGCGCCAGAGGGCCTCGTGGACAGTCGGTGGTGCGTCGCCGTTCATCGCCCGCCACTCGCTGGTTCGGTTGTTCCAGGCCGGGCTGGCGGGGGCCTCCATGCGCACAAATTGGAATTTCATCATCGCCCGGTTTTTCTGGGAATTGTTGGCCCCGCCCCGATGCCAGAGGTCATAGTGAATGAGGGCGAAAGTTCCCGGCCCACCTTCCATAAAGACCGGCTGTTCGGTCTCATCCCCGGCCCGTTTGGCGTAGTATTGAGTGCCGGGGAAGATGCCCGACGGCCCCATCTCCTCGTCCACCGCGTGGGGATAGTAGAAGATCATCGCCCACCAGTTGTGGTGGTTGCGCACTTTCTGGTGGCCCCAATAGCTGTCTTTGTGCCAGCCCTGCACTTTGCGCCCGGGGAAGGTGTAGTGGCAGTGGCGGTGAGGGTGCATCACATAGCCGGGTCCGACCACACTGGTCAACGCGCCCCGGATGACCGGGCTTTGGAAGACGTCGTTGACTTCCGAGAGCCGGGGCAGAATGTTGTTGCCCCAATTGCCCTCTTTGGTCATCACCTCATCCAGCCGGGCGTTGAGCCGGTCGTGAAATTCCTGGGAGAAGTCAGTTTTCAGAATCAGATAGCCGTGGGAGATAAAACGGCGCATCTGATCGTCAGTGAGCAGGTGGTTTTGCAGGGACATTCGGAGGTTTCCTTTCATGTCTGTTTTCTCGTGCCCACGCTCCAGCGTGGGCACGTAGCCGCGACGCTCCTGCGTCGGGAGCGTCGGACTTGTACGTAGACGAGGACGCGGAGCGTCCGGGCGGAGTTCCCACGCAGGAGCGTGGGAACAAGAGCTATTGAACCACAACAACCGTATCTGCTACATCAACCGGCATGGCAGGCAGGCTGATGACAAGCGCTGATCCGTCTTGCGTTACAGGTAACGACGTGCCGTCTGCCAGAAGCCGGGCGCTGTGGCCTGCCAAACCGTCTATCCGCAACTTGCCGTCGGCGGGCCAGTTGAAGATGTGTACATACACTTTGCCCTCTTTGCGCGTCGTGCGAATGTCGCCGCGCCCCTGGATGGGGCCGGGTTTTGTGCCATAGAGCGATTCTCCGTCAGAAGTGGGGTAGTCGTCTAGTCTTTGACAGTGAGCCGCACCAATGTATTGATCGGGTCTCGATCTGCCGGCGCAATAGAGATGCTGATGCCGTCATCCCTTTGGGTCATAGCGACTTCTCCGCCCGTCAATACAACGGC
Source organism: Litorilinea aerophila (assembly GCA_945905745.1). Lineage (GTDB taxonomy): Bacteria > Chloroflexota > Anaerolineae > Caldilineales > Caldilineaceae > JACQGT01. Next base: position 15,550 of record CAMDQF010000063.1, read on the forward strand.
GTCGCCCAGTTTCTGGGGCAATGGCGGAAGGGTCAGCGTCTCTTCCGGCCAAGCGAGGATGTGCAAATAGATGGTATTGTCTTTGTGGGTGGAGACACCCCAGGGAGCGGGCCGGAAAGGGCCGCCCCGGGTGGCGTAGATGCTTTCGCCGTAGCTGCCCAGCCAGCCGCCGATCTCCCGCAGCAGTTCCACCTGGCGGGGTTCGATGCGCCCATCCGGCATGGGTCCGACGTTGAGCAGTAGATTGCCGTCGCCGCCCACCACCCGGGCCAGGGTGTGGATGCACTCCTGGAAGGATTTCAAAACGTCGTCGGGCTTCCATGCCCACTGTTTGCAGATAGTGATGCAGCTTTCCCAGGGGCGCTGATCCTGGAAGGCTCCGATCATCTGCTCCGGCGTATCAAAATCGGCCCGCATACCGCAGCGGTTGTTGATGAGAATGTGGGGCTGCAAGGCGCGGATTTTCTGGAAGAGATGCTCGGAATCCCAGATGCTGGCGCTGGGGTAGACCTCTACCTCACGGAATTTTTCCACCTCTTCCGTGTAGATGAAGTGTTCTTCCAGCCCGTCGAACCAAAGGACGGCCAGTTCGCCGTAGTTGCTGCAAAGTTCCACCACCTGGGCGTGAAAATAGTCGAGGTACTGCTGGTGGTTTTCGTTGCGATAGTCCGGGTGTCGCCAATCCGGCTGGGAGTAGTAGCAGCCAAAGGGGGAGGCCGGGCTGGTGATTTTGTAGTCGGTCAAGGCCGTGTCGAAGTTGACGAAGCCGTCGTGGTGTTTGCTGGTGAAAACCATATAGCCCATCCCCGCGTCTTTGGCGATCTGCACCCACTGCGCGGCGTCGAAGAGGACGGGGTTGAACTCTTTGTAGAGATTGTCGTAGACCTCCACCGGCACTTCGCCGCTGCCGCCCCGATAAAAGCCGCGACGTTCGCCGCCCCGAGACCAGCCGATTTCTGTTCCCACGAGGCTGACTGGCCCCCAGTGGATGAAGAGACCAAAGCGGGCCGCGCGCCACCAGTCGAGCCGGGTGGCGAGACCCGTTTGTGGCGCATTGGTTGTGGACATAACAGGCTCCGAAGGTTGTGTGGGTGTGAGGGGGGAAGAAAAAGGCGACGGCGCCAGATAGCACCGTCGCCTCTCTTCCGCACAGGCTACTTACTTGTACTTGGCGTCGTAGGCTTCCTGATAGATGCCCAGGAAGGCTTCCAGGCCGGAGTCGTTGAGGGCCGCGATGTAGGCGTCCCACTCGGTGTTGATGTCGTAGTTGCCGATCACGAAGTTGGCAAACCACTCATCCACCACGCTGTAGACCGTTGTGTTCAGTTCACCAAACAGCTTGGACTGTTCCTCTGTGAGAACCATCGGCGGCACAGCTTTGTCCATCGTGCCGTAGGGTTCCATCAGGTCGCGCGTCCATTCGAAGAGCCAGCGCTCTAACGGATCGTCCGGGTTGTAGGTCTGGGACAGACGGTAGTCGTTGGTGCGGAAGGTGGGGGCCGCCTGATTCCAGTGGCGGTTGTGTTCCTCGCCGGACCAGACTTTCAGAACGGTGTACTGGGCTTCGCCGCCAGAGATGGAGACTGCGCCGGCTTCTGCCCGCACCCAGTCCTCGCCTTCGGGACCGAAGACGGAGCGGGTGGTGGAGTCAAAGCCATAGAAGACATCTGCCATGCGGAAGGCTGCCAGCGGGTTCTCAGCAGCAGAAGTGATCACAAAGTTGCCCTGACCGCCGGTGGGCTGGTAGGGGGTGCGGGGGGTCTGGCGCATTCCACTGGGGCCTTCCAGGGGCGCAATGGGCGTGAATTCTTTCCAGCGTCCACTGGGGCCGCCATTCTGGGTGAAGACGCCATACCAGCCACCTCCGGTGGCCCCCAGAATCGCAATATCCGGGTTTTCGCCCAACTGGCGGATCAGATTGCCGTCGTTGGTGAAGGTTTGGGGATCGATCAGCCCTTCGGAGTAAAGCTTGTTCAGGTAGATCAGACCTTCCTGCCAGCCGGGCTGGGCGAAGGCGGCTTTGATCGTCCCATCTTCCAGAATCAGGCTGGGCGCGTTGTTGTTAGTCACCCCGTCGTTGTAGACGAAGGAGTTCATAATGAACTGATCAAGCTGGGCGTGCCAGCCGCCGTTGACGCGCTGGGTTCCGGAGAGGGGAATCTCATCCGCCTTGCCGTTGCCGTTGGGGTCCTGCTCTTTGAATGCCTTCAGCACCTGATAGAATTCTTCGGTGGTGGTGGGGACTTCCAGGCCGAGCTTGTCCAGCCAGGGCTGGTAGAGCCACATCTTCTGGGACATACTGCAATGGTAGCAGTCGTTGATGTGGGGCAAGCCATAGATTTTGCCGTCGCTCAGGGTGATCAGGTCTTTCACCTGGGGGAAGGTCTCGAAAACCTGGCGGAATTCCGTGCCGTACTCGGCGATGTAATCGTCCAGGGGAACAATCAATCCCTGCTGGGCCAGAATCTGAAGCTGATCCAGGCGGATGTTGCAACCGATGATGACATCGGGCAAATCACCGCTGGCCAACATCAGGTTGAGCTTCTGCTGAGCGTCGGACATGGGCGGAATGTCAAACTCCAGGTTGATGCCCGTCAGATCTTGCAGCCAATAGGTGAATTCGTTCTCTTTGTAGTCCTTCACCATATTGGTAGGGCATAGAAATGCCTTGATGGTGATGGGTTCGCTTACAATAGGGAACTCGCCAGCGGGAGAGATGAGAACCTCTGGTTCAGCGGCAACTTCTGCTGCCGCTGGCTCTGCGGCCGGCGCAGCTGCCTCTCCTGCCGCGGGTGCTGCGGCTGGCTGTGGTGCGCAGGCAGACAGTAGCATAACCAGCACTGCCAGTGCGCTAAAGAGGGTCGAAAACTTACGTTTTTGCATGTAGCTTCCTCCTGAAAATCTTGAACGTGAAAAGGTTTGGATTGAATAGGGATAAGTTCGGCAATAAAAATTCTATATTCTAGGCTATCCTTTGACCGCCCCCAGCATAATGCCCCGCACGAAATACTTTTGTACAAAGGGATAGATAATGAGCATGGGTACCGAAGCGACCACGATTAGCGCATACTTGAGCAACTCCCGCATGGCCTCCCTGGCCGCCATGCTTTGTAGATCCTCCATCATATTCATGTCCACTTGACTCTGGATTAGGATGTCCCGCAGGATGATTTGGAGGGGATAGAGGGCCTTGTCTGAAAGATAGATGAGGGCCGTAAAGAACTGATTCCAGTGATTGATGGCGTAGAAGAGGGTCAAGACAGCGATAATCGGTGCGGAGAGGGGGATAAGAATGCGAAAGAAATATTGAAAGTCGTTGCATCCATCCAGACGAGCCGCTTCTAGCAGTTCCCCGGGTATAGCAGACCGAAAGTAGGCAATGGCAATGATGAGATTCCAAACGGACATCGCCTGGGGGATAATCATGGCTGCCCGGGTGTCGAGCATTCCCAGATCTTTGACCAGTAAATAGGTCGGGATCAACCCGCCGTTGAAGAATAGCGTGAAGACAAAAAGGCCCATAATGACTTTGCGGCCATACATATCCTGGCGGGAAAGGGAATAGGCCGCAAAGAGGGTCAGTACAATATTGACGCTCGTGCCCACTACCGCATAAAAGAGAGAGTTGGCATAGCCTGTCCAGATGCTCTCATACTGGAATATTTTCTCGTAGGCAAGCAGCGAGAAGTCCACCGGCCACAGCACCACCCGGCCTGAAATGACCGCTGCCCCGTCGCTAAACGAAGCGCTTACTACATAAATCAGTGGGTAGAGGACAACGATCAGAAAGACGGTCAGAATAATGTAGTTGACCAGGTTGAAGATCCGATCAACCCGACTTTCTCGAATACGAATCTCAGTCGAAGTCATGGCGCGGATGGAAGATGCCATTGGTAGCTCTCCTCTAAAAGAGATTGGTCTCAGAGAATTTTTTGGATATCTGATTGGCCGCCAGGAGTAGGATCAAGCCAAGCACCGCATTGAACAGTCCAATGGCTGCCGCGTAGGAGAAATTGGCTACCCCCCCTACCAAACCCACTTTGTAAACGTAGGTACTGATCACTTCAGAGGTCTTGAGATTCAAGGGGTTCTGCAACAAAAACGCCTTCTCAAAGCCCACATTGAGCAATTGGCCGATATTCAGAATCAAGAGTGTGATGGTGATGGGCATAATGCCGGGAATATCAATATGCCGGATACGCTGCAAACGGTTGGCCCCATCCACCAACGCTGCTTCGTGCAGGGCCGGGTCGATAGTGCTCAGGGCTGCCATGTAGATGACGGTATTGAAGCCGGTATTCTGCCATACGCTCGACCAGACGTAGATGCCGGGAAACATATCCGCGCTGCCCATAAAATGGATTGTATCAATCCCCAGGGCCTGGAGGAGCAGATTGATCGGTCCCCGGCGCAGGTCCAGAAATTGCAGAATCAGGCCCACCATCACAACCGTGGAGATGAAATAGGGGGCATAGCTGATCATTTGCACGCCGCGTTTGAAGATGCCAGTGCGCAGTTGGTTCAGGCTCAACGCGATGAGAATGGGGATGGGAAAACCCACCAGCAGGGAGTAGACCGACAGCCCGATGGTGTTGGTCAAGAGCCGTTCAAACAGGGGCGAGTTGAAAAAACGAACAAAGTTGGCCATCCCGACCCACTCGCTGCCCAGAATCGTGCGGCCAGGCAGGAAATCTCGGAAAGCAATCTGCGCCCCGTACATGGGATAGTACATAAAGACGAGCAACCAGGCCAGGGGCAAGGCCAGAAAGACGTATAGCTGCCAACTTCGCTTGATTTGCCGCCATACATAGCCACGTCTGCGTGACGGACTAAGCGCTTTCGACTTCGCCTCTACCGCGGTGGTTGCTGTGGCCATAAGTCTTTTATTTTCCTCGGCTTGGAGTTTGCCTAGTTCGAGTGTGCGCTGCAATAAATATAGCCTACCAGGAGACAAGCCAGCGCTGACCCGGCTGTCAATTTTGCAGAAAACTTATGTTATGAAGTGTTTGGGGGGAAACCGAGCTTGACAGCTCTATTTTGATCCGTCTGTGATAAGACCGCCAAAGTGTAGACGAAAATTAGATGCTTGTCAAATCAAAGAATCTATGATAACGTTACCATCTGTCGCTTACTTAAACTCTACCCGAATCGCTCTTCTTCGTCAACCACCAGTTGTTGGAACCCAATGTAATGGCGAATATCCGTGACGTGGCCAGCCTGGCCCAAGTCTCCCCAATTACCGTCTCCCGTGTGCTGAATAATCCAGAGACTGTCAGTCCGGCCACCCGGGTCCGGGTGGAGGCGGCGATTGAGGAATTGGGCTACATCCCCAACCAGATTGCCCGCAGTCTGCGCTCCAACCGCACAAACACCCTGGCCCTGGTACTGACCGACATCACCAATCCTTTCTGGACGTCCGTGGCGCGCAGTGTGGAGGACGCGGCCAGCGCCCAGGGATTCAATGTGATTCTGTGCAACACGGACGAACGGGAGGACAAACAGGAAGAGTATCTTTCGGTCCTGCTACGCAAGCGGGTGGATGGCTTTCTGCTGGTGCCGACTCGCAGCGAGGCCAGCGCGGTGGAATCGATCCTGCGTCAAAAAGTGCCGATAGTCGTCCTGGACCGGAGCGTCCCCGGCGCGGCAGTGGATGTGGTGCGCAGCGATTCGGAAGCTGGGGCCTACGGATTGACCCGCCATCTGCTCGAGCTGGGCCATCGTCGGATCGCCATTCTCTCTGGCCCGTCAGTGGTCTCCACCGCCCAAGACCGGGTGGACGGCTATCGGCGGGCGCTGACCGAAGCCGGGATTCCCCAAAATGAACATTGGGTTCTGGAAGGTGAATATACAGTCGAGAGTGGCTATGCCGTGGCCCGCCAATTGTTGGCTGGGGCCGAATTGCCCACGGCCTTGCTGGGTGCCAACAACTTCATCGCCCTGGGCGCGATGCAAGCCATTCGGGAGAGGGGCCTGCATATCCCCAATGATCTCTCTGTCGTCTGCGTGGACGACATCCCTGCCTGGTTGGTGGGCGAACCCTTCCTCACCGTCGCTGCCCAATCCCCCTACGACCTGGGCCGGCAGGCCACGGAGCTGCTTTTGCGCCAGATTCGTGAGCCGGGCCAACACCCACCCCAGGAGATTCTCCTGACCACCGAGCTGATCGTGCGCCACTCTACCGCGGCGGTGAATGGCAACCAAAGGAAATAGAACGCGGATGGAGCGGATTTGGCAGATAAGCGCGGATTTTTGGTAAATCCGCGTGAATCCGCTCGATCCGCGTCATCCGCGTTCTATTCTTTACCCAGTACGCAACTTTGCCAAGGCGGCCCGCTTCTCCGCTAAAAATTGGGCGGTCTCCGGGTCCGCGGGTTCCATCAACTCCAGAAAGGCCACGGCTTCGGCGCTGTCCAGCCACTCTTCGTATTGGGCGTAGACCTCTGCGCTCTCCCTACCCGCTTCCGCGTTGAGAAAAGCCTCCACCGCCTCCTCCACCGGTGTCGCACCCAGATTGTCCAGCACGTCGTAGAGCAGATCCAGCCGATCCTGGAAGCGCAGCACAGCTTCGGCGTCGCCCAGGCTGCTGGCGTGCTCGATCAGTTTATCCACCGCATCTTCAAACTCCGGCTCCCCCAATAGGGGATACTCATCCAGCGCGGCTTCCATCTCCTCGAATTCCTGGGCATTGAGAAAAGCCTGTAGCGCGGCCTGGGCATCGTCGTCGTTCTGGGTTGTGTCGATGGCGTCGTTCATTGGGGTCTCCTTTGGAAGCGTTTGAACGTCGGAACGTTTGAACGTCGGAACGTTTGAACGTCGGAACGTTCGAACGGCACTTGGTTGTGGATTTATTGTCGCTGATGTGGATGGAGAAGGCAAAAGGGGCGGGTGGCGTTCGACGGCCTGCCGTCAGTCGTCAGTCGTCCGCCATCACCCCAACGCCCGCGCCAGATGGTAGCGCGGATGCGCCGAAAAGGCGTGGCACTGGGAGCCGTCGGGAAAATCCACATTCCAGTTCTCCCAGGTAGTGGGAAAGCCCCCGGCTACCCAGCGCCCCCAGCGGCGGCGGATGATTTCGACGACGGCGTCGTCCTGCCCCACTTTGTGCAGGGCCTCGAAGACGTAGTGGTGCATAAAGGGGCTGGCCAGCACCAGTTGGCCGTCCCGGTGGCTGTCGTCCAGATTCAATGAACGGGCCACCAGCGCCGCAGCCAGCCCCTCCCATTCGTCCCTCTCCGCCGCGCCGGTCAAGATAGCCAGCGCTCCGGCCAGTTGCGAGCGGGTAGTGCGCGCCGGATCGTCCCACCAGCGTTCGTCCGAGCGGAAGGTGGCGCGCACGCAGGCGCGCAATGGCTCGGCTCGCTGGACCCAGAGCGCCGCCCACGCTGCTGCCATCCCGCCTACCCTTTCGGCCAGTTCCGCCGCCTGTTGCAGCGCGTAGAGATAGCGCAGATTGTAGACGGCATTCGGCTCCTGCCGGGATTGGGGCGACCAGTCCAGAAAGAGCCGTCGTCCTGGCTGGCTGCGGAGCAGCCCGTCTTCGCCCACATCCTCCTGAAAGCGGTCGAGGAGCTTCGTCAGCGTCGGCCACAACCCGGCTACCAGCTCCCGGTCGCCGGTGGCAGCGTAGTAGAAGGCCAGCAGCTCCACCCAGGAAAAGTTGTAGTCCACCACGCAATAGGAATGGACTTCGCCGGGCAAAATGCTGGGCAGCACCCCATCCGCGTACGCGCCCTGGGCAGCCATCTCTAAAGTTGTGCGCATTGGCCCGCTGTCGCTGCTCATCGCCCACAGAGCCACCGCCTGCACCAGTGCATCCCCCAGCCACTGGGACGATTCCCGCCAGATGCCATCGACAAAGGTATCCTGCAAACAGGCAGCCAGGGTTGTTTCGCATAGCGCAATGATGGCGTCGAGTTCGCTGTCGCCGGTGATCAGCGGTCGGTCGGCGTGCAGCGGGTAGGCCGCGGTGCGCACGCCCCAGCGGATGCGAAGGTCCGGCCCTGTCGGACCGGTCAGGGCAAAGAGGATGAAACGTCCGCCGCGCAGGGAAAAGCCCTCGACGTTCTGCTCTCCGGTCCCCAGATGGGTAGCGTCGGTCAGGCGCACTCGGCAGTAGGTGGACGGGTCGGAGATGACCAGTTCACCGTCGCGCACTTTGTCCCCGTAGCTGACCAGCACTTCTTCGCCGCCGATTGCGCCGGTCACTGCGGCGACGCCCTGGCAGGTCCATGCCCGGCCCAGATCGAAGAGCCAATATTGGGTTTCATCTGGGGCCAACTGAGGCGCAAACCAGCCGTCGGTGTCCGCTTCTATGGCAGCCGGTTGCGCAGCAGACCAGCCCGCCCGCAGGCGCAGATGGGGATCGGCCACGGTTGCGTCGCTCTTTCCCCGGCGGCAGGCAACCAGCCGAGCCGCGTCGAGAATTGTCGTCTCTTCGCTCAAATTGGGCGCTGACCGCAGGGTTAGGCCGGACCAGAGGGGGCTTTCTGCCGGCGCGACAATGCGCGCTGGGGCCCAGGGGCCGTCGTCGTAGTCTGGCCCAGTCCACCCATCGGCCAGCCGCAAATCCCGCAACTCCACACCGCTGCCGTAGATGGAGACCCGCTCTGCCGCCGACAAAAAAGTGAGGTTGCGCCGCACCCGCCAGCGGGCGTCGCTGACCAGATGGGTCTCGCCCTCCACTTCCAGCCAGGCCAGCAGGCCCGCCGCGCCCCGGTGCAGGTAAGAGAAATGGGAGTAGCCCGGCTGGTAAATCTGCACGGCGATGGCGTTGTGTCCGACACCCAAGTGAGGAGTGACGTCATAGGCGTCCACTTTCTGGGCGTGGGGCCAAGAGCGGGCTGGGCCGCGCCCGACGAAGACGCCGTTCGCCCAGACTTTGTAGCGGCTGTCCCCGGTGATGAAAAGTTGGGCGCTGTGGGGTGCTTCAGTCAGGCCAAAAGCAACAGGCGAGCGGAAGTCCAGATAGACTTCGTGGAGGTCGAAGGGGTGGGCCGAGCCGATCCAGCGGGCAGAGGTGGGGGTAGAAAATGTTGTCATGCCCAGAGTGTGGTCAGGCTGTATTGCTGAATGAAGCTATCCCGGCTGATCAGCGTTGGTGTTTCTGTGATAGCCTGGGCGATCAAGAGTCGATCAAACGGGTCTCGATGCAGCAGCGGCAGATGTTCGATGGCAAGGATATGCTCGATCCGTACAGGCAAAATGCGCAATCTGTTCACCTGAACCTGCCGCTCAATCACTTCGGCCAGGGGAGATTGCATGTTGAGTTTGCCTATTTGCTGTTTGATCTGGATTTCCCAGGCGCTGACAACACTCAGGAAGAGTTGATTGCGTGTATCTTGACACGCAGAGAGCACGCGCTGGGGCAGCATTTGAGGTGAATCGTTCCACCATAAAAAGGAATGGGTATCAAAGAGCAGGTTCATCTTCGCCCAGCCAAAAAGAGTCCGGCAGTGGATCGTCGAAGTCGTCGCTGATCCAAATCTGACCGGCGAAGAGGCCTGGTACGCGGGCTGGTTCGGTGGTATCCACTGGTGTGAGGCGCGCAAGGGGCGTCTCTTTTTCCAATAACAGCACTTCTGTACCCTCTTTGATCAGACGTATCATTTCAGAGAGACTAAACTCCCCTCTGTCGATGTCGATTGTTTTCAACATTTCGCTTCCTGTTGGCAGAGATGTGGACTGTTCTGAAAGTAGAACACGGATGACACGGAAAGGACGGATTCACACGGATTCA
>CAMDQF010000064.1 GCA_945905745.1 Litorilinea aerophila
GCTTGGCTTGACCAGTGGTTCGGTCAACTTTTACCAAATTCATCGTGGCTCACCGCTCTACTGACTGCCATTTCGTGTCTTATGTTGACGCTACTCTTTACTCAACATCAATCTCGTGTTTCACTCAAAAAATTACCGAACGCCCAGGAATTAATTAAAGAAATAGAATCAGTACTCAGATCAGTACTGAAATCAGTACTGACGCGCGCGCGTACACGCGTGTGAGGGGCCTCTGGGTGTGTTCCCAGCGCACACCCAGGGGTGGTCGGAGCGGTCTGGGTGTGTGCCCCACGCACACTCAGGGGGTTGCCGGTGGGGGCAGCCGCTTGTGGGTGTGTAGGCTCCACGCGCCCCGACTGGTCTGGGTGTGTGCCCAGCGCACACCCAGCGGTTTGGGCGGCAGGCGGGCAGAGGTCAGAGATGGAAGGAGCTACCACGCCAGTGCGGGCCGTGACTTCTGGGTGTGTTCCCAGCACGCGCCCAGAGTCCTGTGGGTGTGTTGCCAGCGCACACCCAGCCTGCTGCGGCGCTACCTCGGCTACCCGCCCGCTCACCTGTGCCCGCTCCGTCGTCGGGGCTGGCTGCTCTGGGTGTGTATCTGGCACACACTCAGCCTGGTCTGCCTGTGCATCCCCACCGCACCCAGGGGTTGCGGGTACGTGCTCCACCGGCTCTTCCCGCTGCCCGCTGCCTATCTGAACTTCTGGGTGTGTTCCGCCTACGCGCCCAGGCTGGTCTGGGTGTGCTGCCACCACCCACCCCGAAGTAGCTGCCTGGGGAGTATCCACACGCCCGTCCCGGCTGATGCGCACCTGGGGCGTGGCAAAGCCCGGTTCCAGAGTCAGGTGCAGGGTCAGGTGGATGGGGGCCTGGGGCTGCACCGGCCGGGCCGAGAGTGTACGGGGCGTGGCCCGCATGGAGGGGAAGAGGGGGCCGTCCAGCACCGGGTAGGTGCGCCAGACACTCTGCCCGCTGCGTTCCCGTGTGATGAGTCCGGCCTGGGTGAGCCGGTTAAGCCGTCCGCGCACAGTCTCAGCGCTGACGGGCCGGTGTTCCGGGTGCAGGGCGGCCAGCTCCCCATAGGTGCGTTCGGTCCAGGGGCTGAGGGCCTGGGGATGTTCCTGCCAGGCCAGTTGGCAGAGCAGCACGTAGGTACGAAAGTCGCCGTCGGCGATCTGGGCCTCCATGGCCATGCCGAAAAAGGCTGGCGTTGCATCGTCGGTCAATTCTGCATTTTGCCCAAATTGGGTCTTGTCAAACTGGGGTTTCATGGTGTATAGTTTCCTTGTCAAGGTTTTGGGAAGGGGGTTGTCGCTTGCACCTGGGCAGGATTGGGCGACAATCCTCTTCCTTTTTAATTGGCGGGACAATAGCTGTCAGGCTTCAGCGGTCAGCTATCAGCCATCAGCTATCAGCTATCAGACTTCTCGAAGTGCCCTACTTCGTTGAGAGAAGTCCGTCATCGTTGGCTTGTTGGTTACTTCTTCATGGTGCATTCTCCTTTCAATAGCGGTCAGGTATCAGACTTCAGCTATCAGGATGCAGAGGTCAGATGTCGGCGATTAGCGGTTGGCAAATAGCGTTCAGGCTTCAGGGAGCAAAGAACGGGTCACAAGGGGCAAACGTCAGAATGGCGTCGCCCTTCCTGGCATCTGCGCTCTGTCATCTGACCGCTGAAAGCTGACCGCTGATAGCTTCCCTCCACTCCTTTACCCCTTCCCTCCCATCCCGGCTCCAACGCTCCTGCACCCGCCTGTTCCACTCCTCCCTGGATACCCCTTGCAATGCCGCCAGATAGTAGTCGTCGGGGAAGTGGCCCGGTCCGTCCAGGCTGCCTTCGGCCAGCAGCAAGAGCGGACAGGTGCGGGCGATGTAGCGGGGCCAGGTACGGCTCCAACAGGCAGGACAGAGCAGACAGCCGCCGGGGGTATAGGCCCGTGGCAGGGCGTGGCCCACGGCTTCTTCGTCGCAACCGCCCTTCCTGAGTGCTGCCCCCAGCGTCTCCCGCAGCTCCCCATTGGCCGTCTCCCCGTGCAGCAACTGAAATTCCTCGCCCCAGGCCTCCGGGCCGCAGCCCCGACAGGAGAGCAGGTGGGTGGAGGGCTGCCCACACAGGGGACAGGTCAACTCCCGTCTCGGTGTAGATAGCTCCCGGCGCAGATTTTCCACGCACAGCCCTTTTTCTTTCGCATAGTAGGCCAAGAATTCCTCATCGGCGGCGGCCAGGAGATGGAGGAGGGCGGTTTCGGCGTTGGCGGTCAGATGGATGTGTGCGGGCATAGGTGGTTCTCGGTGGGTAGAGATTGGCTATCAGCTATCAGGCGTCAGCGGTCAGTAGATAGCAGTTGGCGATTAGCGTATAGCGGTCAGGTATCAGCTTTCAGCGGTCAGCGGTCAGCGGTCAGCGGTCAGCGGTCAGCGGTCAGCGGTCAGCGGTCAGCGGTCAGCGGTCAGCTATCAGCGATTAGCGGTTGGCAGGTGGGAGACTGAAGACAGGGCACAGAAGCCAGATGGCTGAACAAAGCTCTGCACCCTGTAGCCTCTCCTCTACTCTCTCTTCTTCATTCTCAATCCTTATGTCGACGGCGATAGGTGCGGGGCTGGACTTGGCTCTTGTTCCATTGCGATTCACCATTCGATTGCGACGACGAAATAAGCCCAGAGAGGTCAGGGATCATTTGTCGGCCTTGTGCTGAAAGCTGACGGCTGATAGCTGATAGCTGCCCTGTCCTATCCTCACCCCTTCTTGATGGAAAACCGGGCATCCTGCACCGGCGGCGGCAGCAGGTCATAGCGTCCCCCACCGGTCACGCCCCAGGGCGGCGGTTGATGGGTAGGTGTCTGTACAGGTGGTTGAAATGGCTGTCGGCTTCCCGCTCCCGGCTCGACTTCATGGGCCTGGGTTGGATGGCTTCGTCCCGGACTCGGCAGGTAATAGAGGGGGGCAGCCTCCACAGGAGGCATGGGCGGCGTGGCCCGGCCCCACAGACGGACACCGGTCAACTTGGCATAGAAGCCAGCCCCGATCAGCAGGGCGACCAGGAGCAGAGAGCCGCCACAGATGGCGGTCAGCCAGCCCAATACCTGTTCGGTGTAATGGGCCGTCCAAGTGTCCCCGATACGCACGGCCAGGTAGCCTGCCGGGATGGCGAAGAGCAGAAGCAGACCGAGAAAGAGTGCCTGACCGACGGCCCGTGTGATGTTTTGCATAGGTGGACTCCGTTGAATATAGCCATTGGCGATTGGCGGTTGGCGCAAAGCCATCAGCGTTCAGCGTTCAGCTATCAGCCGTCAGCGGTCTGCCGACAGCATTCAGCATTCAGCTTTCAGCGGTCAGATTTCAGAGGGGGAATGCCCCTGGCTGCCTTCTGAACTCTGTGGTCTGTTTCTCAAATGTGGACGCCGACGAAATAGGGTCGGCCCTAAACTCGACGGCGATATAGGCCCACAGCCATCTGGTGCATTGGTAAGCGACACTGCCCTGACCGGCGTTGTCGCCGTCGAAATAAGCAACGGCTTGTTCTGTCAACGAACTATCTCCTTCCCGCTGACCGCTGATAGCTGATGGCTGATAGCTGACCGCTGATAGCTGATGGCTGATGGCTGACCGCTGTCAAGCCGAAGGCTGTCAGGCTGAAAGCTGTTGTCTGAGCGCTGTTTTGAGCCACCCCCACACCTCCCCGTTCTTGTAGCCCCAGACCAGTCGGCAGGTCTCGGACTTGCTGCGGGTGGCGGCGTAGATGGCCTGGATGCGGGCTATCTCGTCGGCGCTGTGAGGGGCCCGGTCCAGAAACGGTTTGTCGGGCGTAGAACCGCTGGAACCGGCAGAACCGGTCAGAACCGGCTGGTTCTGGGTGGTTCTGGGGGCAGCAAGCCCCCCTTCGCCCCGAACGGTTCGTGGTTCTGTGGTTCTGCCTTCTGCCCCTCTGCCTCCTGTCGGCCTGTTCCCCAACCACGGACGAATCTCAGCGGCGTCCTGGGGCAGCCGGGCCAGGTCGTTGTCCTCCACCGGCGAGACGGCCAGCCGGGTTGTGCCCCCGTCGGTGATGAGCAGGGCATCCCCCTTGTAACGGCCCAGACTCTCGGCCCCGCTCTTGCCCCGCCCGGTGAAGAAGCTGGCATCCTGGGCGTCGGCCGTGCCAAAGACCAGACGCACCGGGATGTTGCCCGTCACCGCGGCGTCGCCCGCCCCCCGCTTGCCCAGCCGCTGGGTGGCGATGACCAGATGAATACCCGCCCCAAAACCCATAGAGGCCAGTTCGGTGAGGGGTCCTACTACATCGACCAGGGCCAGCAGGTTGAGCAGGTCGTCGAGAAAGATGACCAGCCGGGGCAGCAGCCGTCCCTCGGCGGCCCGGCGCTGCATGAGGCCGGTCAGCCAGGTCAGCAGGTGCAGGGCCTCTTCCGGGTCGGTGACCAGGGCCAGGCTGTGGGCGAGGTGGCCGAAGGCCCGCCAGTCCTGGGGCTTGAAGGTGACGGCCACGAAGCGCAGACGTTGGGGCACATTCTGCCGGGCCAGGTGGTAGGCCACCGCCCGGGCCGCCGTCGTCTTGCCCCGTCCCGTCGGCCCGACCAGGAGCAGGTGGGGGTCCTGGGCCAAGTCCACCCCGGCTACCGTGCAGCGGCTGGTCAGGCCCAGGGGGATCGCCAGTGCCTGACCCTCCAACTGCCAGCCAGGAACCGGTGTGGCCACCGGCGAAGGGGTCTCCACCCAGACCACCCCCCGTTCCAGCACAATGCGCACCGGCCCGTCGCCCAGGGCCGCCTCCACCGCCGTCGCCAGCTTCTGGGCCTTGCCTAGATTCGTGGCCGTGGCTTGATAAAGGCGCAAGCCAAAGGTCAGGGTATGGGGTCCCTGCACGCCGCCCAGCAGATGGACCGGCAGCCCGTTGTCGGCAAAGGTGCGCCCGATGGCCTGTTCGATAAGTTGCATGTGGGTTTCGATTTGTGTGGGACTTGCTGTGTTGTGTGTCATGGTTCGTTCCCGGTGTTCGAGTGGGAAGACAGTGAAGCTTTCAGCTTTCAGCGGTCAGAACATAGCTATTGGCTATTGGCTAATAGCTATTGGCCGTTGGCTATTGGCTATACCGACGAAATGCGATCGGGCCTTAACTCGACGGTGATAGATCGCCATCGGACCTTAGTGCGGCGACAGGCGACAACGCCGAATCCGGCCCTGTCCCCGTCGATATAAGCACTGCGTCCTTGGCCCCTATGCGCCTGCTCTTTCTGAAGGCTGAGTGCTGATAGCCAATTGCTAATAGCCAATCGCTAACCGCCAATCGCTGAGTGCTGAAACCTGACTGCTGCCCGTTAGTATTCAATCTCCCCCGTCTCCAAATCAATGCTCCCGCCCCGCAACTCTGCCCCAATCACGGCCGCGGCATCCACGGCGATGGGAAAGCCCTGGCTGCGCAGATCGTCCAGTTCGGCGTCGATGCGCTGTTGCCGCCGCTGCCACTCGTTGAGGAGCGGGTCCGTGACCAAGGGTGGGCTGAGTTGTTCCAGACGCAAGGGTGTGCGGGTGGAAGGGACGGCGCTGCGGCTTCTGGGCGTGATGGCGTTGACTGTCGCATCGAAGCGGTAGCCCCGTGCCGGTCGCCAGTCGGGATGGTCACCGGGCAGGAGGAGCAGACAGCACCCTTTCGTGGGGCTGCGGCGACAGGAACCGTCGGTACACAGATCTGCCGTGGGGCAGCCGTGGCGGGGGGTCTCACCGTCCAGCCAATCCAGGGCGGCCTTGCACCACTGGCGTTGGTCGGCCAGTTTGATGTCCAGAATGGGAATAGGTGTCGCTACACCGACCTGGGCGGCCTTGTCCGCGGGGACATAGCCGACGATGCGGGGTGCGTCAAAAGGGGATTGCCATTTGGGTTGCATGGGAGTTGCTCCTTGGGTATAGGGCGGTCAGCGGTCAGAAATCAGCGGTTGGCGATTGGCCGTTGGCTGAGGGCTGATAGCTGAATGCTGAAATCTGTTCTTCTCTCTTCCCCACGCCTCTCCCAACCCTCCATGCAACTTGGCAACGGACTGTCTTGTCCGTATCATGGGTGATTGGCGAGACGCTGGGCCTATCAGCGTTTCGTCGGCCTGGCCGGTGTCCTAAGCATCGGTCAGGCGCATTCTTCGTGTTATTGGGTGACAACGACCGTGATGGTCCTCTACGGGTCGTTGTCGTTTTCACCTCCTTTGGAACAAGAGCGGTCAGCTTTCAGCCGTCAGGGATTCGGGTATATGACCATTGCCGTTGGGTGATTGCTTGTTTTCTGATAGCTGAAAGCTGATGGCTGAACGCTCTCTCCCCTTCCCCAAGGCGTGGCTGCGGGCAATGTTCGCCTGCCTCTCCAACTCCCCGGCAATCACCAGCAGCATCACATTGGCTTCGGTGGTGGGTGGGGCGGAGGGACAGCCATCGCAACTGCCGGTCACTTCCAACGTACTCAGTTCCAGAGCCAGCCGGTAGGCTTCCGCCTCGATATCCCGCAGGATGATGCGCGCCAACTGGTAGGGTTCATCCTCCGCCTCCACCTCCTCTAGGGCCGTCCGCGCGCGCCGGGCCAGTACTTGCAGTTCTTCTCTGGTTGTGACCAGGACGCTCAGGTACTTTCTGGGTAAAGAGACGGGTACAGACATACGCATTCTTTCCTCCTTGTGCTTTTCGTTTCCAAAAGTCCTCCTTTTCTGCGACTTTTCTGCTCCTTATGATCCACCGGGCCAAATGTCTGCTATGGTGAAATTCGTCGTGGACGACGAGCCGGCAACTCGAAAGCGACTTCCTCTACATTGATCTACGACCGTACTAGCTGACTGAGGGAGTCACCATGTTAATCACACCTCAACTCCAACTTGATGAGGACGTTCTCGCCTTTCCAAATCTGGTACAATGGATTGAACGCTATCTGGACGATTGCCGCCTGCGGCTGCGGTCTGATGAGACCTTGCTACACTACGGCTGTGCGCTAAAGCGATTTTCTACCTGGTATGAAAGCCGTCTGAGTGATGGACACATAACACGGCAGAAAGCACGCGATTTTGTTTATTGGCTGTCTCGTGTGAAGCGCAAATTCGATGATCATCCAGGCAAACCGACGAGTGATATCGGTCTATCGCCAGTCACCGTGCGTCGCACTATCGGTGTGGTGAGAACCTTCCTGACGTGGCTCTACGAAGAGCGCTGCCTGCCTCGTGACTTTTCTTTCTGGTTTCCTTTGCCCCTGGTGACGAACAAACACATCAATGGCAAAACAGTCTCGACGGCAACTCTGCAGGCATTGTTGGACGCAGCGGCGCAAAGCGAACTGCCCCTGCGCGATGTAGCTATCGTCGCTCTGCTAGCTGACACTGGCTTGCGCCGCACCGAATTGGCAACTCTACGTATGGAGCAGGTCCATTGGCTGGGGGCAGAAGGTAAGGGGTGTCTTCACGAAGTAATGGGCAAAGGGGAGCGGATGCGTATGATCCCTTTTTCTGCTGCGGTAGGACAGACAATACGCCACTACGTTGATGTGCGACGGCTCTATGTTCAGAATCACCCTGAAACGCCAGAGCTATTCGTTCAACAGAATGGGCAGCCTTTGCAAGCTGACAGCATCTATCAGGTGCTTCGTAGAATTGCCAAACGTGCGGGGGTAGAGGATCAGGTCTGGAATACCCACTCCTTGCGACACAGTTTTGCTACTCACTTTTGGCAAGTGCAGAGAGATACAAAGAGCCTGTCAATCATACTCGGGCATAGTAGCCAGAAGATCACTGAGGACATTTATGTGCATCCGTCCCCAGAAGACCTGATGGATGCTCACATTTCTCCTGTTTCCACCGGAAGCATTTCGTTGCCCAAATCATTGCCGCAACAGCGGATGCCTCCCTGTCGTGAAATCCTCGCCGCCCCAATTCGAACTGAACCGAACTGGCGTGCTTTAGGGCGACAGTTTGATCTGTCCGATGTTGGTGTTCGCAAGCTAGCACAGCGCTATGGATTGCTTGAGGAATACCAGACTGCACGACAGCTTTGCTAGAGCAGGTTCTATCTGTCACAAAGTCGATCCAATAGAAAAAAGGTGCTGCCGCAAGATAATCGTCGTGAATGATGATTATCTGCGACAGCACCTTTTTAATGTTCTGAACAATCCGATGCCCTATGTAAAACTGGGGTTGATTTGATAACTTGCTCCGCCCAATCGTCCCATAAGTTACTACCTCATAGCCTCAGGATATAGTCGTGTCCAAACTGGATACATGGTGAATACACCGAAAACAGGCGCGTTTGTAGTTTGACGTCCTTTTAAGCCGTGGGTTCTGGGTTCGAGTCCCAGGGGGCTCATCTTCATAAAAAACCGTCTCAAGGTTGGAACCGGAGACGGTTTTTTTATTCCCGAAAATAGGAAGCGATGGAGGAAAGCTATACGATTCCTCCATCCAACGTCTGCTTCTCTCCCTGCTGGCCCAGGGTCTCCTGGCCCATCCACCCCTGGGCAAACGGCCCGACCAGACGATTGCCCGGGTGCGGACGAGAGGAAAGCCGGGGAGCTGACCTGGTACCTCGCAGAACAACCGTAACTTCCTTGTAAAAAAGCCAACTTTGGCCTACTATAGGATTATTTACAGTGCCCTGCCCGTCGCCCTGCGGAGGAACCCCAATGGACCTGCAAAGTTGGAAAGAAGCCATCACCCGTCGGCTGCGCGATTCCGCCCATTTTTTGAAGATGAAGACCCCCGGCACTCTCTACGGAATGCTGGCCGCATCCTCCTTATTGCCCGTGATCACCGCCTTCAACGGAGGCGATCCGAGCGCGCTCATTGCTCTCGGCGGCGTTGTGGGCGGTGTCGGTGGCAACCTGCTCGCCAATCAGATTCAAGGCTGGAAAGATCGTTCGGAAGCTGAGCTAGCCGAAGAGTTGGGCCAGTTGGCTGCGACCCAACCTGAATGGCAGGAGACGTTGGATGCCATCCTCACCCAACTGGAGACACCCCGCACAGTGCAGAATATCTTGGCCGAGGCAGATAAGGAATGGTTCACCCGCACCCTGCGCCAGGAACTGACCGCCCTGGGCAACCTGGGCCGCTACCAGCAATTCTTCACCAGCAATACAGCTACGCTGAGCGGCAGTGGCGGCTTGGCCCAGGGCAAGGGAGCCGTGGCCGCCGGCGCGGGTGGGGTGGCTGTGGGCGGGGACGTGCACGGCGATGTCAACATCAACAACCAACTCATCGACCCGGCTGCGCCCGACTCGGCCAGTCTGGAGACTGCCTATCTCAGCCATCTCTTCACCCAAATGCAAGCACTCTCTCTGGGCGGCGTGGACCCCAAACTGGCCAGTGATGCCCAGGTACGCCTGAGCCTGAATGCGGTCTACACTGCCCTGCTCACCGAACAGGTGGAAGCTGAAGGAGAAGGAACAGGGGAAGGTAAAAGTCGGATAGGTCTGGGGCTGGACGTCCGCCGCCGATCTATTTCTGCGCTGGAACAGATCGACCGCCACCCCCGTCTGGTTCTGCTGGGCGATCCGGGCAGCGGCAAGAGCACTTTTGTCAATTTCGTGGCCCTCTGCCTGGCCGGGGAACGGCTGGGAAGGCCCGAAGCGGACCTGGCCCTGCTGCGAGAACCCCTGCCCGACAGCCCGCAAGAGGGGGAGAAAGAGCCGCAGCCCCAGCCCCAGTCCTGGGCCCACGGCCCGCTGCTGCCGGTACGGGTGGTGCTGCGGGATTTTGCGGCCCGGGGACTGCCGCCCGCTGGTGAGCACGCCACTGCCCAGCATCTCTGGGACTTTATCCAGGGCGAACTGGCCGAGGGGCTGGGTGAATATGGCCCCTTTCTGCGCAAACATCTGCGCGAGCGCGACGGACTCCTCCTATTGGATGGGCTGGACGAAGTGCCCGAAGCAAACCAACGCCGGGGCCAGATCAAAGAGGCCGTGGAGAGCTTTGCCACCCTCTTCCCCCGCTGCCGCATCCTGGTAACCAGCCGCACCTACGCCTATCAGCGCCAGGAGTGGCAACTGAACGGCTTCCAACCGGCGGTGCTGGCGCCCTTCAGCCCCGGGCAGATCGAGCGTTTTGTGCAACGCTGGTACGCCCATATTGGCCCAATGCGCCACTGGTCTAGCGAGGATGCCCAGGGCCGGGCCGCCATTTTGCAGCAGGCGATTGAACGCAGTGAGCGCCTGCAGGAACTGGCCGAACGCCCCCTGCTCCTGACTCTGATGGCTTCCCTTCACGCCTGGCGGGGGGGCAGCCTGCCCGAACGCCGGGAAGAACTCTACAGCGATGCGGTGGAGTTGCTGCTGGACTGGTGGGAGAGCCAGCGGGTTGTGCGGGATGCCAAGGGCAACACCAGCCTGATCCAGCCCAGCCTGGCCGAATGGCTGAAGGTGGACCGGACCCGGGTGCGGGGATTGCTCAACCGGCTGGCCTACGACGCCCACGCCGGTCAAGCGGAGCTGGTGGGCACGGCAGACATCGCCGAGACGACCCTCATCCAGGGGCTGCTGGCCCTGAGCCAGAACCCGGATGTCAAACCCTGGCGTCTGGTGGAATATTTGAGCCAGCGGGCCGGACTGCTGGTGCCCCGGGGCAATGCTGTCTACACCTTTCCCCACCGCACCTTTCAGGAATATCTGGCCGCCTGTCACCTGACCGACACGGACTTTCCCGAAAATGTGGCCGACCTGGCCCGCACAGACCCCCTGCGCTGGCGGGAAGCGGCCCTGCTGGCAGGGGCCAAAGCGGGACGAGGTATGACGTCGGCCATTTGGCTGCTGGCCGACGCCCTCTGTTATCGGGAGGCCAACGACCCGACCTGCAGCGACGCCGACCTGTGGGGCGCGCAGTTGGCGGGCCAGGCCCTGGCCGAAAGCATTGACCCGGCCCAGACCAGCCCCCGCAACCAGGCCAAGCTGGAACGAGTGAAGGGTGGACTGATCCATCTGCTGGGCAGCGGGTTGCCCGCGCTGGAACGGGCGCAGGCCGGGCGCACCCTGGCCTTTCTGGGCGACCCCCGCCCGGCAGTGATGACGGTGGCCGGGATGGAGTTTTGTGCCATCCCCCCTGGCCCCTTTGTGATGGGCAGCCTGGACGAGAGCGAGACGCCCAGCGGCTGGGGCCAGGAGACGCCGCAGCACACGCTGGACATCCCCTACGCCTATTGGATGGGGCGCTACCCGGTGACAAACGCCCAGTTCGGGGAATTTGTGGCCGCCGGCGGCTATGGCCGGGCCGACTTCTGGCCGGAAGCCAGCGCCGCGGGCTTTTGGGAAAATGGGCTATTCAAAGGCTTTTGGGACAGCATCGGGCGCAATCGACCCGCGGATACTGGCCTGCCCTTCACACTGCCCAACCACCCGGCGGTGGGGGTAAGCTGGTACGAGTCTCTGGCCTTCTGCCGCTGGCTGACCGAACGGCTGCGCGGCGCGGGGCGTCTGCCCGCTGATTGGGAGGTGACCCTGCCCAGCGAAGCCGAATGGGAGAAGGCGGCCCGCGGCGGTCTGGAAATTCCTTCACCCGTTGTAGGGGCGCTGCTGGCTGCGCCCCTACGGGACAATCCCAACCCGACCCGCCGCTACCCCTGGGGCGACGACGCCGACCCGCAACGGGCCAACTACGCGGGGGCGGAAATCAACAGCACCAGCACGCCGGGCGCGTTTTCGGCTGGGGTCAGCCCCTACGGGGTGGAAGAACTGAGCGGCGGCCTCTTCGAGTGGACGCGCTCGCTGTGGGGCGCCGATTGGCAGAAATCGTCTTTCAACTATCCCTATCGCCCGGACGACGACCGGGAGGAATTGGGCGCGTCGGATCGGACTCTCAGAATCGTGCGTGGTGGTTACTGGGGCGGTGACGCCGCAATGCTTCGGGCGTCTGCGCGCAACAGGTACTTCCCGTACCTCAGGTACTACTACGACGGTTTTCGGTTGGTGTGTGTCCCCCTCTCTCGTGTCCCCGGTTCTGGTTTCTGATTTCTGGTTGCTGGTTTCTGCTCTTCTGAATTCTAAATCCGATGGGCGGCGAATGCCGCCCATCGGATCGATTTTTTTTGAAATTGGAAGCGCAGAAGTTCGACTTTTCAGAAAAAGTCGAACTTCTGGAGACGTGCGCCTACAAACTGTGCGTCCATCTTTTTGTAAATTTGGCCCCTTTTGTGTACGCTATTACTGTCGGCAGGGCGCGTGCGCGCCACCGACAGGGCCGGGTTGAAAGCGTCTGCGCGCAACAGGAACAACCCGAACAACAGGAACAACAACAACGGTTTTCGGTTGGTGTGTGTCCACGCCTCTCAGTCCCCGCCAGAAATGCCCGGTCAGAAGCATTTACGCGGAAGTTACCCCCGCGGAGAAAGCATCCTCAGATGCGGCCCGTCACGCGGAGGGAACATCCCCCCGCGGAGAAAGCATCCTCAGATGCGGCCCGTCACACGGAGGGAACATCCCCCGCGGAGAAAGCATCCTCAGATGCGGCCCGTCACACGGAGGGAACATCCCCCCGCGGAGAAAGCATCCTCAGATGCGGCCCGTCACGCAGAGGGAACATCCCCCGCGGAGAAAGCATCCTCAGATGCGGCCCGTCACACGGAGGGAACATCTGAACCATTTACGACCATCCCCGATCGATTTCGATCAGACTCTCATCACCAGCCACGTAATTACGATAACTGGAATACGGATACTCTTCCGGGTTTTCCACCAATTGCGCTCGCACCGGGTTGCGGTGCATGTAATTCAACTTCTGGCGCAAAAATCGGTCGCTGTAAATGTTCTTGTCCCAATAACTATCCTGCCACACTTTATTTTCACTGCGACCGGTTTCTGTGCCTGCCCATTGGAAAGCCTGGAGATCGTCGCTGCGCCTTTCGACCTCCGCCTGTCGAATGATGCGCGTGGCGGTAAATTTCTTGAAATCCCGCATGAAATCATCCACATTGGCCTCCTGCTGTGGCCACACCAATAGATGTATATGATCGGGCATAATGACATACCCGATCAATTGGAATGTGTAGCGATGCCGATAGAAGTTCAGGCTGTCGATGAGCGCAATAACGTAGGCCGGGCGGGTGAAAATCGGCCTGCGGGCGTAGACGTTTGTTGTGATGTAGTAGACGTGGCCGTCGATATGGTAGCGTTTCATTTTTATTTCATATACCTTGCGCAGCAAAAGGCATCCTCAGGCACCGGGGTGCCGAATGATCGGGCGGATTGTGTGGTGTTCTGTCGCCTCTGTGCCGCGCTGCCGCATCTGAGGATGCTCTCTCCTCTCGTTGGGATGCTTTCTCCTCTCGTTGGTTGGGGAAAAAATCGATCGGATGGGCGGCATTCGCCGCCCATCCGATCATAGAATGCAGAAGAGCAGAAACCAGCAACCAGAAATCAGAAACCAGAACCAGCCACACGAGAGATGGGGACACACACCAACCGAAAACCGTAGTAGTTGAACCTGCCGTACGGGAAGTTCCTGAGGCGCGCAGACGCCCTGATGCCATCGGCACTTTCATAATACGCCCCGCCGCGTAAAACCCGCAAAACCTGATTCGAAGCGTCCAACGCTTCGCGGCCATCCTCGGCTCGATAGGGATAGCCGAAGGAGGGTTTCTGCCAATCCTCGCCCCACAGACTGCGTGTCCACTCCCAGACGTTGCCCGCCATCTCCAACAACCCGTAGGGGCTGGCCCCGGCGGGGAAAGCGCCGACGGCGCTGGTTGTGCCAATGCCCGTGGCGCTGTAGTTGGCTCGTTCCGCCCCTGGCTCGTCGCCCCAGGGATAGATACGCCCCGGATTGGTCATCTCCACCCCACCTCTGGCCGCCTTCTCCCATTCGGCCTCGCTGGGCAGACTGATCGCCCAGCCATCCCGCAGCAGGGCGGCCAAGCGCGGGGGTGTGCCCGACCAGCCCCGCAACGCTTCCGTCAGCCAGCGGCAGTAGGCCAGAGCCTCGTGCCAGGTCACCCAGCGCACGGGCCGGTTGGCCGGCCCCTCCAGGCTGCGCGAGATTTCCGGCGTGTGGCCGCTGGCCTCCACAAAGGCCCGCCACTGCGTCACCGTCACCGGGTAGCGGGCCATATAAAAGGCGGGCAGTTCCAACCGGTGTTGGGGCGTCTCCCGTTCCTGCGCCTGGGGATTCTTGCGCTTGTCGCTGCCCATCAGAAAAGGCCCAGCGGGGATCTCCACAAAGCCCAGCAGCGCTTCGGCGGGCAAGTGCCAGGCGTCGGGCCGGAAACGGGGATCGCCCAGGCTGGCCAGCACATCCCCGGCCTCGGCCCGCTCCACGGGCGTCAGCGCACCGGCGGCCAGCAGCGCGGCCAGCCGTCCCCGCACCTTCGCCAGCAGGTCGCGGCCCAGCGCACTGTCCTGCACCCGGTTCAGGCGTATCTCGTGCAGCACCTCCCCGGCCAGCCAGACCCGCCGCCAGCCCAGATCGCTCGTGTCTGGCGTGTCCGGGCAAAGCTCCCCCACCAGAGCCAGTGGGCGACCCGTCTCCCCGCCCAGATAGACCAGACGGCCCACAGCCAGCAGAATCACCTGCCGCCAGAGGTCTCCGGGCTGGACCAGCTTCGCTGCCTCCTCCGCAAAATTGTTCTGGCTGGCCAGAAAGGCCCCGGCCATATACTCCTGAAAGGTGCGGTGGGGCAGGGTGAAGACGCCGGGCAGCCGTTCCAACAGCAGCCCGGCGCGCAGTTTCATCGTCTGGATCAGGCTATTGGCCCAGTCCCGGCTGCCGGTTGGGTGGAGTTCGGCCAGGGCCTTCTGCAGGGCCAGCTCGCCGATGTCGGCCAGAGCTTCGCCGTCGCCTGCTGCCCCACCAGTTTTGTGGGCCTGGAAGGTCAACCGCCAGAGTACCCCTTTCAGGTCCACATCGCCGCGCCCGGCCTCTTCCAACAGTTGGCGCAGACGGGGCGTCTCCTGCTCTGCGCCGCTTTTGTTCTGATCCCAACGCGAGAGCAAAATCTCGATTGTCTGTTCGTAGAGCAGGGCGCGGGCGTCGGGCAACTGCTCTCTGTCGGTGTGGACCAGGGCCATCACTGTCAGCAGCAGGGGGTTGGCGGCCAGCTGGGCCAGATCGGGCCGTTGCAGGGCATCGTGCAATTGCCGGTCCAGCCGGTCGGCCTTGGCCTGTTCCAGACCGCCGCTGCGGGCCAGTTCAGCGTACCAGCCGGTCACAAAATTGCTGATCTTCTCCTCGTCAAAGGCGGCCAGTGCAAAGCTGGGCAGACCGGGAATCTTCCATTCCGCCTCCTGATAAGAGAGGGTGCGGCAGGTGACGAGCAGGCGGCACTGGCCGTAGCGCCGGGCGAAGACGTGGATGGCGTCGCGCATGCGGGTGCGTTCCTGGCTGGCGGGGATCTCGTCCAGCCCGTCCAGCAGGAGGATGGCTCTGCCCGCTTCCAGGGCTGCGTGCAGAGGCTGGGCCGCAAAGTCCAAGTTTTGGGCCGCCAGCCGGGAACAGATGAACTGCCAGAGATGGCTGGGCATGGCGGGACCCGTGCGTTCAGCCAGCCAGCGGGCAAAGTCGCGCAGGACGACGGCAATCGGGATCAGATCGCCGTCGTTTGCAGGCCAGCCCTCCAGCCGTTCCAGCCAATCGCCCTCCCTGTCCTGGCCGTGCAGGGCCAAGCAGAGGCCCAGGTGGTTGAGAAAGGTGGATTTGCCCGATCCGGGGTCGCCCAGCAGCACAGCCTGCCGGTTGGCGATGACTGCTTCCAGCGCGGCCAGGGGACGGCTCTCTTCCGGCCCGCCCTCGACGGTTCGGCGGGTTCGCTCTTTGGCAGCCGCGGCCATCTCCGCTGGGGTCAGTGGCCGTTGGCTGGTGGTGTTCAGCCCGATGTAGACCCGGTCCAAGTCAAGCTGTTTGCGGCCTCCGCCGGGGTCGCTGGCCTGCACATCCACCCCGCGCAGGGGCAATTGGCGACCTGTGCTGACAAAGACCCGGCGGTAGATAGCCAGTGACCCGGCGGCGTCAGTGGGGCGCTCGCCCAAATAGACGTTGCCGTGGATGTTGCCGCCCACGGCCACGCCCCCCGCGCCGGCGGCTGTGCCGCCGCTCTGGGCGGATGCGCCGCTGCCGCTCTGTTGGGCAGGCACGTCCGCAGCCAGGAGTTTGGCGACGATTGCTTGATAGGTCTCTGCGTCCAGCAGCCCGCTTTCGTGGGCCTGCTTCAATTGGGCCAGTTGTTTGGTCAGGTCGTCGGTCATCGTTCTCCTTACTGTTTCTGTATAGTGCGCAGGGCGAAGCGCGTGACTGCGCCGGCCAGTTTCCCTAATGCTGCGGGCGCAAAGAGGCCGACCAGCGCCTGGACGGCATCGGGTGCAGCTTTGGCCAGAGCCGTGACCAGTTCGGCCACGGTTTCGTCGTTGGCCTCGCTGCCCTTGGCTGCTTCCGTCACCAATTCTTGGGCGGCGGCGACGGCTTCCGGACGGCTGTCGGCGGGTGCGTTCTGAATCGACTGCATCAGCGGAGCAAAGAGAAGGGCCAGCTCAGCGACGCTGGGACCGCTGGTGGTGACTGATCCAGTGCCTCGACCGATGTTGCCGATCTTGCTGTCACTGATGTTACCGATGCGGATTTTGTCTCCGCTCACCTTCTTGTCCCGGCCCACGAAGTCGCCACCGGAAACGTTGACATCCTTTGCGACGTATGTGCCGCCGCCGGTGTTGATCCGGCGGTTGTCCCGGCGATTGTCCAAAGTGATGGGGCCGTGTGAATCTCCCTGAATCGCCACGCCGCCTTCCCCCGCGGCCACGCCGCCATCGGTGGCCACAGCGCCGCTGCCTGTGTTGGTGATGCGATGGCCGATCTGCCCCACACCGCGCAGCTCGCCGGGCGTCTCCTCGATCACAACATCCTCCACTTTGAAGGGGAGTCCCTTGGGCTGCATCTCACCGCCGGCATAGTAGGCAACGATAAAGTTGTCGGACTTGCGAAAATCGAAGGTGGGGTGTTGCCGGTCTTTGGTGCGCAGGGGCACTTTCTGCCGGGTGTGGGCGGCCAGATCGGAGAAGTAGACATAACCGTCCTTTTTGGCCGCGCCCTGGCCGTCGAGGGCTTCGAGCAGGGCCAGGGTGAAGGCGCTGTAGGGGTCGCCGCCGAAGGAAAGCTCGCCTTCTGTGCAGGAGGCGATGACCGCCCGCCCCTCGCCCTGGGCCAGAAGTTCTATCGCCTCTGGGGGCAGCGGGGCTTTGGTGAATTCCAGAGCCGGTGATTTAGCCGCGGGCAGATCGTCCAGCCCACCGGCATGACAGCAGTCCAAGAGAAGGAGCAGTTTTTGGGCGGGGATGGCCTGCAACTTCTGCAGCAGCTCTGCGCCGCTGATGGCGCTCTTTTGCAGCGTTCCCTGCTGGTAGCCGTAGGGCAGCAGGTAGTGGGTGGTGCTCACATCCTTTGTTTCGACCTGATAGCCGTGGCCCGAATAGTAGACGACGACAGTTGATTCGGGGGTGGACGCTTGAGCCAGCTTATCCAGCGCGGTCAGGATGTGGCTGCGGGTTGCCCCTTCCCCGGTGAGAAGCTGCACCTGCGCTGGGGGATAGGCGCAGCGGTCCGGTGCAATCAGAAAGCTGTGCAGCTCCTCGGCGTCTGCGATGGTGTTGGGCAGGTCTGCGCCCACACCGATGAGCAGGGCGTGACCCTGTGCGAATGTCGTCATGGCACTCTCCTTTGTGAACGTGTGTGAGGCGAACTTTCAAAAAAATCGATTGGATGGGGCATTCGCCCCATCCAATACACAAACAGCCACATGCCCCGTTGGCTCTACAAACCCCTATTGGTCGCAAGAGCATGATTGAGGAACCAGAAAAGCAGAAACCAGCAGCCAGAAATCAGAAGCCAGAACCAGCCACACGAGAGATGGGGACACACACCAACCGACAACCGATGTTGTAGTTCCAGCTGTTCGGGACGCTCCTGTCGCGCGCAGACGCCGTGGCCCGTTCCGACCCGTGATACCAGGACCCGCCTTTCAGGTCGCCAGGCTCTGCCAGCAGCCATTCCCAGACATTGCCCGCCAGGTCCCAGACGCCCTCGGCGGTGCGCCCGTCGGGGTACATATGCACGGGGGTGGTCTGGCCCAGGCCGCTCTCCTCCTTATTGGCCCGGGCCGGGTCAAATTCTGTGCTGCCCCAGGGGTATACATCCTCAGCCCGCCCCCTCGACCTGGCGGAAGCGGCCGCAACAGTCCTCCCCCCAAAATGGGGGGAGTTAGAGGGGGGTGAAGCAGCCCGCATCCATTCGTCCCCAGTGGGCAGGCGCAGCTCGTAGGTGGGGCGCAGGCTTCCCTGCTGGTGCATCTGTTCGCTCAGCCAGGCGGCGTAGGCCACGGCTTCGTACCAGCTCACCCCCACCACCGGCTGGGTAGCTTTGTTGAAACGCGCGTCGTCCCAGTAGCGGGGGCCTTCGCGCCAGCCTTTGTTGTATGACCGACGCTCAATATCCTTGACCGCTTCCTCTGTCCACCAAGGCCGGTCGGCCGCGTAGCCGCCTGCCTCGAAAAAGCAGCGGAATTGGGCGTTGGTGACCGGATATGCGGCGATCTCAAAATCGTAGCCCAATTGGGCCTGGGCAGGGATCGAGACGAAATCGTCCAGATCCTCGGGCAGAATCGCCAGATCATCCAAAAGCAGTCCGGCGTCCAGCCGCTGGCGGGGTGGGGCATCCCGCTGCTGCATCAATTGGGTCAACCGGGCCGGGATGCTTTTGATGACCGCGTCAGCCATACGCTTGTCTTCTGTCTGCCGTGCCCGGTTGGGTCCCAGAAGCCGGGTGTAAGCCTCGCCCAGCAGCAGGGCTGCCCTCTGGTCGGCCGGGCGGGCAACGCCATCGGGTAGAAGCTGGTAGAAGACCCGCAGGGGGCTGTCGTAGTCATTCAACACGGACGTCTGGTAGCCCAGGGCCAGAAAGATGGCCTCCCGCCACTGTTCCTGGTCCAACTTCTCCCGGTATTTGGCCTGAAAATTCCCAGAAGCCAGGGCGCGGGCGGCCAGATACTCCTGGAAGGTGCGGTGGGAGAAGCGATAGGATCGCCTCTGTTCTGTGGCGTAGATGAGCCCCGAACGATCGTCGATCAGGCCCAGCACACGCACGGCCCAGGCTGCGGCTGCCTCTTCCGGGCCGGGATGGATGCCCTCCAATGCCTCGCGTATCTCGCTGCGGGGGATTTCCACACTGTCCTGGCCACTGCCCAGGCCGTGGACCTGATAGGCCAGTTGGTTCAGTGCCCGTTCCAGGCTGCTTTTGGGCACGTTGGCCTCCAGCAGACAGCTCTCCAGGTTGGTGGGCTGTCCCTGTTCGTCCTGCTTCTGCCGTTCCCACTCCCACAGCAACTGTTTGGTGTAGAGTTCATAGAGGGTGGCCCGGCTTTCGGGCAGGCCGTGGCTGTAGTTGACCCGGGCCATCATGGTCAGGAGCAGGGGCGTCCCGGCCATTTCGCGCAGATCGTCCCGGTTGGGGTCATTGATGGCTGTCCACAGCCGTTGCCGTGCGGATGCCGCGTTGGTCTCGGTGTAGAGCCTGGCCCAGACCAGTTCCTGATGCCAACGCGTCAGGAAGCTCTCGACGTCGTCCAGCCCGAGCGGGGCCAACAGATAGTCGGGCAGGGGGAGCTGGTAGTGTGGCTGTCCCCGATAAGGACGTTCCCGGCAGGTGATCAGCAGGGGCACGGCCGGGTACTTTGTGACAAAATCACCAATCGCAGCCAGAATTATTTTGCGCTTCTCCACATCTGCCACTTCGTCCAGACCGTCCAGCAGGAGCAAGACCTGGGGCTTGGCCTGGGACCCATCATCTGGCAAAGGCGCGCTGCCCTTCCCGGTTAGATAAGCAAGGAGGTGGGCCTTCTTCTTTTCTCCGTCCAGACCGGTGGTTTCGGCCAGCTTGCGCACACAGGCATTGATCAGGTCGGCGGCAACCCCTGGCGCATCCGACGGCAGATGTCTGGCCCATTCACTCAACTCCATGCGCACAGGCAGCCGCCATCCACCCAATTGGGCAGTGATTCGCGCCCCCCATTCTGTGTCCTCTGGTGGCAAATCGTCCAGGCCGACGCTGGCCAGCGCGCCGGCCAGCCGTTTGGTCACGGTGCTCTTGCCGCTGCCGGGATCGCCCAAAATCACCAGATGGGTTTCGTAGCTCAGAGCCTCCACCACAGAAAGGGGGCGGCGGGCCGCTGTCCAAGCGCCCTCGGCCAACCCCAGGGCCTTTTCCATGCGGCCAACCAATCCCTCTGCCTCCTGGCGTGTCTCCATAACTTTGTGTCGGTCGCGGGGTGAAAATTCTTCCTCCACCCCTTCCATCCGACCAATCTGAAGCAGCTGGTTCAAGTCGCTCTCACCCAGAAGCCCACGCAGCTTTGCCAGCGCTTGGGGTGTCTCCCCTATTGGAATACCGGCCCGCTCCAAAACCTGCTCAACCTTCTGTGGCTCTGTGGTAGTGTTCAGTTCTACATAGACCCGTTGGAGGCGGGGGCGCAGGCCGTGTTGCGCGTCCACAGGTCCGTCCTGGGCCAGGCGCAGTTCGTTGCATTCGGCGTAAAGCCCCCGCAGGTAATTCTCTTCGGCGGCGATGATCTGCTGGGTCACCGGGTCCGCGATCGTTTGGCGGATGTTGGTGATTTTGTCGCCGTCCACAAAGTCGCCGTCAGTGTTGATCTGCCGGTTGTCCTGACGATTATCCAGGTGGATGCCCCCCTCCACATCGCCCTGCATGGCTACCCCGCCGGCACCGGCAGCCGCTCCACTGCTCTGGGCAACCCCGCCGCTGCCACTCTGTTGGATGGAAAGCTCGCGTTGTAGCACCTCCATTTGCGCCTGCATGGCCGTAAGCTGGGCCAGTAGTTCCTCTTGAGAAGCCCCGTTCATTGCGTTTTCTCGCTTTCGTCACTGGTGATGCGGGGATTGCCGCTCACGGAGAGTCGCCATTGTGCGCGCAGAGAGGCGCAGCGCCGGGGCGCGGTGAGAATCTCGGCCACTCCTGCCGCGTCGGTGGCGGTGTTGGGTAGGTCACCGCCCACACCGATCAGCAGGGCGTGGCCGTGGGTGAAGAGAGGCATTGGCACTTCCTTTGCGATTGGTGAAGGACGAGGAGAGCGCAGACCGAAGGCTGGCGTCAGGCGTCGCCTTGAGCCTGTCGAAAGGATAGCACAGGGTGGGTCGGGGTGCAAGGAGTCGGAAGAGGCGGCCACAACACAGAACATCCGTTCCTTGACGTGCGACTGCTCCCAGTCTACAATATCCATCGAAAGGGACTTTGCCGGAAGGTGGGTCTCTTTTTTGCTGCTTGCTGCCTGCTGCCCCGTGGCCTATGGGCCAGGAGGGGAGAGGGGGTTGGACAGTGCCGGAGAGGAGGGCGGCAGCCGAGGGCAGACATTGGCTGACAGAGAAGCAGTCAATCCCACACAATCTGACCAGAGCATACGACGTGAACAGTCCCCCGTTCCACTTGGACATCTTGCCGAGAAACCAGTACACTTGATGTATGAATGTACTGCATGCCCACTGGCAACCACCCCAATCCCCGGCCGAGACCGGGACATTTTCCCTCTGGTCCGAGACGACGGACAGCCCGCCGCCGACGGCCAAGATTGACCGCCGCGCCCGCACGGCCCGCCCCCACCCCTTTGCCGGGAAAGCCGAGGATCTGCCCCGGCAGTTCACAGCCCTGACCGGTCTGCATCTGCCGGGTAAAGCCGCCTCCCTCAGCCTGCGCCTGCCCAGCCTGCGCAGCGCGCCCCAGCCCTCGCCCCAATTGACACACAACTGGGATTTGGACAACACCGCGCCCGTCCTCCTGCCCTGGCAGATGCCCTGCCAGAATCTCGCTCCCGCCGACGCGTTATTTCTGCTTCTCAATCTTCCATCTGTCAACGACCTGCCCCACGACCTGCGCCTGGGCGATGACCTGCTCTTCTGGCAGGTGGCGGCCCGGCTGGCCCTGGAAACCCTGGCCCAGCAGAAGCTGCACCCGGCCCTGGTGGCGGACGGGAATGGCAAGAGCCTCTTCGCCCGCTGGCTGCCGGTGCTGGACGGCCCGCGAGACGGACCTCGTCTGGCCCGGCTGCGCCAGGCCATGCCGCCCCTCTGTCGGGCCGGGGCCGAGGGCGAAACCCAGCCCCACGCGTTGCTCGACTCCTTCCTGGCCGGTCTGACCGATGGCCTGATGCGCCGCTGGAACCGGGGCAGCCGGGTTGCCCAGCCCGCCCAGACCGACGGTGCGGCCTGGTTGAACGCCCTTTGCCAGGACGACGCGGCTGTGCCGCTCTCCCCGGCCCAATCGCGCCGACTTCTGAGCAGCTATGGGGCCTGGCTGCGCAGCCTGCGCGTGGCCGGAGATGGCAACTTCCGGGTGGCCCTGCGTCTGCAACCGCCCGCCCCCCAGGACGGGGCGAGTCCGCCGGCCTGGACACTGCATTTCCTGCTCCAGGCCCGGGACGATCCCAGCCTGCTGGTGGATGCGGCCCAGGTCTGGCGCAGCACAGGCAATCTGCTCAGCCATCTGGACCGCCGCCTGGAGAATCCCCAGGAGATGCTGCTGGCCGGTCTGGGCTATGTGGCCCGCCACAGCCAGGCCGTGCAACGCAGCCTGCGCGGCAAGAGTCCCGTGGCCGCGTCGTTGACCGGCGATGAAGCCTATGCCTATCTGCGCGAAACCGCGCCTTTGCTGGAAGAGAGCGGCTTTGGTGTGCTCGTGCCCCCCTGGTGGAACCGGGCCGGGGCACGGCTGGGCGTGCGTCTGAAGATGAGCGGCAGTGGCTCTGCGGCCACCGACTCCGACGGCGTGGGCCAGGGCCTGCTGACAATGGAAAAGCTGGTGAGCTATCGCTGGGAACTCTCCCTGGGCGGGGAAGCAGTAAGCAGGGATGAGTTTCAGGCGCTGGTGGCTCTCAAATCGCCTCTGGTGCAGATTCGCGGCCAGTGGGTGCAGTTGGACCCGGAACAGATCGAGGCGGCCATCCGCTTTTGGGAGAAGATGGAGCAGCAGAAGAAGATCGGCCTGCTCGATGCGGCTGCCCTGGCTTTGGGTGAACACGCTGCGCTGGACGGTCTGCCCGTGGAAGGGGTGGAGACGGAGGGCTGGCTGCACGAGTGGATGGAGCGCTTCACCGGCCAGGAAAAGTTGACGGTTTTGCCCGCGCCGGAGGGCTTGCAGGCCAGCTTGCGCCCTTACCAGAGCTACGGCTACTCCTGGCTGGACTTCCAGCGGCGCTGGGGGGTGGGTGTCTGTCTGGCCGACGATATGGGGCTGGGCAAGACCATCCAAACCCTGGCCCTGTTGCAGCGGGTGAAGGAGCAGGCAGGCCAACTGCCCGGCCCCACCCTCCTGATTGCCCCGACTTCTGTGGTGGTCAACTGGGCCAAAGAGGCGGCGCGCTTCACCCCCCAGCTAAAAGTGATGGTGCATCAGGGGCCTGATCGTCTGCGCGGCGACGACTTTGCCCAGGCCGCGGCCAGCCACGATCTGGTGGCGACCAGCTATGCTCTGGCCCGCCGCGACAGCGAGAGCTTGCAGCAGATCGGCTGGTTTGGCCTTGTCCTGGACGAAGCCCAGAACATCAAAAACTCCCAGACCCAACAGGCCCGGATCATCCGCCAACTGCCCGCCACCTTCCGCCTGGCCCTGACCGGCACACCTGTGGAAAACCGTCTCAGCGAACTCTGGTCGATTATGCACTTTCTCAACCCCGGCTTTCTGGGCAGCCGCCAGCGCTTCCGGGAACGTTTTGCCCTGCCCATCGAACGCTACGACGACACCGACGCGGCCAACCGTCTGCGCCGTCTGGTCTCGCCCTTCATCCTGCGCCGGGTCAAGAGCGACCCCACGGTCATTCAGGACCTGCCGGAGAAGCAGGAGAGCAAAGCCTACTGCTATCTCTCCCCAGAGCAGGCCACCCTCTACGAAGCGGTGGTGCAGGATTCTTTGCAGGCCATCGAAAGCGCGCAGGAGGATATGCAACGAAGGGGGATGGTTCTCGCCCTGCTGATGAAACTCAAGCAAATCTGCAACCATCCGGCCCAGTTTTTGCACCAGATGGAGGGGGGGCACTCTGTGACCGACGCAGCGACCCGCAGCGGCAAGCTGGTGCGTCTGGTCGAGTTGGTGGAGGAGCTGCTGGCTGCGGGGGATCGGGCGCTGATCTTCTCCCAGTTTTCCGAGATGGGCGGCTTCTTGCAGAGCTATCTACAGGCCCACTTTGGTCGACCGGTGCTCTTTCTGCACGGCGGCACACCGGCCCGCAAGCGCAACGAAATGGTGGAGCGCTTCCAGGCGGAGGGCGACGGGCCGCCGATTTTCGTCCTCTCTCTGAAGGCGGGGGGCACCGGGCTGAACCTGACCCGAGCCAGCCACGTCTTCCACTATGACCGCTGGTGGAATCCGGCGGTGGAGGACCAGGCCACCGACCGGGCCTTTCGCATCGGCCAGAAGCAGAATGTACAGGTCCACAAGTTTGTCTGTGTGGGCACCCTGGAGGAGAAGATTGACGCCATGATTGAACAGAAGAAGGCACTGGCCCAGGCCATTGTGGGGGGCGGCGAAAATTGGCTGACCGAACTCTCCACGTCGGAGCTGCGGGAACTGGTGCATCTGCAACGGGAGATGGTGGAATGAGCTGGTATCCCAAAGCGACCCGAGCGATTGAGACAGATAAGGGCATCAAAGCGCGCAGCAAGCGGGGCGACTTTGCCGAGAAGTGGTGGGCACAGCGCTGGATTCAGGCGTTGGAGCGCATCACCGACGCCGGTCGTCTGCGCCGGGGACGCAGCTATGCCCGCCAGGGCCAGGTGCTCTCCATCGAGGAAAAGGCCGGGGCCATCCAGGCCCGGGTGCAGGGGTCCAGGGCCACTCCCTACAAAATACGCATCCGTCTGCAGCCCCTGACCGCCGCCGAGTGGGAGGCGGTCATCGAGAAGCTGAGCGAACAAGCCATCTTCACCGCCCAGCTTCTGGCCGGGGAGATGCCCCAGGATATCGAAGAAGCCTTTGCCCAGGCCGGGGTCAGCCTCTTCCCGGACAAGAGCGCAGATTTGGAGACCGATTGCTCCTGTCCAGACTGGGCCAACCCCTGCAAACACGTGGCCGCCGCCCACTACATTCTGGGCGAACAGTTCGACGAAGACCCCTTTCTGCTCTTCCGTCTGCGGGGGATGAACCAGGAGCGTCTTTTCGACGCCCTGCGCGCCCGCCGCACGGAGCCGACACTCCTGGCGGAAGAGCCGGAAGCCTACGTCACCGGGGAGCAGGTCGCGCCTCTGGAAGAATCTCTGGAC
>CAMDQF010000065.1 GCA_945905745.1 Litorilinea aerophila
CCTGCGCTATGTGGAAGAGCTGCACACAACCACCGGCGGACGTGCGCTGGCTATGCGCCTGGTGATGGGGCTACTGTTGGACTATGGCGTATGGGGAGAACTCAAGAGCGCGCTGGCCGAGTTGCCCACTTTCAACAATGCCCTGAGCATGCCCGAAATCGCCGCCTTTGCTGTGGAAAATTTCGCAGCCTTCTGGCCTCAGGCTGGCCCCCTGTTGGATCGGCTGGTGAGCGCGGCGGGTGGGGCTTCCTTCACGGCACTGCGCGAGCTTTTCTGGGGCGATCTGGGCGAACAGGACGAGTTTCAGGAGACTCTGCAAGCGCTGATCGCCCGTGCCCTGGTGGAGGAAAACAATTTCACCCGGCGTATTGTTGTGCAGCCGGTGGTGCGCCGCTATCTGGCCCAGGGCGCGGCCATGCTGGGCGAGGAGTGGAACCGCAGCCACGCGGCCTATTACCTGCGCTACATCCGCCGCTACCAGGAGGTTCCCCTGCAACGCTGGAGCGAGCTTGACCCGGAATGGGGAAACATCCACCTGGCCGCCGATTGGTTGAGTACCCGTGTCGAGCGCATCTGGCAGCAGCCAGCCCTGGCATTGGTGCGCGAACCCCTGGAAAAGGTCGGGTTGCCCGAAGTCGTGCTGGATTCGCCGGAGATGCAAGGGGATCTGCGTCTGCTGCGGGAGTATGCCCTGGCCTTGGCCCATTACGCCTTCTGGCGTCACCCGCCGGGAATTCTGCGCTGGCTCTCGGCAGGCGCCGTCGCGGCGATTGGCCTGGGCGACATACGGGATTTTGGCTGGCTGCTGACAAATATTGGCCGCCAACTCTTTTTTACGGGCGAGGTGGAAGCGGCGGTGGAATGGCTGGAGCGGGCGCTGCGTATCTTCGACGAGAAGGATATGGTCATGGAAATGGCCTATGTCCACACGGATTTGGGCACATCCCTGCGGGTGATGGACGAACCCCGCCGCGCGCTGGAGCAGTTCTGGATGGCCTTTGAGGCGGTGGCCCAGTTGGGGGATCAGCGTTCCCTGGCCACAGCCTATATCAATCTGGGCAGCGCCTATTTTAGTATGAACAACTACGAGAAGGCCATCGAGCAACAGCGCAAGGCCCTGCGCATTGCCCTGCGCCTGAACAATTCCCAGCTAACCGCCAGTGCCCACAACAATATGGGGCTGGCTCTGGAAGGGATGGAGCGCTTTAACGACGCGCACCGGGCCTATCAAAACGCGCTGGCCGTCTTTCAGCAGATGGCCGACCAGACCGGGATCAGCACCTGTTATAACAATCTTGGCTCGGTGGCCTATGCCCGCCAGAATTTCGACGAAGCCCTGGAATGGTACGAGAAAGACCTGGCACTTTCGGAAGAGCGGGGTACGTGGATGGACAAAGCCGCCACTCTGCACAATTTGGGGCACGTGGCCTTGGAACAGAAGAAAAGCGACCAGGCCCGCAGCTACTTCGAGCGCAGCCGGGAGCTCTATGCCGCCTTTCAGCTTGCGGACTATGTGACCGAAGAGAGCGAAATGCTGGATTACGTGGCGTCGTTGGGGAACGGCGAATAGCGAATTGCGAATTGCGAATGAATGGCCGTTGTCCCAATCCCCAATCCCCATTCCCCAATCCCCTTTCCCCATTCCCCAATCTCTAACACAACGCTTATCATTTTTTGCCTTCGCACTCTTGCCAACACCGAAAAAGTGGGGTACACTGTTTTGCGGGTTAGCACTCTCACCCTTTGAGTGCTAACTCATTTTGTGAAAGAAAGTTCGTCTTTCTAATTGTCTATTTCTTTAATCCCACAAATTGGTATGAGTCGAGGAGGATGTGTATGAATCTGCGACCTTTGGGTGACCGCATGGTCGTCAAGCCCACCGAGCAGGAAGAAGTAACGTCATCGGGTATCTATTTGCCCGAGACCGCCAAGGAAAAACCCCAGCAGGGCACTGTCATTTCCGTCGGCCCTGGCGCGCGGGACGAAGATGGCAAGCGGATCGCCATGGATGTCAAAGTTGGCGACATTGTGATGTACGCCAAGTACTCCGGCACAACTATCAAACTCACCGGGACAGAATATCTGATCCTGAAAGAGAACGATGTTCTCGCTATTGTCGAAAACTAAGACAAAGCGAGATCGGATGATAGCGGTGTAACAGCCGGACCCAAAAGCAATTCGTAACCGTTTGTAGAGTACCTGTCAAGGAGAAATTGTCGAAATGGCAAAGCAGCTTATTTTTCAAGAAGATGCCCGACGCGCCCTGAAAAAGGGCGTTGATGTCCTGGCCAATGCGGTCAAGACCACCCTGGGACCCAAAGGCCGCAACGTGGCCCTGGACAAAAAATGGGGCAGCCCTACCGTCACCCATGACGGTGTAACCGTTGCCAAGGAAATTGAACTGGAAGATCCTTTCCAGAATATGGGTGCCCAGCTTCTGAAAGAAGCCGCCACCAAGACCAACGATGTGGCCGGCGACGGCACCACCACCGCCACCGTACTGGCCCAGGCGATTGTCACCGAAGGTCTGAAGAATGTGACCGCCGGTGCCAACCCGATGCTGCTCAAGCGTGGCATCGAGGCCGGTCGCGACGCGATCGTCCAGGCTCTGCGTGATATGGCTACCCCGGTTGCGGGCAAAGCCGAGATTTCCCAGGTCGCCAGCATCTCCGCCGCCGACAAAGTTATCGGCGATCTGATCGCCGAAGTGATGGACAAGGTAGGCAAGGACGGCGTGATTACCGTCGAAGAGAGCAAGGGCCTGCAGTTCGAGACCGAGTATGTGGAAGGTATGCAGCTTGACCGCGGCTACCTCAGCCCCTACTTCGTCACCAACTCCGAGCGCATGGAAGCCTCCATCGAGAACCCTTACGTTCTGATCACCGATAAGAAGATCAGCAGCGCCCAGGACATCGTGCCTGTGTTGGAGAAGCTGGTCCAGTTGGGCAAGCGCGAGATGGTCATCATCGCCGAAGATGTAGACGGCGAAGCCCTGGCCACCCTTGTGCTGAACAAACTGCGCGGTATGTTCAACGTCCTCGCCATCAAAGCCCCTGGCTTTGGCGACCGCCGCAAAGCTATGCTGCGTGACATCGCCACCCTGACCGGTGGACAGGTGATCACGGAAGAGCTGGGACGCAAGCTGGAGACGACCCAATTGGCCGATCTGGGCCAGGCCGATAAGATTGTCAGCACCAAAGACACCACCACCTTCATCGGCGGCGCGGGCGACACCGAAGCCATCAAGGGCCGTATCAACGAGATTCGGGCCGAGATTGAAGCCAGCACCAGCGACTACGATCGCGAGAAGCTGCAAGAACGCTTGGCCAAGCTGGCCGGCGGTGTGGCGATCATCCGCGTCGGTGCTGCCACCGAGACCGAACTGAAAGAGAAGAAGCACCGGGTTGAGGACGCTTTGAGCGCCACCCGTGCGGCTGTGGAAGAGGGCATTGTCCCCGGCGGCGGTGTGGCTCTGATCAACGCCGTGCCTTCCCTGGACACTGTACATCTGGAAGGCGACGCGGGCACTGGTGTGCGTATCCTGCGCCGTGCGTTGGAAGAACCTATGCGCATGATTGCCACCAACGCCGGTCTGGATGGCGCAGTGGTTGTCGAAAAGGTGCGCGGTCTGCACGCGGAAGGCAAGAAGACCACTGGCTACGACGTGATCGCCAACGACTACGTGGATATGCTCCAGGCCGGTATCATCGACCCGGTGAAGGTCACCCGCAGCGCGGTGGAGAATGCATGTTCCATCGCCGCCATGATCCTGACCACCGAAGCCCTGGTCACCGACATCCCAGAGGCTGAGAAGCCGATGGCTGGTGGCGGCGATATGGGCGGTATGGGCGGCATGATGTAATCCCGTCTGGGATTTCATCGCTGCACCAATTGCGTGCAAAGACGCCGGGGGCTTTTGTCCTCCGGCGTCTTTTTAGTTTGTCAGTGGGAGGAGTGAGCACGCCTACCTGGGCCGCACGTAGGCGTGCTCACTCCTCTGTCCAACTAAAAATGAACACACCCACCCAAAATTTTGAATTGAAGGTTCAGCGAATGGACTGGCTGTGGTAAAATGCGTTGACGGCGATTTGTTGGCGAGGAGGCGAGTATGGCAATCGTTCAAGACCCGGCTGTTCTGAGCGAGAAATCGCTTCGAGAGCAACTCCGCGCAGAACTGAGCGCATTTGAACAGATCTACGGCATCGATTCAGAAACATTTTATCACCGGTACGAAGCAGGCAAACTGGGGGACCCAATGGATTTCTTTGAGTGGTCCTCGACAGTGGAGATGTTAAACAGCTTTAAGAGTAGAGAAAACAGTGAGTAATCAACCTCTTCCCCCCAACCAAACAACCGTCGTCGTCGCTATGAGCGGCGGCGTGGACAGCTCTGTGGCCGCGGCTCTGCTCGTGGAACAGGGCTACAACTGCATTGGGGTGATGATGCGTCTGTGGGCCGAAACGGGTGCGGGCGAAGGCTCCACCAATAAGTGTTGCAGCCTGGAGAGCGTCAACGATGCCCGTCGGGTGGCGGATCAGTTGGGCATCCCCTTTTATCTGATAAACGTCGAGCAGCCCTTCAAACAAAATGTAGTGGATTTTTTCATTGATGGCTACAGCGCAGGGCTGACACCCAACCCATGTTTGGCCTGCAATCGCCACATCCGCTTTGACTATCTGCTCAACTACGCCCGCCGAATGGGCGCGGACTATCTGGCTACCGGCCACTACGCCCGCCTGCGCCGCCAGCCCGATGGGACTGTTCACCTGCTGGCTGGGGTGGACGCGGGCAAGGATCAGAGCTATGTTCTCTCTGTGATGGGTCAGGACGAATTGCGCGATGTCCTCTTCCCCATCGGCGACTACCCCAAGTCCGAAGTGCGGCGTATGGCCGCGGCCCAGGGGCTGCCCATCGCCAGCAAGCACGACTCCATGGATCTCTGCTTTTTGGCTGACGACGACTATCGCCGTTTCTTGCAGGATTGGGCACCCGCGGCTATGCAGCCTGGGCAGATTGTGGATCGCACGGGCAGAGTTCTGGGCAGCCACAATGGCCTGCCCAACTACACCATCGGCCAGCGCAAGGGACTGGGCATCGGCGGGATAGCTGAGCCGCTTTACGTGCTGGAAATGGATTCCAAGCGCAACGCGCTGGTGGTGGGTACGCTGGATGAGCTGGGCCAACAGGAACTGTTGGCGACCGGCGTCAACTGGACGCTGGACGTGCCTGTGGCCGACGGTTTTCGGGGCCAGTGCAAAATTCGCTACCGCAGTGTGGCCGCCGACTGCACACTCCATCCACAGCCCAACGGCGACGTGCGGGTGATCTTCGACGCACCCCTGCGCGACATCACACCCGGCCAGGGCGCGGTCTTCTACAACGGCGATCACTGCCTGGGCGGGGGCATCATCGCTCGGCAGCCGAAAGCAATTCCCGACATTCCGCTGATTCTTGTCAACTGAGTCAACCCAATGGCCGCCCTTCTCAACCCAACACTCCTGCTCGCTGCGCTGCTGGCGATTGGCTATGCCACCCTTTTTCATCTGTGGACAGGCCGCAGCCTGCGCGATCTTTTCGTCTATCTCATCGTCGCCGCTGTCGGGGTCGTCATCGGTCAGTGGATCGGCGGCACGCTGGGGCTGAATCTGCTGCGTATCGGCCAACTGCATACAATCGAAGTGACTGTCGGCGCATTTCTGGCCCTGCTTATCGTCCGTACCTTCGAACTATAGAGGGAGTCTGCTATGATTAGCGGAACCATTCGCGATGTGGCCATCATTTTTGTGGCCCTGGAAATTCTCATCCTCAACGCCCTGCTGATAGTACTGGTTTGGCAGCTCTGGCGGCTGGTCAAAATGATCCAGACCGAGGTCAAGCCTATCATCCAGGACACCCAGGAGACCATCGGCACTGTGCGGGGCACGGCGGATTTCGTCAGCGCCAATGTAGTGGAGCCAGTGGTGAAGACAAGCAGCAAACTGGCGGGTTGGCGGCGCTCGGCCTCTGTCCTGCGCGACGAAGTGCGGGGAACGATACGCTCGGTTTCACCCAAGTCTGGCCGTCCCGCGCCGCCACCTTCCCCCTGAAAAAGTTACGTTACTGTGGAATCTGCGGTTATCCACTTTTTCTGCGTCATCAGCGTCCGCTTTTCGGTTCAGGTCAGCTATGGCAGCCCTCTCTTTGGAAGAAGAAATTCGCACACTCTTTCAGCAACGCCGGGTGGCATACGACGACCACTCGGATTCTTTTAACCGACTGGATTTTGGCTTTGGGGATCGGGCCGCCAAGCGTTATTTTGTCTTCGATGCCAAGGAAAAACGCCAGCCCTATGCGGTGAGCAACTGGCAAACGACGATTCCCGAAGCCCATCTCTTCATTTTGGACGATCTGGCCTGCCGCAAAATTTTGCTCTATGCGCCCAACGCTGGGCTGCTTGTGCGGGATACACCCCAACAGCGCTATATCTTTTTCAGTGTCGTCGATCTCTTTCTGATGCCCAAAAGCCGGGTGAACCGGGCCATCCATCGCACCCAAGCGGAACAGAAGGGCAAATGGCTGATCGATCTGCGCAATGGGTACACCCTTCCCCGGTTGGACGAACTTTTCGCCACCATCGACGGCTATCTCGACCAGCGGCAGGCCATCTTTCACGAGATTCACGAGTGCTACGGGGAGTATGTGGGCGAGGAGATCGGCACAGGCGGGATTGAACGGCGACCAGAACACTGGGAGACCGATTTTGGAGCGACCCGATGAACTACTGGCAGAATGAGCAGATTCGTTTGCGCGGTGTGGAAGCCGAGGACGCGCCACTCTTCTGGGGCTGGAACCAGGACAGTGAAATGGCCCGCCATCTGGATTTTGTCTGGCCGCCGGCCTCGCTGGAATCCGTGCGCGCCTGGACAGAGAAGCAGTCCCAACACCTGTTGGAGGAAGACCGCTTCCATTGGGTTATCGAAAACCCGTCGGGCGTGGCGGCCGGTTCTATCAACACCCATCACTGTGAAGCCCGCAACGGCACTTTTATGTATGGCGTCAACATCGCCCGTGAACATTGGGGCAAAGGCTACGCAAGCGCAGCCATCCAACTCGTCCTGCGCTACTACTTCCACGAACTGCGCTACCAAAAAGTCACGGTCAGCGTCCACGGCGACAACCCGCGCTCGGTCGCCCTCCACGAAAAGCTCGGCTTCGTGCGCGAGGGCAGCTTGCGCCGGATGCTCTATACCGGGGGCGGCTATGTGGATGTGCACTGGTACGGGATGACCCGGGAAGAATGGGAGGAGAGGAGCGGCTACCAGACGGTCTCGACTTCGGAGAGTTGAATGCGCCGGTCGCGGCTGATGAGGGGAACGCCCAGATGCAGGGCTGTGGCCGCGATAATGCGGTCGGGCATGTCGGGGACAGCGGCTCTGCTCACGGATGCCATTGCTTTAGATATCGACAGGTCCAGAGGGACTTCGACGATCAGTGCATGAGCTTTCTGCATCTCCATAGCAATCACTTCGAGGGTCGTTGCAGGGATACGCCCTTTTTCCAGCAGATAGACGATTTCCACAAACGTAACCGACGAAACGGCAATCTGATTGCCTGTGTCCACAGCACGGTTGAACCGGGAAAAGGCACGCGCTGACAACTGTGGATTCTTGAAAAGATACCAAATGACTGCATGGGTATCAGCAACGGCGAGGATCATCAGAAATCCTCTCGCGGAAAGTTGGCAAGCATTTCCCGGCGTGATTCATCAATCTCTTCTACGGTCGGCCCTGGCCCCAAATCTGCCAACAGGCCATAAAGTGAACGGCTTTTTTGCGGTTGATTCTGCGCTGGTGTCAGTGTCCGCGTTGCGTCAGACAACTGGGCGGCAAGCCGCTGAATCACCTGTAGCTGTTCCGTGAGCGCAAGCCGTGAGGCCAATGCCAACACATACTCCAGACTTGGCCGTCCAACTGTTGAAACTACATCCGCAGCATACATTGCCGCCGATTCCTGTATAGGTGTTCCCTGTATATCTTCCATCACATTCTCCTTTCGTCCAGCACGACCTGACCCTATTCTACACCAATTCAGTCTTACGGTACAACCATTTGTTGAACCTGACCCTCCACAGAATTGAGACCGGTGATTGGATCGCCTTTGTGGACGAAAGCCGCGCCCGGCTGGGCGGCACGGCCAATCCATCGCTGATGCCCGCCTACTATCTCTACGCTGTCCTCCCCAAAATCGGCGGCTGCGGATTGACTGTGCAGCGCGATGGGCAGACCTG
Source organism: Litorilinea aerophila (assembly GCA_945905745.1). Taxonomy (GTDB): domain Bacteria; phylum Chloroflexota; class Anaerolineae; order Caldilineales; family Caldilineaceae; genus JACQGT01. The sequence continues at coordinate 8,267 of CAMDQF010000065.1, forward strand.
TGGTTACGGATTTCTCTTTCCCCGCCACTTGGAAGGGGATGTGCAGGTCTACACCCTACGCTATCACCCGCTGCTCGGTGCGCCGCCGGTTGACCCGGACGAGTTGAGCGACCAGACCGCCTGTCTCCTAGAGCGGACGTGTCGCATTGTCTTTTACGATCCCTACGCCGCCCACAGCTACCCAGCCACCCACCAGACGATCGGTGATCTGGACTTTGGCCGCCCAAACGCAGCCGAAGCCGCAGACGTGCGCACCATTCATCAGGTGGTCTGGAACAACCCGCCAGAGGTTCTCTACCCGGTGGATATGCACAGCGCAGAATTTGGGCTGGCCACATCACTGGTGGCGCGCGCCAACGGTCAGACCGCGGGCTTTCTCCTGGGGATGACAAAATTCGATGGTGTCGAGTTGCCCGCGCGCTGGCAGGAGCTACTGCGCCACCGGGTACGGTTGGAATCCCAGACGATGGCTGTGCTGCCCCAGTTTCGAGAACGACGCATTGCCTTTCTGCTCAAGAAAGTGCAAGCAGAGCAGGCCCAGGCCGCGGGTATCGACATCATCAACTGGACCGCGGACCCGCTCCAATTCCCCAACGCAGCGCTCAACTTCACCCGTCTGGGTGCAGTGGCCTACACTGCCCACCCGGCCCTCTACGCCTTGCACAACGACCTCAATCAGGTGATAGCCTCCCGATTCAGCCTGACCTGGCTGGTGGGCAGCCGGCGCGTGCAGGAGCGGCTCTCCGGAGCGGGGAGTGCGGCTGTCGTCAACTTGGCCGGGCGAACGGAGATTGTGCGGGTGAACGACGGCCCAAGCGCGACCAACTTTGAGGCACAGTCGGCGACGATTGCCCTTGAAATTCCCGCCGATTGGACCGCCCTGCAACAGCACGACCTCTCCCTGGCCCAGCGCTGGCGAGAGACAACAGACCGGCTCTTTGCCAGCTATTTGGGTATTGGACGCGGCCAGTATATCATCACCAACGCGGGCACAGATGGAGAACGGCGCTTTCTTGTCGGCGAGCGCGTGACAGACAATCTGCTGGAATCACTGATCTGAAAGGCTCATTTCTATGACGACTCCCCTCTCTGCCCTGCAAGTCGTCGGCGTGCGCTATCTGGGCGATCGGCCCGCAGCGGGCGATGAACGGGCGCTGGACGCCTACATCGATGCCGGTGTCTACGACGCGGCCGACGCGGATGTGGCAATCGTCGAACCCCGCTTCCCGGAAGCCCAGCGGACGAATGACAAAGAGACGAATCTGGGGTTGATCAACGGGCAGATCGCCGAAGCAGTGGCCGCGGCCCGACAGAAGAATCGGGCACTGCTGATGACCGGCGGCGGTTGCACCCACATCACCGGCATTCTCGGCGGCTTGCAGGACGCCCACGGTCCTGACCTGCGGGTCGGTCTGGTCTGGTTTGATGCCCACGGGGATTTCAACACGCCCCATACGACCATCACCGGCAGTCTGGGCGGGATGCCGGTGGCGGTCGCCGCGGGGCTGGCCTTCCCCCGCTGGCGGGAAGGCTCTCATATCGTCGCGCCCCTGCCCACAGACCGGATTGTGATGGTGGATGTGCGCAATCTGGACCCGGCGGAGGAGAAACTGGTGCGGGCGGTCGGCATTCCCGTCACCGCACCGGCAGAGGGCTTCCCCGGCGAACCACTGGGACCGGCCATCGACGCCCTGGCCGAACGCTGCGACGCCCTCTACCTGCACATCGACGCCGACATTCTGGACGAACGCTACACACCGGACCACTCGACGAAAGAACCCAACGGCCCAGATATGCAGCAGGTGCTGGCCGCGGTGGAGCGGGTAATGGCAACGGGCAAAGTCATCGCCTTTGCGGTTGTGTCAGTCTACGCGGGCGGGCCACATCGGGAAATCGACGTTTCCAGCGGGATGGAACTGATCCGGGGCGGGCTGGCAAGCTGGCGACGCCACGGAATTCCTCAACTATTGCAGTGAGTTTCAATCGCAAAGAGACCCTTTTGAAGGAGAAATGTATGAAGACTGAATTATCCGCAGCACAAATCGAGCAGTACCGCAGTCAGGGCTTTCTGGTCATTGATGGCTTTTTGAACGCCGACGAACTGGCTGTCTGGCGCACGGCCACCGACGAGGCGGTGGAGCAGCGGCTGGCCTCCACCGTCGGGATGAACAACCAGCGCGACCCGGACGCCTTCTACGCCCAGGTCTTTACCCAATGCCTGCGCCTGGTCACCACCCACCCGGTGATGCACGATCTGATGTTCGACCCGCGTCTGGGCGAAGTCGTCGGCACACTGGCCGGTGTGGATGGCATCCGCATCTGGCACGACCAGGCCCTCTACAAACCGCCCTACGGCAACCCCACCGGCTTCCACCTGGACGATCCCTTCTGGTCCTTCTACTCCAAAGATGCCATTTCGATTTGGGTGGCCCTGGACGACGCTACCATCGAAAATGGCTGTCTCTGGTATCTGCCGGGAACCCACAAAGAGGCCACTTTCGAGATGACCTCCATCAACGAAAATCTGGGCGCAATCTTCAAACAGTATCCGCAGTGGAAGCAACTGGCCGCAGTGGCTGCGCCCTGCAAAGCGGGCAGTGCGGTCTTTCACAACGGGCTGGTGGCCCACGCTGCCGGGGTGAATCTGACCCCCCGTCCTCGGCGGGCCATGACCTGCGCCTATATGCCCGACGGCTCCACCTTCAACGGCCAGCGCAATATCCTGACGAAGGCATACTTCGAGACCCTCACTGTGGGCGATCTGCTGGACAACGAAGACGAAAACCCCCTCATCTGGCGCACAGCCTAAAGGAGAAGAATCAATGACGCAACCCTTCCATATCGGCGTCTCGTCCGATTTTCACACAGACATTCCCGGCGCGCTGGAGCCTGTGCTGGCGCGCATCCTCGACCCCCTGCCCCACGTGACCTGGGCCTACTACGACTCCCCGCCGAATGGGGCCGTCTCCCCGGCGGCCATCGCCGACTGTGACGGGGTGATTGTGCTGGCCTCCCACTACCGGGCTGAATCCTTCACCGGCAGCGACCGGTTGGCGGTTGTGGCCCGCTGGGGAGTGGGCTACGACCGTATCGACACTGCCGCGTGTACGGCCAACGATGTGGTGCTGGCGATTACCGTGGACGCGGTGCGCCGCCCGGTGGCGGAGGCGATTGTCACCCTGCTGCTGGCGTTGGCGAAGAAGCTGCCTGCCAAAGATCGCATTGTGCGCACCGGCCGCTGGGACCTGAAAGCCCAGACCTTCGGCCTGGGGCTGACCGGCAAGACCCTCGGCTCAATCGGCGTGGGCAATATCGGCGGCGAGATGTTCCGCCTCTTTGCCCCCTTCGACTTTGGGCGGCGCATTGCCTTTGACCCCTATACCAGCCCGGCGCGAGCGGCTGAGTTGAATGTGGAACTGGTCGATCTGGAGACGGTCTTCCGGGAATCGGACTTCGTGACGGTCAACTGCCCGCTGACGCCAGAGACCCAGGGGATCGTCAACGCCGAGCGGCTGGCCCTGATGAAGCCCACCGCCTATCTCATCAACACCGCCCGGGGGCCGATTGTCAACCAGGCAGACCTGACCGCGGCGTTGCAGGCCGGGCAGATTGCCGGCGCGGGGCTGGACGTATTTGAGCAGGAACCTCTGGACATCAGCCACCCGCTGGCCCAGATGGACAACGTCATCCTTTCCCCCCACGCCCTGGCCTGGACCGACGAACTTTACGAACTCAACGGCGAGCTGGCCTGTGAGAATGTGCTGGCTGTGCTGCAAGGCAAAGCGCCCCGTTGGCCGGTCAACCGGGACGTACTGGAACGGCCCGGCTTTCAGGCGAAGCTGGAAAAACTGCGGACGCGCTGGACAGCCCTCACCGGTGGTGCGTAGTACGTGGTGCGTGAACCTGTATCACTACCAGTTCACGCACCACGCACTACGCCTGGACGAAAGCAACACCCATTGTCTTATCATTTCACTCAAAGGAACCCCCATGAAAACCAATCGCGCCAAGAACGTGCTCGCCGCTGGCAACGTCGCCGTCGGCCATATGCTGATGGAATTCGCCACCCACGGCGTGGCTCAGATGTTGGCGACCGCTGACCTGGACTTTGTGCTGATCGATATGGAGCATTCGCCTTTCACCAGCCAGGATGTGGCCCGACTGGTGGCCTGGTTCCAGGCCACAGAGATTGCTCCTTTCGTGCGTGTACCCATGACCCAATACCACTTCATTGCCCGTTCTATGGACGCGGGCGCGTTGGGGGTGATGGTTCCCAACGTAAAGACAGGCGCACAGGCCCGGGAGATTGTCTCCAGCCTCAAATATGCGCCGCTGGGCGACCGGGGCGTGGCCCTGGGCGGCGCGCTGACCGGCTATCAGGCGGTCAACCCCGCGGAGTTCCTGGCCGAGTCCAACCGCAACACCACAATTATCTGCCAGATTGAGAGCGCAGAGGGGCTGGAAAATCTGGAAGCCATCGCCAGCACCCCCGGGGTTGACTGCCTGTGGGTGGGCCATTTCGATCTGACCAACTCGATGGGAATTCCCGGCCAATTCCAGAGTCAGCGTTTTCTGGACGCGCTGGCCCAGGTGGCGGAGACCGCTCGTCGTCACGGGCTGGCCGCGGGCATCCAACCGGGCAGCCCGGAGCAGGCCCAACAGTGGATGGGAATGGGCTACAATATGATTTCCTACAGCGCGGATCACGCGGTCTATCGGGCCGCAGTGGTGCAGGGTGTGCACAGTATACGTGAAATCGCAGCCAAGTAAGTAGTGAACAGTGAACAGTTACCAGTAATCAGTGGCGTACTCGCGACCCACTGATTACTGGTAACTGTTCACTTCTTTTGACCCATATCACCTTTCGAATACATAAAGGAGACTATCAATGTTTACAGGACTCGACCACGTGGCCATCGTCGTGCCAGACACAGACGAGGCGTTGAAGACCTTTCGGGACAAATTGGGGCTGACCCTCCTCTACAGCGAAGTGGTCAACAACGGCACTACCCGTCTGACCCATCTGGACGCGGGCAATACCCACGTGCAGTTGGTGCAGCCCCTCAGCGCGGAAAGCCCACTGCACGCGCAAATCGCCGAGCGGGGCATCCATCTGCACCACATCTGTTTCAAAGCGGAAAATGTAGACGATGCGATGGCCGAGGCTCCAACCCACGGCCTGCCCCTGGCCCAGGCCAAACCCCACCAGGGCACGCGCGGCAAGCGGGCTTTCTTCATCGATGCTGCCGCCACAGAAGGCATACGGGTAGAAGTGACCGGGAAATAAGGCACAGAAGCTGCCAGTTTTTCTGTCATCTCGCTGCCCAGCACAAAACTCGAAAAAATCTACTCCGTCCCTGTCGATTTCCCTCCGCTCCATTCGTCGTATTATCAGAAGGGCGAAGGGTTCGCCCGCGATTCCATCCAGAGGAGAGGATCCCTATGCGTTACATCTGTCTGATCTACGATAACGAAGCCGAGTACACTACTATGAGCGAAGCCGAACAACAGGCCGAGATGGCTGCCTATTACAGCTTCACAGATGCAGTCGTGAAAGCGGGCATAGACCGGGGCAGCGATGCATTGATGCCTACCACTATGGCGACAACCGTGCGCGTACGCGATGGCAAGACGGTCACCACCGATGGCCCTTTTGCGGAAACCAAAGAACAACTGGGCGGCTTCTATATCGTGGAATGCGCCAATCTGGACGAGGCCATCGAGTGGGCTGCCAAAATCCCCGGCGCTGCCCACGGTTCGGTGGAAGTGCGTCCGGTGATGGAATTTAATTAGACGATATTGGGTATTGGGTATTGGGCAGTGACGCCCGAACAACCCAATACCCAACTGATGAAACCCTCCCACAGCCACCTGACCATCGAACAGACTTTCCGCCAGGAGTCGGGCCGGGTGTTGGCTGGGCTGATTAGCTGGCTGGGCGGTGATTTTGAGATGGCGGAGGATGGCCTGCAGGCCGCGCTGATTGTGGCTTTGGAACACTGGCCCGCCGAGGGTATCCCCAACGTCCCCGCCGCCTGGATTACGACGACTGCCCGGCGCAAAATCATTGACCGCCTGCGCCGACAGCGCACGCTGGTTCGCAAAACCGAAATTCTGGCCCAGGAAGAAAAGCGGCGATTGGCAGGCAGGGAGGAAGAAGAGGTGAAGCACATCCCCGATGAGCGGTTGGCCCTCATCTTTACCTGCTGTCATCCAGCCCTGACCGAGGAGGCGCAAATCGCGCTCACCCTGCGCACTTTGGGCGGGCTGACCACTGAGGAGATCGCGTCGGCGTTTCTGGTCCCTGTGCCCACAATGGCCCAGCGGCTGGTGCGGGCCAAGCGCAAAATCAGCAACGCGGGCATCCCCTTTCGGGTTCCGCCCTCCCATCTTCTGAAAGAGCGGTTGAACGCTGTGATGAGCGTCATCTACCTCATCTTCAGCGAAGGCTATGCAGCCAGCTCCGGTGATGCGCTGATTCGGCTGGAGCTCTGTGCCGAGGCAATCCATCTGGCCCAAGTGCTGGTTCAACTGCTGGCGGACGACCCATCCCTGGACGAAGAACCCGAAGTGTTGGGACTATTGGCATTGATGCTCCTTCACGACTCCCGACGGGACGCCCGTCTTGGCCCGGACGGAGAAATGGTGCTGCTGGAAGAGCAGGACCGCTCCCTCTGGAAGCGGGAACAGATCGGGCTGGGGATGGGGCTGGTGGAGAGGGCGCTGCGCATGGGGCGGCCCGGCCCCTATCAGATTCAGGCCGCAATTGCCGCCATCCACGGCGAGGCCCAGAGTGCAGCCGAAACCGATTGGCGGCAGATTGCCCTGCTCTACGACGCACTTTATCGGATGCACCCATCCGCTGTTGTCGAGCTCAACCGGGCGGTGGCGGTGGCAATGGCGAACGGCCCCCAGGCCGGCCTCGACCTGCTGGACGATCCGGGATTGGCCCTGGAATTGGACAGCTATCACTTCTATCACGCGGCCCGGGCGGACCTTCTGCGCCGATTGGGTCATCGGGCATTGGCGCTGACAGCCTATCAGCAGGCCCTGGAACTGACCCAGAACGATGTGGAGCGACGTTTCCTCCGACGCAGGCTGGTGGAGATGGGGGAAGCTACGCGGCAGATGTTGAACGAACAGTAAACAGGTATTGGGTATTGGGTATTTCATAAGGTGAGCCACTATCTGCTCTACCAAATATCCAATACCCAATATTTACTCCCAGTTTGTCACCAGAGGAAATCCAATCGCCGGCTCTGCTCGACCGTTGCGTGGCTGAGTGGCAGGTGATGGTCCCCATCCACCGCTGGCTCGTCGATCTTGGATAGCCTATTCTCGCTGCTGTGAAAAGGGCAGCATCCGGTGCAGCACCCGATCTTTGTCCCAAATCTGGTGTTTGATCACCAGCCCGATGTGCAGAGTGAGGAAGATGACGATAGCGTAGCCGGTGATGATGTGGATCGTGTGGCCCAGCCAGGCCAGGGTCTCGTTGCGGGGCAGGAAAGTGGGCAGACGCGTGACACCGAAGAATTGCACGCCGAAGCCGCCGGATTCCACAAAAAGATAGCCGCTGAGGGGCATCAGAAACATCGCCCAGTAGAGCATCCGCTCGTACCAGTGGATGAGCTTCTTCTCCCAGTCCGCCAGCCCCTTCGCCCAGTCGGGCAGACGGGTCGTCTTGCGCCAGGTGTAGCGGATGACGACCAGGGCCAAAATCACCAGCCCGATAGATTTGTGCCCGTTGTACAGCCCTCCCTGGCTAAATCCCAGGGCAAATTCGTCGCCTTCGATAGATGTCATAATTTTGGCAATGACATACTGGTAAACAAAACCCAATGCGACCAGCCAATGCAGGGTCTTGGTGACAACCCCATAGCGGGTGGAAGAATTTGTGAGGCCCATCGGTTCTTGCTCCTGTGTGAAAGACGAATTGCGTATTGCGTATTCCGTAGGTGGGCACAGCAATTCCAAATTTGACAGAAATAGAACGCGGATGACGCTGATTGGACAGATCAAAGCGGATAAAAGCAATAACCTGCGCCGTAAAATCCGCAAAAATCCGCTCCATCCGCGTGATCCGCGTTCTATATTTGGAACTGCTGAGGTGGGCACAATCTACCGCGCCTCCGGTTGACAGGAAGGTTGGAGAGGAAGATTCACCCATTTTTGCATACCAGTCGGGTCAGAATCGATCTGAATCGCCACTGCCTACGCAATACGCAATACGCAATACGCAATACGCAATACGCAATACGCAATACGGAGTACGCACTGCTCTACCCAACCCGGCTGGGCAGTTCCTCGCCCCGCAGCCCTGCCAGCAGATTGTCGATGGTGCGTCGGGCCATCTGGTAGCGAGACTGGCGGGTGGCGCTGCCCAGATGGGGGGCGATAATCAGATTCTCCATTTTGAGGAGCGGGTGATCTCTGGGCAGGGGTTCCGGCTCGGTCACGTCGAGAGCCGCGCCGGCGATCCATTTGTTCTGTAACGCATCCAGCAGAGCGTCGTGATCCAGCACGCCGCCCCGGGCCACATTGATCAGATAGGCCGTGGGCTTCATCAACAGCAATTGCTCGCGGCCAATCATCCGCCGGGTCTCCGGGGTCAGGGGCATATTGAGGGTGACAAAATCCGACTGCTGCAGGAGTTCGTTGAGGCTGGCATAGCGCACGCCCAAAGCGGCTTCGGCCTGGGGATCGGGCTTGCGGTTGTGATAGAGAACATTCATCTCAAAGCCGCTGGCCCGTTTTGCCACCACTTTGCCGATGCGCCCCATGCCCACAATGCCCAGTGTGGAGCCGTAAATCTCCTGGCCGTGCCACAGATTGGGGTCGTAATGGGTGAATTCCGGCCCCCGGGCATAGTGATCGCCGATGACGATATTGCGCCCAACCGCCATCAGCAAGGCAAAGGTAAAGTCCGCCGTGGCCCCGTCTACAAAGCCGGGGGTGTTGCCCACGGGGATGTTGCGGGCCCGGGCATCGGCCAGAACCACGTGATCTACGCCCACGCCAAAGTTGCTGATCACCTTCAGGCTGGGCATGCGGTCCATCAGGCTGCCGTCGGTGGGTGGATGGCCGTAGGTAAGGTAGCCGTCGATACGTCCCAGCAGGGCCTCGTCTCGCAGGGCGTCTTTCAGAAAGTGGATTTCGCAGGTATCGCCCAGCATATCCAACATTGTGGGGGGCAGGGCTGTGTCGATGAGCAGTTGATAGGGCATGGCGGAACCTCTGAGCGAAGAATGGAACGCGGATTATACGGATTGAGCGGACTGAGCGGATAAAAAACGGATAGGAGTAGTGCGCAGATTACATCCGTGCAAATCCTTTCAATCCGTGTTCATCCGTGTCCTTTTTTTGAGATCGATTACTTTGCCGGCAGCGTCGCCGTACAGGCCAAGCAGCGCTCCACCCAAGCGCGCAGATCGTCGTCGGTGGCGATGCCCTGCTCGTCTACGTAGAGAAAACCCTTCATCGACTTGCCGGTGAGGTCCATCGGGCGGGTATGGGGCAGGGCCAGAAATTCGTCGTTGTTCTCCTTGCCCACCCGCACCATCAGACCCTCTGCGGTGATGCCAACGGTCATATTGCCCCGAATCATAAAGGCCAGCCCGCCGAACATCTTTTTTTCCACCACATCGAACTCGTCGGAGAGTACATCACGCACGCGGGCGGCAAGGGTTGCGTCGAAGGCCATTGGGCAGTGTTCCTTTCTGGGAACAGATGCTGTACAGGAGAAGGGAGGAAGGGAGGAAGTACCGTCTTCCCTTCCTCCCTTCTCTTTAGCTCAGACTCCGATTCAAATACCCCACTACATCCCGGAAGCTGATGATACCTGTGGGCCGGTTCTCCTCGTCCACCAGAGGCAGATGGCGGAAACCGTGCAGGGACATCAGATGTAAGGCCTGGGCGATGGGCAGGTCGGCTTTCAGGGCTACTGGATTGGGGGTCATATAATCGCCGACGGAGGCGTGGGCCAGATCGTCCACCAGCCCGGTGACGCGCATCAGCACATCCCGCTCGGTGAAGATGCCGCTCAGCCGATCCTCCTCGTCGGTGACCACCAGACAGCCGATATTGTGCCGGTTCATCTGGCGGATGGCCCGCGCCAGAGAACTGCCCGCATCAATTGTAATGGGGACGTGGGGGTTGAGGGCAGAGACGGTGTGTTCAGTCAACTGGTCCTGCACAGGGGTCGTCTCAACCGCGGACCGTCCCAGATCATCCAGATATTCCTCGTCCAGCATCAGCGGCAGCTCGCCCGCCATCTCCGACTGATTCTCTTCCCGCGCCGAGACGGTCCACAGATCGTCGGCCCGGTAGAGTTTGTTCAGATCGCCCGCGCCCCGTTTGGCTTTGGCCTGGGCCACCTGTTCCAGTATACCGGCGGCGTAGGTGGGCTTGCGCACATCCCGGATCACACCCATGGGCGCTGGATATTCAGGGTGTTCCATACTGCCCAGAATCGAGGCCAGGGGCTTGGAGGTGGCATCGTGGACCAGAATCTCGTCCAGGCTCACATCGGCCAGGGAGACGACTTCCGGCGTAAAGCCTCGCATCCGAATGCCTTTGTCCCGATCTTTGCCAAAGATCAGGGGCATCCCGTGTTCCAGATTGAGGGTCACATCGTCCCGGTTGGTGCGGTCGCTCAGCGCGTCCCACTCGTCCGGGTTGAAGATGACGCAGTTCTGATAGACCTCCACAAAAGCCGTGCCTTTGTGGGCCGCAGCTCTGCTCAACACTTCGGCCAGATGCTGGGGATTGGAGTCGATAGATCGGGCCACAAAGGTGGCTTCGGCGGACAGGGCCAGCGAGATGGGGTTGATGGGCGACTCAATCGTGCCCATCGGGGAAGATTTGGTGATCGTTCCCACTTTGGAGGTGGGGGAGGCCTGCCCCTTCGTCAAACCGTAGATGCGGTTGTTGAAGAGGATAATTTTCATATTTACATTGCGGCGCAGGGCGTGGATCAGGTGGTTGCCGCCGATGGAAAGCCCGTCGCCGTCGCCGGTGACGACCCAAATGTTCAGGTCCGGGTTGGCAATTGCCAGCCCCGTCGCCAGGGTGGGCGCGCGGCCGTGGATGCTGTGAATGCCGTAGGTGTCCATATAATAGGGGAAACGGCTGGAGCAGCCAATCCCCGAAATAAAGACAATCTTCTCTTTGGGCACGCCCAATTCGGGCATCACCCGCTGCACCTGGGCCAGAATCGAATAGTCGCCGCAGCCGGGACACCAGCGCACAGTCTGGTCCGAGACAAAATCCTTGCGGGTCAGTGTGATTTCATTCGTCAAAGTTTCACTCATCGCTTTACCCCTTGCCCAGTGTCTGGGTGATCGCTTCACGCATTTCGCCGATTTGCAGGGGTCGGGCCTGCAATTTATTGAACTTCTTCACCTTCACGCCAAACTTACCCTGCAAAAGCAGCGCCAACTGGCCGCTGTTCAGTTCCGCCACCAGAATTTTCGGATGGCGATGGAGCAGGCTTTCCAGATTGCGGGGGAAGGGGTTGAGGAAGCGCAGATGGGCGTGGGCCACCGACTGACCGGCCCGCTGGGAGCGGGTGACAGCCGTGCGCACGACGCCGAATGTGCCGCCCCAACTGACCACCAGCAGCTCCGCATCCGCCGCACCGAAAAGCTCCTGCTCTGGGATGAAGTCGGCCAGGCGTGCGATCTTCTCGGCCCGTTCCAGGGTCATCTGTTCGTTGTGTTCGGGGCTGTAGCTGACGCTGCCCGTCTCCGGCGCCTTGCTCAAACCGCCGATCCGGTGTTCCAGCCCAGGCGTGCCGGGGATGGCCCAGGGCCGGGCCAGGGTTTCTGGGTCCCGTTTGTAGGGAAGGAAGGGGTCGGCTCCATTCTGGCGGCCCGCCGGGTGCACGACTTCAATCGGCGCAATGTCGTCGGCATTGGGGATCAGCCAGGGTTCGGCGCTGTTGGCGAGAAAGCCCTCGGAGAGGATCACCACCGGCGACATGGAGCGCACGGCCATACGGGCGGCCTGGATGGCGATGTCGAAACAGTCGGATGGGGTGGCTGGGGCAATCACAGCAATTGGGCTTTCCCCGTTGCGCCCGTACAGCACCTGGAGCAGATCGGTCTGTTCGGTTTTGGTCGGTTGGCCTGTGCTGGGGCCGCCCCGCTGCACGTCGATCACAATCATCGGCAGTTCCAGCATCACCCCCAGATTCATCGCCTCGCTCTTCAGGGCAATACCGGGGCCGCTGGTTCCTGTGACGGCCAGCGCGCCGCCAAAGGCCGCGCCCAACACCGAACCCATGGCCGAAATCTCGTCTTCGGCCTGGAAGGTACGCACGTCAAAGTTGCGCAGGGGAGCCAGCGCGTGGAGAATGTCGCTGGCCGGGGTGATGGGATAACTACCGTAAAAGAGAGGTTTGCCCATTTTTGTAGCCGCTGTGACCAGCCCCATAGCCATGGCTTCGTTGCCGGTCACTTTGCGGTAGGTCCCGGGTGGCAGGCTGGCCGGGCGCACGATAAAGCGCTGCTGGAAGGTTTCGGTCGTCTCGCCCAGGAAGTAGCCGGTCTGCATAGCTTTGTAGTTGGCTTCGGCAACCTCTGGCGCTTTGGCAAACTTCTTGAAGAGCCACTCCTTCGTTGTTTCCAGGGGACGCTCGAACATCCAAAAGACAATGCCCAGCGCGAAGAAATTCTGGCAACGATCCTTATCTTTGTTGCTCAGCCCCGCAAAGGATTCTAAGGCGGCCCGGTTCAAACTGGTCATCGCCACTTTAAAAACCTGATAGCCGTTCAGCGACTCGTCTTCCAGCGGGTTGTCTTTGTAGCCTGCCTTGGCCAAATTTTGTTTGGTAAAGGCGTCGGTGTTGAGAATAATCGTGCCGCCGCGCTCCACTTCGGGCAGGCTGGCTTTGAGCGCGGCTGGGTTCATCGCCACCAGCACCTGGGGCGCATCGCCAGGGGTCAGCACATCCCGGCTGGAAAAGTGGACCTGAAAACCGGAGACACCGGCCAGGGTGCCGGCGGGGGCACGAATCTCGGCGGGGAAGTCGGGCATTGTGCTGATGTCGTTGCCGAAGACCGCGGAGGTCGTCGTAAATTGGGTTCCGGTCAACTGCATCCCGTCGCCGGAATCCCCGGCAAAACGGATGGCGACCGATTCTAGCTCTTCGGCCACGGGTGTGGGTTTCGTCATAAAACAGACTCCTCTGATCTGCAATCAGTGAAAAGTAAGCAGTAAGCAGTGACCAGTGACCAGTTTTGTAGTGACGAGCCGCCTCCTCACTGATGACTGTTGACTGTTCACTGAACACTCAGCCGCCTTCCGCCTTGCGGGGAAAACGTTCCGGGTCGTAGGGGCGATTCAACACTTCCACCGGATAGCGCCCGGCCAGCCATTCGATGACGGCCATATGCGTCATACTGCCCACAATCTGGCCGCTGGCATCCACCACCGGCAGGTTGCGGATGTGGTGTTTGTCCATCAGCCGCAGGGCCGAGGCCGCCGATGTTTCCGGGCCGACCGAAATCGGGTCCGGCGTCATCACCGCGTCGATGGGGCCATCCAGGACACCGGGCGCATCCACCACTTTACGCAATACATCCCGCTCGGTGAAGATGCCGGTCAGGTTTCGTTCCTTTGTAATCAGACAGACCGTATTGCGCTCGGCGCGCATTCGGCCCAGCGCGTCGCGCACGCTCGTCCCCGCAGGGACGGCGGTGAAGCCGGAGAGACGCAGATGGGAGACCCGCTCGCTGCGCAGTTCACTTTCCAGACTCATAGAGACTCCTTCAAATCAATCCACAAACACAAAAGAATGTCGCTGTCGCTCAGAAGCCTATCATCTCCCAGTGGATACCGGGATGAAGGGACAAGAACACAAAATGACAGATTGCATAGGGCGGTTGTGGGGAAACAATGCCACTATTTTACGCCAAACAACGGCTTTTGAACAATTGGAGATTTGGCCAGTCACATCATCAGCGGTTGCCTTTGACGCCTATGCACCCCACCTGTTATTCTGTGCTGTAGGTCGGACTGACAGTCCGACCTACGACAATCACCCAGAGGAGTGACCCAATGGCTACCGACGGCAAAACCGATACAAAAGACGAAGCGAAAAAGCCCGACGAACCCAAAGAAGAGCGCATCCAGACCAAACATTCGGTCGTCATCGACGGCCAGAAGATCACCTACACCGCCACCGCGGGCACGCTCCTGCTCAAGAGCGAAGAGGGCGACGCCAAAGCCTCCATCTTCTACATCGCCTACACCCGGGATGATGTAACCGATGCTGGTTCCCGACCCCTCACCTTCTCCTTCAACGGCGGCCCTGGCTCCTCGTCGGTCTGGATGCACCTGGGAATGCTCGGCCCGCGCATCGTGCAGATGGGCGAGAACGGCGCAGTCCCCGCGCCCCCCTACAAACTAGTGGACAACCCCTACTCCCTGCTGGACGTGACCGATCTGCTCTTTATTGACCCGGTGAGCACCGGTTTCAGCCGCCCGGTGAAGGGCGAAAAGGCCGATCAGTTCCACGGCTACGAGCAGGACATTGAATCCGTGGGCGAATTTATCCGGCTGATCACCACCCGGATGCAGCGCTGGTCTTCGCCCAAATTTCTCATCGGCGAGAGCTACGGCACGACACGGGCGGCAGGGTTGGCCGGCCATTTGCAGCAGCGCCACGGGATGGTGCTCAACGGCGCGCTGCTCATCTCCGTCATCCTCAACTTCCAGACCGCCCGCTTTGTGGTGGGCAACGACCTGCCCTACATTCTCTTCCTGCCCACCTACACCGCCACCGCCTGGTATCACCGCCGCCTGTCCGCCGAACTACAGAGCCAACCCTTGCGGGCTGTGCTGGACGCGGTGGAAGCCTTCGCCCTGGGCGAATACTCGACGGCACTGATGAAAGGCGCGGCCCTCTCTGCTGAGGAACAGTCCGCAGTGGCTGCCAAACTGGCTGTGTTCACCGGTCTCAGCCAGACGTACATCGAGCGCTCAAATCTGCGCCTCAACATTTTCCGCTTTACCAAAGAGTTGCTGCGGGAAGATCGGCGCACAGTCGGGCGCATCGACAGCCGCTTCACCGGCGCCGACCGCGACGCTGCGGGCGAGATGTTCGAATACGACCCCAGCATCAGCGCCACCCAGGGCCTCTACACCGCCACCCTCAACGACTACGTGCGGCGGGAGCTGCGCTTCGAGAGTGACCTGCCCTACGAGATTCTCACTGGCCTCTACCTGAAGTGGGACTACAGCAAACACCAGAACCAGTATTTGAATGTGGCCGAGACCCTGCGCAAGACGATGAGCCAGAATCCCTATCTGAAAATTTTTGTCGCCAACGGCTACTACGACCTGGCAACCCCCTACTTTGCCACGGAGTATACCTTCAACCATCTGGAGATCGAACCGTCCTTGCAGCAGAACATCACAATGGCCTGGTACGAAGCGGGCCATATGATGTACGTCCACCCGCCGTCACTGGTGCAGATCAAAGCCGATATGGCCGCGTTTATTCAGGCAGCCACGGACGCCGACGCCACAGAGCCGTTGGGAGTTTTACCGGTTTGGTAGGAGAAGGCAAGCGGAGATTAGCGGAGAGCTACGGTCTGTTCGGTCGCTGTAACCGGCGAGCCGATTTCGTAGAGGTATTCGGCAGCCAGATCAGCGCCGTTGGGCCATTCAATCGTCTCCGATTCCGACGGGAGCGAGACCTGAGCGAAAAAGTGTGGATCGCGCAGGGGCTGAAATATCGGTCCAAAGAGCGCGTCCCAGTGGCGCGAAAAATCCACCTCTTTGGTCAGGCCATCGCTAAAGGTAAGACGCAAGCGATAGGCTGTCAGATGTTCTACTCTCTGTACAGATAACAACATCATTTGCTCCTTCAATCGTACAATTGCGCAAGCAAACGCTGCGGTAATGTTTGCGATTTTAGCATAGCCGGTCGGGCAATTCAAAGGAAAAAGAGCGATGACAATCCTCAATTTCGGCTCCGTCAACATCGATCACGTCTACCGGGTGGAGCATCTGGTGCGCCCCGGCGAGACGATTGCCAGCAGCGACTACCGCCAGTTTTCCGGGGGCAAAGGCTTCAACCAGTCGATTGCCCTGGCCCGGGCCGGCGCAACCGTCAGCCACGCCGGGCGCATCGGCGCGGATGGGGTCTGGCTGCGGGAGCAACTGGCCGCAGACGGCGCAGATGTGCGCTTTCTGGAAGTCATCGACAGCCCTTCCGGCCACGCCATCATTCAGGTGGACAGCGCAGGCGAAAATTCGATTATCCTCTTCGGTGGGGCCAATCGCACCTTCACACCGGAAGATGCCCGCGCCGTTCTGGCGAATTTTGGCCCAGGAGATTGGCTGCTCCTGCAAAATGAGATCAGCGCCATGCCGGAGATTCTGCGCCTGGCCGGGGAGCGGGGGCTGCGGATCGTCTTCAACCCCGCGCCCATGGGGCCGGAGGTGTTGGGCTATCCGCTGGATGGGGTCTCGATTTTTGTGTTGAACGAAGTGGAGGGGGAGGCTTTCACCGGCGCAAGGGAAGCTGAGGCGATTCTGGCCGGGATGCGCCAGCGCTTCCCCGAAGCGACAGTCGTCCTCACGCTGGGTGCGCAAGGGGCTATCTATGATGACGGCAGTCAGCGCATCGCCGTCCCCGCGGCCAAAGTAGAAGTGGTGGATACCACCGCGGCGGGGGATACATTCATCGGCTACTTCCTGGCCGGGCTGGCCGCGGGCCACGCTCCCCAGACCGCGCTGGAAAGCGCCACCCAGGCCGCGGCCCTCTGCGTCACCCGCCCTGGAGCGGCCCCGTCGATCCCCCGGCGGGCAGAGATCGACGGATAATAGGCACAAATAAACCGCTAAGCACTGGCGTGGTGCGTGGTTCGTGAACTG
>CAMDQF010000066.1 GCA_945905745.1 Litorilinea aerophila
GAGCCGTCCGCTGGAAGCCAGCCCGCTCGCTGTAACAACGACGGTAACCGTGACGAGCTTGCCAGAGGTGAGTTCGGAGGCTGGAATCGTGGCCTGTAGTGTAGTCGGTGTAAACGCGCTGGGCGTAAGAGTCAGCCCACGCCACTGCACCCTGGAAGTGACGTTGAAGCTGGCTCCGGTCAAGGCGAGGGACAGGGCAGCGGCTGGTGCAAGGACACTTGTCGGCGAGAGGCTGTTCAGAACAGGCGCAGCAGCTACAGTGGAGGGTGCCTCGTACGCGCCGATCTCACAGCCTGACCCCTGGGGTCGGGTTATACCGCGTTGGTCGCTGGCTTCGCAGGCGTTGCCGCCCGTATTCAGGGCCGGGCTGCCAGCTTGTAGGGCCTGCGTCAGGGTGGGGCCGCCGTTGTCGGCCAATGGCCCCAGAAGCGGGTCGCCGATGATATTGGTTGCGGTGTCATCCGTGATCGTGCAGCTATTGACAGAGCCGAACAGGTTATGGCCTTGTGAAGACAAGCGACCGAAGCAATCCGCGACGAGATCATTCGGAACGTCAAGCGCAGCTGAATTTGCGCCGCCTTGATCTACCGTGCTGGCGAGCGGGGGGTTGTTGGCTGTGTTTTTGGCGATGATGCTGTTCCGAATCGCCACCGGCGATAGCCCACTGGCATTGGGCACAAAGATACCGCCTGTGGCATTCCCCCCGTGATTGTTGGCAATCGTGACGTTGTTGAGCAACACCTCCACACGTAGCCCATCGCCGGAAGTGAGCCGCAGGGCGGTGTTGTTCTGATTGCCGCTGATTGTCGAGTTGAGAATGTTGACCGCGAGCGGGAATTCGACCGCACCAGCACCCACCACAATCCCGCCGTTGACGTTATTGCTGATTGTGCTGTTGCGAATGGTGATCTGATTGGTGCCGCCCTCCAACTGCATCCCCAAGCTATTTTCGTCAAAGCTGCTGTCAACGATCTCGATCAGGTTCTTGCCGCCCCCGGTCAAAAGCGCGGTGGCCGGATTGTTATGCACTCTGACATTGCGCAACTTTGTCGGTGTCAGGCTGGTCTGGCTGCCGATGATTTCAATGGCAGCACGGTTGACGGGGATGAGGTTGCGGATGACGAAGTTGGTCATCGTCAATGTCCCTGTGCTCCGTATAGCCGGCTGACTAACCGTTGACGCACTCGTACCGTCAATTACGCCATTGGTTAGGGTAAGGCTGCCGAAATTCTGATAGGCCATCCTTGCCCTGTCTATAGTGAGGCCGTCAATCGTCGCTTGCGCCCCAGCATTAATCTGAATGGCAAGCGGCTGAGGGCGCAGCGTTGCCCCCGTGCCCTGAATCGTCAGTCCAGCAGAGTCAGTAATCGCCAAGTTAATCCCAAATGACAGAAGGTAGAATCCAGGTGGCAACTGGATTACGTCGGCGCCGGGCCTGGCATTGGCTTCCCCCACGGCCGCGCGCAGCGTGCAACCGCCGCCCAGGTTACTGGCGATGGCGCACACGCCGTCGCCCGGCGCACTATCGATCCCATCAAAGGTCTGCGTCACGACGAAGGTGGCGTCCGGTTCAGCCATGACCTGGGCAGCCGGTTGCATAGAAAGAGAGAGAAGGTAGACTGCCAAAATCAGACAGCGTACCAACCAGGAACGATAGGCGAGACTTCGTTTGTTGGACAACATTGTGTTTGCTCCTTGTGTGAAACGGATGATTGGTTGACTGCAATCGGTTTGGGATAGCCTTAGTAAATGTTCGTAAACAACTTGGGTGATCTGATTCCGGGAAGCGGCCAGATATACAGGGATATTCGAGAACCTTCCGGGAAGCGGCCACAGAATCCGGGGCGTTGGGAGGCGGTTGTGGCCGCTTCCCGGAAGGTAGATCATCAACTTATTTGATCGCCGATCCTTAGTTTGTAATCGAAGGCAGGAAGATCGCTGTCGGAACGGTGAGCGTGCCGGCTGGCTCAAAGCCGTGCGCGTTGCCCTCCTGGTCATCGGCGCTGAGTTCGACTTGGAAGGTGCGCCCCTGGGCCTGCTGATCGAAACGGAAGGCATAGATCACCTTGACTGTCGTGCCCGGTTGGGCATCGATCTGGCTGCTGGCCAAGTCCAACAGGCCAAGATCGCTCGCCAGCAGCGTATCGTCGCCGGGGAAGCCTATGGCGGCGATCGCCCCCTCTGCACTGTGCAGCACAAGCGCACCCTGTGTGCCGAACTCTTCGGCAAAGCTGAGCCAGAGCACCACTTCGTCGTTCTCGTCGAGAAGACGCAGCGCCATATTCTCCAGCAGACGCCAGTTCACCGGATGCACCCAGCCCAGCGTCAGCGTCGAGAGATCGCCGGGCCGTTTGAGCGCGCTCTCAAAGCTGCCAATGCCCACATTGACCGTGCCGACAGTCAACGTGCCGAAGCTGATGGATTTGCCGCCGCCGGGGGCCGGGTTGGTGACAAAGAGTTTGATCTGTTTGCCGGTAGGCGTCGTGAGGTCGGCAGGCACAGTCGCCCGCACCTGCTGGGCGTTGACGAAAGTTGTGCGCAGCCTGGTGTTGTCAGCCGAGATGACGGAGGTGGGCACGAAGTTCGTCCCGGTGATGACGACCTGAACCGTGGCCCCCAGACGCACCGCAGTCGGTTTGTTGGTGATGACGGTAGGAAGCCGGTTGTTGACCGTAAAGGGCAGTGCATTGGAGAGCAGCCCGCTCCCCGTATCGACGACGGTGACTGTGACGAGTTTGCCGGAGGTGAGTTCGGAGGCCGGAATGGTGGCCTGTAATGTGGTCGGTGTAAAGGCGCTGGGCGTAAGACTCAGCCCGCTCCACTGCACCCGGGAAGCGGCGTTGAAGTTGGCTCCGCTCAAGGCGAGGGGCAGGGCAGCGGCTGGGGCAAGGACATTCGTCGGCGCGAGGCTGTTCAGCACAGGCGCAGCAGCTACAGTGGAGGGTGCCTCGTAAGCGCCGATGTCACAAGCTGTGCCCTGGGGTCGGCTTGTGCCGAGTTGGTCGCTGGCCTCGCAGGCGTTGCCACCGCTGCCGGGCTGCGCCGGATCGCCCGTATTCAGGGCCGGGCTGCCGGCTAGCAGGGCATACGTCGCGGTGGGGCCGCCATTGTTGGTCAACGGCCCCAGGAGCGGATCCACGCCGACGATGTTGGTTGCGATGTCGCCTGTGATGGTGCAACCGTTCACAGCGCCGATGAGGTTATGCCCGCCGGATAACAATCGACCGCTGCAATCCGAGGGAATGGTATTTGGAACATCGCCGGCAGTTGGATTTCCATCGCCTTGACCCACAGTGCTGGCGCGCGCGGGGTCGTTGCTTGTATTTTTGGCGAGGATGCTGTTCAGAACCGCCACCGGGGAGAGCCCACTGGCATTGGGTACAAAGACACCGCCCACTTTATTCCCACCGTGATTGTTGGCAATGGTGACGTTGTTGAGCAGCACCTGTACACGCTGTGCATCGCCGGAAGTGAGGCGGAGGGCGCTGTCGTTCTGATTTTCGGCGAAGGTAGAGTCGAGAATGTTGACCACGACCGGGAATTCGACCGCACCTGCGCCCACCACAATGCCGCCAGCAGAGTTAAGGCTGATTGTGCTATTGCGAATGGTCACCTGATTGGCGCCGCCATTCAACCGCATCGCCAAGGAGTTTAGGGCAAAGATGCTGTCGACGATCTCGACAAGGTTGTTGCCGCCGCCCGTCACAAGCGCCGTGGTCTGATTATTGAGTAGTCTGACGTGGCTCAGTTTGGTTCTGGCTGGCGTGGCGTGATTGCCGTCGATGAGGATTCCCGTCGTTCTGCCCCCTTGAATGAGAACGTTCGTGACTGTCAACGCGCCAAGATTGTGAATGACTGAAGAATTCGGAATATTGATATTCCCGCCACTAATTACACCACCGGCCAGGGTGAGGTTACCCTCGTTTAGGTAGCTTATGCCTGTGCGTGCTGCAAGGGTCATGTTATTAATCTGCGCCTGCGCCCCGGCCTGAATATGAAAAACGGGCGTACCTGTTACAAAACTTGCGTCAATTGTTCCTGGCCCACCCTGAATCGTCAACCCGGCCGGGTCGGTCATCAACAACCTATCGTCGATGACCAGGTGATAATTTCCAGAGAGAAGGAGGATTGTGTCGGGGCCAGGGTGTGCATTGGCTTCCTGTACTGCGGCGCGCAAGGTGCAGCCGCCGCCCAGCGCGCTGCTGATAGCGCAGATGCCATCGCCCGGCGCAGCATCCACCGCATCGATGGTCGCCGTCACGACGAAGCCAGTGTCCGGTGCAGCCAGGACAGGGGCAGCCGGTTGCATAGACAGAGAGAGGAGGTAGACCGCCAAAATCAGGCAGCGTACCAACCAGCGACGATAGGCGAGACTTCGTTTGTTGGACAACATTGTGCTTGCTCCTTGTGTGAAACGGATGGTTGGTTGACTGCAATCGGTTGTTTATCTGAATACTACGGATGGTCAAGACAAAACGAAGGCGAAAAACAAAATCCCATTCCTCCTTTCATTAAGCAAGCAGCCATTGTGCGATCTGCCAGCCTATCCCAATCTAGCGAAGAAGCAATTGATCCCAACGGGAAGCGCTTGTTGTACAATTAGGCCAGCGGCGCATCGGGCAACAGATGAATCACAATCAGCACCTGCCATTCGACAATTTCTTGAATCTCATCCGCTGGTGCAGGATTCGACGGTTTGGCTGATTTAGAGAGAAGTTGTCCATTGTTTTGCCTCCTGGAAGCCAGTTAAAATGAGTTGAAGAAACGATTGATTCGAAGAGCCTGTTTAATAACTCGTTTCTGTGCCCACTCTGGTAGCGCCCGAGGTATCCCATGCGATTATTTGGCGCTACAGGAGTGAAAGCTCGGCAAGAGCCTGTTTAATAATTACAGGCTCTAAAGGGGGGAGTAGATGTAGAATAAGACCAGCAGTGGTTCACAAATCGCAACAAGTGGATGAACTCGAGGATGCGTGTTCCGGTCTTTTCTGTTGATACTCTCTGCGGGTTGCCCACAGTATAGCTTTCCAGCGGAATATCTGCCAACTCGAAAAATCTGCTATCCACTATCCGCCCCCACCCACCAGAGACCCACTTATGACCCCGCTGCCCACCCCCGATGAATACACCAACCGGCTGGAACAGAGCTATCAACGCTTTGTCGAGACGCTGGCTCTGTTGGAGCCAACAGAGTATAGCGTGGCTTGCCTGCCCGATGGTTGGACACCCATTGCTACAGTCGCCCACGTGGCCTTTTGGGACGATTTCCAGCGGCGGCGGATGGAAGCTGCCTTAACCGGCTTGTGGGCCGAAGCGATGCCCCGCCCGCTCGAGGACAATGACACTCGCGCAGCGGCAGATGGCTCCCGGATTTGGGAAGATGTGCTGGCCCTGGCCGACGCCAACCGGCAAGAGCTGGTAGACTTTTCCCGCGGGCTGGCTGCCGAGCAGATCGCCGCGCTCTACCGGGAAGGCGACAGCGAACGCCCGCTATTGCAGATTTTGCTGGAACAGATGTCCCGCCACGTGGTAGAACATAGCAAAACCATCGCCCAATATTGTAGCTCCTGGCAGCGTTGGGGACGCGCAGGCTTCCGGTCCTTCTACGCCCGGCAAAGCTGGAATTGTCTCGATACGATTTCGGGGCTTTCGGAGCAGACCTGTCTCTCTGTGCCGGTGGTGGAAGAGTGGTGTGTGCGTGACACACTGACCCATGTGCTGGTATGGGATGAGTATTGCTATGAGGTGGCTCGTCAGTGGCCTGCTGTGGATATGGCGACTCTTGCCCTGTGGACGGAAGGTGGTTTCGATGGATTAAACGAGCGGCTGATGGCAGAGAAGGCGGGGATGGGGATGATCGACCTGCTGGACGCGCTGGTCACCGTCCACCGGCGCATTCTGCGCTGTTATGATAAATTGTCCGACGAGGCGATTCAGACCGAGGGAGAATATGGCTGGGGACAGAAAGATACGCTGATGGGCGTGCTGTACACCTTTGCCAGCCACACAGCGGAACACGCAGCCCATCTCTACGAAGCGCGACGAGATGGAGTTTTGCAGGGATAAAAAAAGCCGCCGTCCTTGCAGCAGGAAACGATGCAGTAGTGTGATGGACTGCAAAGACGACGGAGGAATTCCATTGTACCAGACCTGACGTAAGGAAGCAAAAGAAAGGGGATTGGGGATTGGGGATCGGAGACTGGATAGGGAAGATACCCGGTCTCCAGTTCCTAATCCCTTGTCCCCAATCCCGAACTCTACCCCGAATGGGCGTAACGCAGGCTGGTGGCGCTATCGCTTAGATGGGAGACGCTGCCCCCACCGCCCACCAGATGCCAGCCGCTGCCGTTGCGTTGCAGGGTAAAGATGGCACAGAGGGGTACGCTGATGCGCTCCTGAATGCCAGTCAAGTGGCGCACAATGCCGATGACCGGCGAGGCGTGGGTGACGAAGAGCAGGTTTTCCAGGGGATGGGCATCGGCCAACTGTTGCACACTCCTCCCTGTGCGCCGGTGGCCGTCGGTTTCGTTTTCCGGATAGGCAAGCGTGCCCGCAGGCCGATAGGCTTGGTCGATACGGGAGAAGAGCCGGGTGCGTTCTTCTTCGGCCAACAGCGCGGGCATTTGCTGCAAAGCAGGCAGAATCTCCCCAATGCCCGGCTCCAAAGCAACCGGCAGGCGTAGAGCGTTTGCCATGTGATGGGCGGTCTGGATTGTACGCAAAAAAGGCGAGGCAAAGATGCGGTGGACGCTCTGGCCGATCAGGCTGAGGCCAGCTTCCTGGGCTTGACGTTCACCGTCAGCAGAGAGGGCCGGATCGTAGGGGCGCTCGGCAGTTTTAGCCCAACTGGGGTTGCCAAAATCTTCCCGGTTGCCGTGGCGGACGATCCAAAGGGTCTGAGGCTGTGAGGTCATCGAATGATTCCTGGCTGTTGATAGGGTTAGCATCCTGTCATTTGTAACAAAACTGTGCCGGTTTGTCCAGTTTCACCCCTTATCCATTTACTCTCGAAAGGTTTCAAATCCATGGCTGCACTGGACCCGGCTCTGCCGGAATTGATGGAATTTGCCCGTCAACTGGCGGAGGAGAGCGGCGAATTGATCCGACGCTATTTCCGCTCCGGCTATACCGTAGACCTGAAAGCCGACGAATCGCCGGTGACGATTGCCGACCGGGGCGCAGAGGAGTTGATGCGTGCCCGCATTCAGGCTGCCTTTCCCGGTCACGGCATTCTGGGCGAGGAATTTGGCGCGCACCAGCCCGACGCCGACTATCGCTGGGTGTTGGACCCTATCGACGGTACCAAAAATTTCATCAGCCACAGCTATCTTTTCGGCACGCTGATTGCGCTGCTCAAAGATGGACGGCCGATTCTGGGCGTGATCCACCAACCCCTTGTGCGGGATATGCTCATCGGCAACGGCGCGGGGGCGTGGCTCAACGGCCAACCTGTGCGGGTCAGTCCCTGTCAGCGGGTGGAAGAGGCGGTGCTGCTCACCTCGGATCACTGGAACGTCTTTGACTATCAAAATGGCCCGGCCTTTGAAGCGCTAAGCAGGCGGGTGCTACGCTATCGCACCTGGGGCGACTGTCACGGCTATATGCTGGTTGCCAACGGCGGTGCGCATATGATGACTGACCCGGTGATGAACGAATGGGATTATATGGCCCTGATTCCCGTGATTGAGGGCGCGGGCGGGCGCATCACCAACTGGCAGGGGGAGGACCCGTTACTGGGCAGCGGCATCGTCGCCACCTGCGGCACGATCCACGACGAGGTGATTCGGTTGTTGAATCCGTAAGATATGAGCACTTCTTTGCCTTCCATTTGTTCAGGAAGCGTTGGTGTATCGGCCAGCGTATGAACGCCCGTACATCGAATTCGCAGTCGCCTAACCCCAAACACCGCACCCTTCATCCAGCAATTCCCCGCCACTTTGGGTCATTTTTTGACGCTTTGACAAATTGGTGAGAAGAGTAGTAGAGTGAGGGTACCTGCATCGTGCAGGATAAGATATTCACCCATTCTCACTAGCTAGAAAGGAAATGCCCCATGAAACTCAGTCTGGTCTTAACGATTTCCGCCGTGTATATGGGATTGCTGGGCCTCGGCTATCTCGTGTCACCCGCTGCCATGAGCTTCGGCGTCGTGGATGCCACTGCCTCGTCAGCGCTGATTGGGTTGCTCCGTTTACAGGCCAGCCTCTTTATCGGGATTGCCGTGCTGAGTTGGATGGCCCGCGACGCCGAAGCCTCAAAAGCCCGTGACGCGATTGCCCTGGGGAATACTGTCGGGTTTGGTCTGGGGGCTATCTTAATCATTTGGGGCGCGTTGACTGGTAGCCCCGCGGTTACTTGGGTCTTTGCGCTGATCAATTTGCTGATTGCTGCGGCCTTCTTCATGGCTGGGCGAGCAGAGATGTCAACTGGAAACAGGAGATAGGTTGGTGTGACTACGTTTGTTCGCAGCCTCATTTGATCCGCCACGCCAGGCAGAGACGGGAAATCCCGTCTCTGCCTGGTGTTCTAATAACTCAGCCCTGTTGAGTCTCACCAAACCATAAGGCAAAGAGTCAATTTGCACCGTCTACCTTACATTCACTCAATTCTGCGTCTGCTCACCGCTCTGGCCCTCATCAGCGGTATGGTTTTGATCCTGACTCCGGCGCAAACCGTCAATGCCAGCAACTTCGTCGTCACGCGCTTTGACGACCCCGCACCCAATGGATGTGCGGTAGGTGGCTGCTCTCTGCGTGAAGCGATTCTCGATGCCAATGCCAACGGGGGGCCAGACACGGTCACCCTGCCCGCGGGTACGTTCACCCTCACTCGCGCCGGCAGCGATGACAATGGTCAACTGGGCGATCTGGACATTACCGGTGACCTGACTCTAACCGGCGCGGGCGCGGCCAGTACGACCGTCACCATCTCCGTCAGCGACCGCCTTTTCCACGTTCTCTCTGCTACGGTGACGATCTCTGGCCTGACGATCAGCGGCGGTAATCAGACGCAGGGTGCAGGGCTATATCATGTGGGCGGCAAGCTCACCCTTAGCCATCTGATTTTTACGCAGAACAACGCCGGAGGTGTTGGTGGAGGGGTGAATAGCGAGAGCGGTCTCCTGATCGTGACGGAGAGCGCGTTCACAGGTAACACGGGCGGCGCGGCAGCCGGTGGGCTGTTCATCAACTCCGGGACGTTTACCGTGAGCAACAGCTCATTCACCAGCAACAATGCCGACACGGGCGGCGGCCTATTTGTCTCTGCTGACGCTGCGGGCACAGTAAGCGCCAGCACCTTTAGCGCCAATACCGGCAACAGCGCAGGTTTGCACAACAGCGGAGCGCTCACAGTCACGGATAGCCTGCTGGCGAACAATGTGGTAAACGCTTCGGCTGGCGGCGGCGGTATGGGCAATTCCTTTGGCACGCTCACGGTTATCAACACCACCATTCGCGACAACACGGCTGGCGAAGGCGGCGGCATCAACAACTTCCGTGGCACTGTCCACTTGAGCGGCAGCGCCCTCATCGGCAATACAGGCGGCGGGCTGAACACAAATGCTTTCTCTTCCCCGGTCAATGTCTTCATCACCAACACCACTTTCAGCGGCAACACCGTAAACGGCGGCATCAGCAATGTCAACCTGAGCGTAATCAGCCTCAACAATGTGACCCTCACCGGCAATAGCAGGTCTGCTGGCTTTGGAAGCGGCGGGATCACCAACTCGGGCACGTTCAGCCTGCGCAACAGCATTGTGGCGGGCAACAGCACAGCCGGCGGCGCAGCACCCGATTGCTTCGGCAACCTTACTTCGTTGGGCCACAATCTGATTGGCAACGTCTCTGATTGCGGGTTTAGTGCCACCGGCGGCGATCTCACAGGTTTCGGTGCTGCTGCCATTGACCCAAAGCTTGTAGCCTTACAGAACAACGGCGGCTCAACACAAACCCATGCCTTGCGCGCAGATAGCCCGGCGTTGGAGGCGGGCGACAACGTTTCCTGCGCTCCCACCGATCAACGCGGCCAGCCCCGTCCCTTAGGTGTGGGCGCTTCCCCTGTTTGTGATATGGGCAGCTTTGAGCGTGGCGTGGCGAATATGGCGCTCTCGATGCAGGACACACCCGATCCGGTGAAGGCGGGCAGTCCGGTAACCTACACGATCCAGATCAACAATAGCGGCCCCAATCTGGCCTCGGGCGTGACGATTACCGATACGCTTCCCAGCAGCGCGGTTTTCAATTCGGCTACATCCAGCCAGGGCGGCTGTTCTGCGCCCGCGGGCGGGGTCTTGACCTGCGCATTAGGTCTGCTTAAGTCTGGGGAGAGCGCGACTGTGGCCGTCATTGTCACGCCCAATAGCCAGGCAACACTCAATAACACGGCCACCGTCAGCGCCAATGAAAGCGATGTTAACAAGGGCAACAATATCGATAGCGAAACGACAGCATTGACCGGACTCAGCGACCCTGCCTTGAGTATGAGCGATGCGCCCGATCCAGCGTTGGTCGGCGCGCCGCTGACCTATACACTCAACGTGCTCAATGGTACGTTGGTACAGACCAACGCCCGCGTCACCGATACCCTGCCGGTCAACGTCGCCTTTGGTTCGGTCTCAACGACGGCGGGTACGTGTAGTGGCGCAAGCGTCATTGTTTGCAACCTAGGCACTCTCAGCCCCAATCGGGTCATCACCATCACCATCAGCGTCACGCCAATCGCGGCTGGCCTGCTCACCAATAGCGCTCTCCTTACCACCAATGAGGACGGGCAAACTGGCAACAATAGCACCACCACCCTCACCACTGTCAACACTTCCGCCAACCTGTCGCTCACGCTCACCGACTCGGCCGACCCGGCCGACGCCAGCCTGCCCTACACGTACACAGTCGCAGTGCTCAATGCTGGGCCTTCACCCGCCCGCCATGTCACAGTCACGGACGTTCTGCCCTTTGGGGTGACGCTCAATGCTGCGCTGGCGACACAGGGTAGCTGTTCCGGTGCAACAACTGTCGTCTGTTCACTCGGCACGTTGGCCCGCCGGAGCGCGGTCACGGTTACTCTGCAAGTCATCGCGCCCAACTTTGTGGGCACAATCAACAACACCGCCTCGACGACCAGCGATGAGCCGGACCCCGATCCAAGCAACAACAGCGAAAGCGAAGCGACTGACTTACGTACCAGCGTCGATCTGACCGTCACCCAATCGGACTCACCCGACCCGGTGATTTCGCTGGGGAGTCTGGTTACCTACACCGTGACCGTGAAGAATCTAGCGCCTCTGCTGTCCGCCTCCAATGTGACGCTCGTCAATACACTCTCCGCCGGGCTGACGATCATGGCGGCCACATCCAGCCAGGGCGCTTGCGCCACACCCGACACGCAAACAGCCGAGTGTGCGCTTGGCTCGTTGGGTGCGGGCAAAACGGCGATCGTCACCCTCACCGCCCAAACTAGCACAGCCGCCAGCTCGGAGACAAGCACGGCCAACGTCGACGCCGACGAGTTCGACCCGAACCTGGCGAACAATACCGATGTCGAAGTGACCAAAGTCGAAGTGACCAAAGTTGGCTTCTCGCTTTTTCTGCCGCTGCTAAGGCGTTAGATAGAAATTCTATGCCCACCGTGCGCGAATGTGGGAAAAACGAACATCGCTTTTCCCACGCCAACAATCAAGGTCGCTCCAGGGCTTTCCCCTGGCTTGACGCTCCCGACAACTCTGCTATACTCGAAGATATCGGAGGCGTGTAGTCCGTCTGTTTCAATCTTCCCGTTAGACACAAGTGAGGCACACAAAATGCAAAGCGTAAGAAGAAGTAGATTGTTCCCTACCCGACAATGGCTCTCGGCAGCGATGCTTGTTGCCCTGCTCTTGTCGGCGTTGCCTGGATCCCTCCTGGCCAAAGAGGCTGCAAGAGTGACAGCTCAGGAAGATACCACTGCGATTCTGCTGGGTGAATATGTGCAGCAAGAGGCGGCCCAAGGCGATGTGCTGACCTTCGTCATCTACCTGCCCGACGAGGGCGACTATATGATCAGCCCAGACGACGACAAAGCAGCCGAAAACTTTACGGCGGCCATCCTCGACGATCAGGGCGAGAGCGTCTACGAAGGTCCGCTGGGCATGAAAGCGGTTTCGCTGGAAGCCGGGGAGTACACCATCGAGGTGACAGCCACGGATGACGACTTTCTCAGCTTCGTTGTGCTGGGGGTGATCGGCGGCATGAGCGACAGCGAGCGCGAACCGGACAAACTCTTCCCAGGCAGTGTCTACAGCGAAGAAGATGTCAGCGAAGCGCGCTACGCCACCGTTAACATCCCGGATGTGGGCTACCCACAGGAAGTCTGGCTCTACTTTGTGGCGGGCGAGGGCGACAGCATATCGTTGTCAGTTGATGGCGAATCGGTTTCCAAGTACGCCAGCAGCGACGACACCGAGATGGTGCGTTTCTATACCGAAGGCGGGGACTACTCCTTGAAGGTGGAACCGGCGGATCGCCGTTCCGAATTCACACTGATTGTCTTTCTGGCCGGCGCGCCTGTCCAACTCGAATTAGATGGGGAAATCGAGGCGACGCTGGCTGCCAATGCGGACACGCAGATTTTTCACATTCGTCTGGATGATGTCTACGACGATGTGATGGTCACGTTGACGCCGGCCGAAGATGCCGAAAGTGAACCGTCCATGTTGGTGGTCGATCGCTACGTGGACAGCAATCTCACTGTCTACGGCGAGGCTCAGGCAGATGGTTCGCTTGTGGTATCTACGGGCGCGCTTCTGCCTGGCGACTACTATCTCGTCGTCAACGGCTATGACGGTGTGGAAACAGCCTACACCCTCAGCGCCGAAGGCACACCCGGTGCGCCCATCCTTGCCCTGGAATTGGACGAAGCGGCGCAAGGCACGCTGGAAGAGGGCAGCTTCCAATACTACCGGTTGGATGATGTCGCAGCGGGCACATTCCTGCGCATCACTCTCGCGTCCGACGCCGAGGAGAGCGACTTCGACCTGCATGTGGGCATGGCCCAGCCTCTGGATCAGTGGTCCAGCACAGCCACCGGCCCCAACGAAGAGGTGATTCTGGTTGCGCCGGGCGATGGCACTTACTACGTGCAGTTGTCCAGTTACAGCGGTTCGGGCGATTATGAAGTTGTGGCCGAAGAGATTGCCGTGGGCTTGATCGACACCAATGAACTCATCTCGCAGTCCATTGACGAGGGTGGCTATATTGTCTACGGCTTTGCCATAGACGAGCCGGGTCAACTCCTCTCCGTGCTGCTCGCCAGCCAAGATGCAGAAGACCTGGACCTGTCGGTGAAACACTTCAGCCCCAGCGGGGCAAGCGTCCACGATCTGTCCAGCATCTCCTCCGGTTCCGCGGAGATCGTCAGCCAGGCCGCCGCGGATACAGGTATCTACGAAGTGCGGGTGAAGGCGTATGGCGCAGGCGGTGATTTTGGTCTGCTCGTGCGGGTGGAAGACCCGGCCTCGCTTCTGGGCGGCGCCGCCCAGGACGAGGCGACGGTTCTGTTCGCTGATGATTTCTCCGACCCTGAGAGCGGCTGGGCCAGCGATGAAGGGGGCGCTTACGGATACGCGGATGACGCCTACCAGATTACCGCTGACCCCGCAGCCTATGTCTGGGTGGTGCAGAATGACGAAGCCTACGCCGATGTCAGCCTGGAAGTGGATACAATGCTGCTCTCCGGCGAAGCGGATGCCTATGCCGGGCTGATCTGCCGCTCCACGGATGATGGCTACTTCTATGTGGACATGAGTTACACGGGCTTCTTCTCCATCGGTCAGGTTGCGGGCGATGAGATCGTCGTGCTTTCCGAATGGGCAGAGAGCGACGCCATTGATACGGACGAAGGCGCGCTGAACGCGCTGGGCCTGGACTGCATCGGCGACACGATTACCGCCTACGCCAACGGCGAAGTGTTGGACAGTGTGACCGTTGAAGCAGTCGCCGGCGGCTTTGGCTTTGAGGCAGGCACCATTCAGGCCGCAACCGAACCCGCCACAATTGGCTTTGACAACTTTGTATTGAGCCAGCCGTAATTCACGACAGAGAGTCCATCGAAAAGTGGTTCGGCTAATTCAGAGAGAGGGGGAGCGGTTGACCGATCCCCCTCTTTTTGTTAATACAGAAACACCCTCAATCCAATTGACATATCCGACCGGACATAGTACTATACTTGTCGTAGTGGCTGGGGAATCTCCTGGCCACCAGGCAGACGAACGAGAGATTGTGGG
The DNA here is from genome assembly GCA_945905745.1 of Litorilinea aerophila. Lineage (GTDB taxonomy): Bacteria > Chloroflexota > Anaerolineae > Caldilineales > Caldilineaceae > JACQGT01. The sequence goes on from CAMDQF010000066.1 coordinate 14,257, forward strand.
GCACCCGCCCTCCCCACCAGGTAAGACAGGATCACAAACAATGAACTACGACACACTGGCGCTCCCTGAACTGCGGGTCTGTCCCGTGGAATCCGCTGCCCGGATTGTAGGGCAGAAATGGACACTGCAAATCGTCCACCACCTGCTCGACTCCCGCTGCAAACGCTTCTGCGAGTTGCAGGAGGAGCTGGGTGGCGTCAACCCCAGCACACTGAGCAGCCGCCTGAAAATGCTCGAAGACGAAGGGGTCGTCAGCCGGACGCAGATCAGCTCGATTCCGCCCCACGTGGAGTATAGCCTGACCGAAATGGGGCGGGAGCTGACGCCGATCATCCGGGAAGTCTCCCGCTGGGGCAATCGCTGGCTCTGTCAGGACGAGTGCCAGGACTGTGACGACTGAGCCAGAAGAATGGAACGCGGAGGACGCGGATTAATAATCTGCGTAAATCAGTGGTTTTTGCGCCGTTTGCGACCGCTGCGTTCCGTGTTTCGCAAATAGATTGCCGGTTTGCGAAGGAATAGATCAAATGGGACTGACTGTGGCCGGGCTGACTGTGGGCCTGTTGGAAGAAAATTGCTATATTCTCGGCTGTGATGTGACCGATCGGGCGGTGATCGTCGATCCCGGCGACAACCCCAGGGCCATTCTCCAACAGGTCCAGAAGATGGGACTGACCGTCGAGAAGATTATCAACACCCACGCCCACTTCGATCACGTAATGGCCGTCGATCCCATCCGCCGCGCCACCGGTGCCACCTTTCACCTGCACCGGGAAGATCTCGCCATTCTGCGCGATGCGCCAGAACGGGTCAGCCTCTGGCTGAGCAGCCACATCGACCCCATCGACGACCCAGACGAATTTTTAGAACACGGCCAGATTATCACCTTTGGCGAGGAAGAAGTGGAAGTGCGCTTCACCCCCGGCCACGCGCCCGGCCATGTGATTTTTGTCCATCACGCCGAGCAGATGGTCTTTGGCGGCGACACCCTCTTTCAGGGCAGTATTGGGCGCTTCGACCTGCCCCTGGCCGACGGCCCCACCCTTCTGCGTAGCATCCACAGCCAAATTCTCAGCCTGCCTGACGACTATGCAGTCTATCCCGGCCACGGCTCGGCGACGACTGTGGGCGATGAACGCATCCTCAATCCATTTGTGGGAACGACGGCAGCGGCAGCCCAATCAGCAGCCACGGCATCCCGATGATCTATCACATCCTCCCCCAGGCCCTCTACGCTTCCCTGGACAAGAGCCAGCCTTTTCGGGCCGACAGCCTGGAAAGCGAAGGTTTTATGCACTGTACTGGCGCGCCGGAGCGGCTTGTATGGGTGGCGAACCGTTTCTACCGGCAGGCGAGCGGCCCCTTTGTCGTCCTGTGCATCAATGAAGCCCTGATCGTAGCCGAAGTGCGCTGGGAAGAATCGGACGGCCATCTCTTCCCCCACATCTACGGCCCGCTCAATTGGAGCGCAGTGGAGAAGGTGATCGACTTTCCGCGCAGTGCAGACGGTACATTTCTCCTGCCTACAAACATCTCATAGGTCACAGCAAGACAAGCAGCACGCCTCCATTTTTCCTCTTGCTTTTCCCGAAACATCCATCCATACAGTATAATCTTTGCAGACGGAGGGGACATCCGTTCTTATTCGTGCTTATCCGTGCCCCCCGGGGCACAATCATCAATGAGAATCGGACGCTGATTTACCCAGATAAACGCAGTTCAAATCCGTGTAAATCCGTCCTTTCCGTGTCATCCGTGTTCTTTTTTCAAGTCAGGTTGTGGTGATGGCGTCTGGGAATGGCTCGGCAGGCGAATCGGTGATACGCGTGGAGAAGGTGGCCCAGCGCTATGGACGCAAAGTTGTGCTGCGTTCGGTCTCCCTGGAAGTCAAAGCCGGGGAAGTGGCTGCCTTGCTGGGAGCCAATGGCGCGGGCAAAACAACCCTTCTGCGCATCCTCTCTGGGCTGGACGCGCCGGAACGGGGTCAGGTCTGGCTGGGCAATGTGCCCCTGGCCAACGCCGGCCACGAAATCCGCCGCTACGTGGGATTGGTCAGCCACCGGCCCCTGGTCTATGAGAACCTCAACGGGCTGGAGAATCTCCACTTCTTCGCCCGTATGTACGATCTGGTGCAGCCGGAAGCGCGCATTGAAGCCGTCCTAACCGCGATGGACCTCTGGCATCGGCGCTACGATCCCGTGCGCACCTACAGCAGGGGGATGATCCAGCGGCTGGCGATTGGCCGGGCTATTCTGCACGACCCGCCGGTGCTGCTGCTGGACGAACCAGACACGGGACTGGATCAGGAGAGCGTGGCTGTCTTGACCGATCTGATCGCGCAACTTCGGGCAGGGGGCCGGGCAGTGCTGGTCACTACCCACAATTGGGACAGGGCCGAGCGCTGGGCGGATAAAATTTTCTATCTGAGTGACGGCGAGATTGAAGATGGCGCGGGCAGGATGAGCGGCGGGCAGGGTCAATGATAAAATTAGGAACGCAGATTTCACAGAGGACGCAGATTGCGCAGATTTATCCCTGCCCATCCGTGTTCATCAGTGGCTATTTTCAAAACAGGCATTGGGGCAGCGATGAGCAGTGAGTCCCTGAGCGGGCTGTTGGGCAAGCCAGTCCAAATGCGGACAGGGGGCGGGGCCAGAGCCTTTCTGCGCAAAGTTTGGGCTGTGGCCGCCAAAGACATTCGGGCGGAGCTGCGGGCCAAAGAAGTGGCCTCCACAATGATCGTCTTTGGCGTGCTGGCCGTGATTATCTTCGGGCTGGCCTTCGATCTGCGGGTTCCCAAATCGGTGATGGTGGTGCCGGGCATTCTCTGGGTCATCGTCCTCTTCGCCGGGATATTGGGGCTGCACCGCTCCTTCGGGGCCGAGATTGATCGGGAGACATTGCCGGGGCTGCTCCTGGCTCCGGTGGAACCCAGCGCTATCTACTTTGGCAAACTGGCCTCCAATCTCCTCTATCTCTTTCTGTTGGAAATCTGCATCCTGCCCCTGCTGCTGGTGATGTTCGACACGAATCTCTACCATCCAGTGATTCTGCTCGGCCTCTTTCTGGGGACGATTGGCTACGCAGAAGTCGGGACTTTTTTTGCAGCCCTGACCGCCAATACTCGGGCCAGAGAGTCGATGTTGCCCGTACTGCTCCTGCCGGTGATGGTCCCCGTCTTTATGGCCGGGGTGAGCCTGACCGCAGGAATACTGGACGGCAGACCAGTGAGCGGTCTGACCTCCTGGCTGGTGATACTGGCTGTTTTTGATGTTATCTTCTTTGTGGCTGCCTATTGGATTGTCGATTTGATCTGGGACGGAATCTGACCGAGAGGAGAGGGTATGACAACAACTTCACTGCGACGCAAGAGTGACCCCTGGTATGTGCCCTTATTAACACTGGATGTGCTGGCCGGGCTGGCGATGATAGTCGCCATCTGGGCGGGCCTGCTCTATGCCAAAGATGCGGTCAATCTGGCTGGCGATGAGCAGGTCGCCCAGCGCATTTTTTATTTCCACATGGGTTGCAACATCACGGCCACCCTCGGTTTTCTGCTCTCAGTGGTTGGCAGCATCGGCTATCTGGTGCGCCGCAGCTTGGTCTGGGATCGGATTGCCCAGGCTGGTGTCGAGGTGGGCACAATCTTCGGCTTCGGAATTATGACCACCGGCGCCATTTGGGCCAAACCCACTTGGAACACCTATTGGACCTGGGACCCACGCCTGACCACGGCCACCATCACAATTCTGATCTACCTGGCCTATATGCTCTTCCGCAACGGGATGGACAACCGCCATACCCGCGCCCGCTTTGCCTCCATCTATGCTCTCTTTGCTTTCCTCAGCGTACCCTTCACCTACTACAGTGCCCGTATCTTCCGCTCCATCCACCCCATAGTCTTTGATGGAGCCAATGCAGAATCCCAGGGCGGGGATGTGATCGGTGGCGTTGGCGCAACAATGGGACAGACCCTCGGCATCACAATCATCTGCTTCGTCATTCTTTTCCTGGCTCTCTTCTTCCATCGCTGGCGGCAACTGAACCTGGAATCCCGCATCGAAGACCTGCGAGAGGAACTCTACCAATGACCTATCTGGCTGCGGCACTCATCATTTTATGGCTGACTGTGGGCGTGTTTGTGGTCTATATGCTCATCCGACAACGTGCCCTGGAGAAAGATGTGGAGATGCTGGAAGAACAGCTACAGGCTACGAAACGCAAGAAGTAAAAGCAGTGAACAGTAATCAGTAATCAGTGACGTTCCGTCTTTTACTGATAACTGATTACTGTTCACTGCTTTTGGTAGGGGTGTTTACTTCTCGCGAGCGCAGATAGGTGTAGACTGTCTGCGCAACTGTTGGACCGAGAAGCCAATACCCAGTGAAACAGAGCGCCCCAGTGGGCCAAAAGGACAGCTCAATGACCCAGACCGCTATACCCAATCCAGCCATCACCAAACCCAAAAGGGTAACCCGCTCGACGACCTTTCTGCACGCGGTCTCCTTTGTGCTGGGGTTCGGCTTCGTCTTTACCCTCCTTGGCTCGGCCTTTGGGCTGTTGGGACAGAACCTGAACGCCTATTTGGGCACTGTGCAAAAGATCGGCGCGGTGCTTCTGCTTATCTTCGGGCTGGTGACGCTGGGTCTGGTGCAACGCCTTATCAACGCCATCCGCGCCAATCCGAATCTGGCCAACAACCCAGCGATGATTGCGCTGGTCGATATCCTCAGCTTTCTCAACGGGCTGATGTACACTGAGCGGCGAGTGACCGAGATGCACTCGGTCAAGCGGGGCTGGGGCTACTTGAGCAGTGCGCTGATGGGTGTCAGCTTCAGCGCTGGCTGGGTTCCCTGTGTGGGACCAATTTTAGCCAGCATCCTCTTCCTAGCCAGCGACAGCGCCACCGTCGGCCAGGGAGCGATCCTCCTCGCCATCTACAGCCTGGGGCTGGGCATCCCCTTTTTGATCACCGGCGCGGCCTTCAGCCAGGCCACCGTCTTCCTGCGACGGCTGAACCGCCACGCCAATATCGTCAGTATTGTCAGCGGTATCTTCCTGCTCTACGTGGCCTGGCTGCTGTGGAGCGATCAACTGGCCGCCCTGACCACCCAATTTGGCTTTCTGAACGAACTGGTATTCGATATTGAGGATTGGATCACAGCCACCTTCGGCGTCAGCGCCGCTTTCTCATCTGGCGTGCTGGGAGCCGCACCCCTGGCCTTCCTGGCCGGGGTGATCAGCTTCATCAGCCCCTGTGTGCTGCCCCTGATTCCCGCCTATATCGGCTACCTCAGCGGCGCTTCTCTTGCCGACAGCCATACATAAATTCCTAGTACTCTGCGGCGTAAATTGACCAATGGTTATTCTGGTGGGTGGTGGGTGGTGCGTGAACTGGTACACGCGCTACACACCAGGCCAGCGTCTATTGGCTTATTTGCGCCGGACTGCACTAGCCCAAAAGGATAGAAGTATGCAACGTCGGCGGATTGTTTTTCTCTTGTCGATTGAGCTTTTGGTTTTGGTTGCCTGCGCTGGCAGCGGCGAAGATTCGTCAGGGCTGGCCCCATTCACTGCCATTGTCCAGGCAGATTTCCCGGTTGAACTGGGTGCCGGTTTCCCTGTGGCCCAGTTGACGAAGAGCGCCACCGGATCGGCAGAGATCGGCCAGCCAGCCCCCAACTTCGCCTTTGCCTGGGAGGATGGCCGGGGCGCAGAGCTGACCAGCCTGCGCGGCAGGCCCGTCGTTCTCAATTTCTGGGCCACCTGGTGCGGCCCCTGCCGTGCCGAGATGCCCGAATTAGTGGCTCTGCACAATGGCGATCAGAATGTAGTGGTGCTGGAAGTCAACACCCAGGAGACGCTGGCGGCCATCCGCCCCTTTGCCGAAGAATTCGGGATGGCAATGCCGGTGCTGATGGATGAATCCGGCGACCTGCGGAAAGTCTACGGCGTGCGCGCGATGCCGACTACCCTCTTCATTGACGCCGAGGGCGTCATCCGTGCCCGCTGGGCCGGCCTGCTCACCGGGGAGCAGTTGAGCCAATTTGTGACACAAATTCAGGCGAATTAGGAAGTCTTCTATGCGCGTTCTTCTCTATTCCAAAACCGATTGTGGCCTGTGCGACGCTTTTCACTTTGAACTGCTCGACCTGCAAAGCGAACTGGGCTTTGCCTATGAAAAGCGCCACCTTCACCCGGGCGATCCTCAACTGGCCGAATTCGCAGGCCAGTTTCCAGTGGTCGATATGCAAACCGCCGACAGCGCCGAGCCGATCCGCCTGACCTCCCCCACCAGCCAACGCCAACTGCGGGCCCGGATTCGGGAAGTGGCTGCCGCCGCGCCCGCTTTCGCGACCTCCACCCAGGACTCCTGACCCCATGGCCCCTCAGCCCCCTTCTGCGGTCGCCCGCTTTGCCGATGGCGTTGTTCTGGGCATTGCCCGCCACTGGCTGCTGCTGATCAATCTGGCCGTGGGTGTCTATCTCTTTTTACCCCTGGCCGCGCCGGTGCTGGTCAATGCCGGCTACGAGCGCCCGGCCCGTCTCATCTACTCTCTTTACTCCTTCGCCTGCCACCAGCTACCCGAACGCAGCTACTTTCTCTTCGGCCAGGAACCCCTCTACAGCCTGACTACGCTGGAAGCAAATGGCGTGACGCCCGATGGCAACCTCTTTGAGCGGCGGGTCTTCACTGGCAATCCGACCATCGGCTACAAGACGGCCCTCTGCCAGCGGGATATCGCCATCTACGGCACAGTGTTGCTGGGCGGGCTGATCTTCGGGCTGGTGCGCCGCCGGGTACGCGCTCCCGGCGTCAAAGTCTACCTGCTCTTTCTCATCCCCATCGCCCTGGACGGCTTCTCCCAACTTTTTGGGCTGCGTATGAGCAACTGGTGGCTGCGCACGCTGACGGGTGCGCTCTTTGGCGGTGCGTCGGTCTGGCTGGCTTACCCCTATCTGGAAGAGGCGATGAACGGAGTGATTCAGAGCGAACTGAGCCGCCAACGTCGTTGATGGATTTTTGGCCCGGCCTGCATTGGACAAAACCCATCCCCTTTGCTATACTATTCACTTGTGACCAGCACAAGCCAACCTGCCGTTTTGTGTTGTCTGATGTAATGCAGACCGGCGGCACCGACAGAAACAGGAAGACAGAGCGACAATGCCGAATATTAAATCTGCTGAAAAGCGTGCCCGCCAGAGCGAAAAACACCGGGTTCAGAATCGTGTCTACCGGGCCGCGGCCCGCACGGCTGTCAAGAAAGCCCGCACAGCCATCGTTACCGCCAATCCCGAATCCGAGCAGTCTGTGCTCAACGCGATTCAGGCCCTGGACAAGGCTGCAGCCAAAGGCACTATCCACGCCAACAACGCTGCCCGCCGCAAGAGCCGCCTGATGGCCCAGCTTCATAAAATGGGCGCGGCTAAATAAAGCCGCTGCCGTCTGGATTTGAATAAAAGGCTGCTGCACTCTGTGTAGCAGCCTTTTTGCGTTAACCGTGCCTAACCTGAAAATAGGACGCTGATGGCGCTGAAAAAGATGATTGACGCTGATAAAAATCTGTGCAGATCAGTTGTTTCTGCGTGAATCTGCGTCCCGCTTTTCATTGCTGCTTGTGCCCGATTGGGCATGAACACTGATTTGAATACACGGATCAGTCATAAATCCGTGTTCCCTCCCATCCGTGTATTCAAACTCACTTGCAGAACAATAGCACTACCCGGCCGTATAGGATTGGGCATGTTCGCACAGGGAGCGCAGTACACACCCAGCGCAGCGGGGCCCGCGGGCATCGCAGACCTCCCGCCCGTGGCGGATGAGATTCAGGTGCAGGCTGTAGAAATCCGCATCGGGCAGCAGGCTTTCCCAGTCTCGTTTGACTTCCAACGGCGCGGCTTTGGCCCGACTGATCCCCAGCCGCTGGCTCTGGCGCTGGACGTGGGTATCCACCGGGAAAGTCGGCTTGCGAAAGCAGAAGAGCAGGACGATACTGGCTGTCTTGTGGCCCACGCCGGGGAAACTTTGCAGATAGTCCAGCGCTTCTTCCACGGGCATCTCGGCCAGATGCTCCAGGCTGTAAGCGCCCACCTCTCGATACAGCTTTTCCAGACTCTCTACAATGCGCGGGGCCTTCTGGTGATACATCCCCGCCACCCGAATCACCTCTTTGATCTCCGCCAGATCCGCGGTCCGTATCGCATCCCAATCTCCGCCAAAGCGCGCTTTGAGCGTCTCGAAGGCCCGCAGACTATTGCGGTCATTGGTGTTGGCGCTGAGGATCGTCAGGATCAGCTCGTCCACCGGCTCGAAGTGGGGCCGCCAATCGGGAATGCCGTAGGCAGCGTTCAAGCGAGTATAGACGGCCTTTGCTTTTTCTATACGGTCATTCATTCTGCCTCCCGTAGGGCGGGCTGGAAGTCTGCTTGTGATCCAGATGAGTTACCAGTTCGTGTTACAGGGAGGCGGGGCAGGCGAGCCATCAGTCGGCTGGTCACTTCGTAGTTGATGGTTTCCAGCCGCCGTGCTATCTCTTCCACCGGCAACGCCGCGCCGATCAGCACGACTTCATCCCCGGCTTTCACAACCTCTCCCGCCTCACAGATGGCGGTCACATCCACCACCGTCATATCCATACAGACCCGGCCCACAATCGGCGCGGGCTGACCGTGGACCAGTACACTCTGCCAGGTGCGGGGCGCACGGGGAAATCCGTCCGCATAGCCCACAGGCAAGATGGCGACCGCCGAGGGGCGAGGAGCGATCCAAGTGTTGCCATAAGATACCGGTTCACCCGAAGCGAGGAGTTTGACCTGGGCAACGCGTGCCTTCCAACGGAGGAGGGGACGAAAAGCGTCTGGCAAAGGAACCTCTGGGCTGGGGTGCAGCCCGTAGAGAGCGATGCCCGCCCGCACCCCGTCCAGATGGCTGTCGGGCAGGCTGAGAATGGCCGCGGAGTTGGCCGCGTGGGCCAGGGGTGGGCGTCGCCTCCGCAGGGAGAGGGTCGCCAGCAGATCGGTAAAAGTTTCCAACTGGCGGTGGGCATAGTGCTGGTCGGCTTCGTCGGCTGTGCTGAAATGGGTGTAGATGCCTTCCACATACAGACCGGGCAATTCGGCCAACTGGGAGGCAAAGCCTGGTACATCTGTAGAAGCCAGACCGAGCCGGTGCATTCCCGTATCCACCTTCACATGGACCGGAATTCGTTTGCCCACCCCGGCAGCCAGCGCCGACCACTGGTAGGCTGTCTCGCTGTCGCAAAGAGTGGCAGCCAGATCCCAGCGCAACAGTTCCTCGCCCAGGTAGCCGGGGGTATAACCCAGCAGCAGAATCGGCGCGCTGATGCCCACCTGGCGCAGGGCCACAGCTTCGCCGACGGTTGCCACGGCCAGCCGATCCGCGCCGGCAGCCAGGGCAGCCGGGCCGACAATCTCTGCGCCGTGGCCATAGGCGTTGGCTTTGACCACTGCAAAGAGTTGACGATTTGGACCGACAAACGCCCGAAGAGCCCGCACATTGCCCGCCAGCGCGTCCAGATCAATTTCCAGCCAGGTGGGGCGGGGAGGATTGGGTATTGGATTTTGGGGATTGGGGAATGGGGAATAGGCCATTGCTCTACCAGCCGCAGCGGTCGCGCAGGGTCTGCCATCCGGCTTCGTTCAAGCCGGCTTCGCCCAGGCGGTTGGGTTTGCGTGCGCCGTGATAGTCACTGCCACCGGTGACAAGAAGATTGTAGCGTTCAGCCGCCGCGGCAAAGTAAGCAGTCACTAGACTGGCATCTGCCTGGGGAATGCTGCGTCGCATTTCGCGGGCATAGGGATAGCAGACCTCCAGCCCGTCCAGCCCCACATCCACCATCCGCGCCAGAACGCTGGCGATGTCCGTGACCCGCTGGTAGATGCCCGGATGGGCCAGGACGGCGACGCCGCCCACCTGATGGGTCAATTCGATGGATTCCTCCAAAGAGAGGCTGAAGCTGCGCCCGACGTATACCGAATTGGGCGCATCCCCGGCCAGGAACTGATGGAAGACGTCGTTGATGCTCTGGAAGCGATCCGGGTTGTGCTTCAGGGCAATCTGGGCAATGTGGGGACGCCCCGGCACGCCATCGGCCAGGGCCAGCACTTCGTCTACGGGCACGACGACGCCGTAGCTTTGCAGCCGCTCCACCTGGCGCACCTTCTGCTCCACCCGGCTGTCGATGACCCGTTGCTGAATCCGCTGGAATTCAGGGTCCTGGTGGCGGATGCCGTAGCCGAGAATGTTGATGTCCAGCAGATCCCGTTTGCGTTCGCCGGTGATGCTATATTCGATGGCCGGGACCACCCGCACCCCCAGCCGTTCCCCCGCGGCCAGCGCTTCGTCCACACCGAGTACGCTGTCGTGATCGGTCAGGGAGAGTACCCGAATCCCCAGCCGGGCCGCCTGTTCTACCAGTTCAGTGGGCGTCTCTGTACCGTCCGAGCGGCTGCTGTGGACTTGGAGGTCAATGGGGAAGGGGGAATGGGAAGTCATAGGGCGGGGTGTTCTGGGAAAAGTGCTCAGTGAACGGTCATCAGTTGCGAGGGCGCTCGTTCCCAGCGCTCCGTGTGGGAATGTCTCTTGGACGCTCTGCGTCCCGGCCCCAGTAACGCAAGCTAACAGCTTGCGCTGGCGACGACTGATTGATCCGGGTTAGTGTCACGAAGTATTCGCCACGGGCAGCCGGTGGTGTTTAGCGTGTTCCCGCTGCAGGACGAGGAAGAAAAGGGTCAGGCAACTGTTTTCGTTAGGGAAAGCACCGATTTCATCCGACTTAGTGCGAAATTCCCGAAAGAAGC
>CAMDQF010000067.1 GCA_945905745.1 Litorilinea aerophila
CTTCTTTCGGGAATTTCGCACTAAGTCGGATGAAATCGGTGCTTTCCCTAACGAAAACAGTTGCCTGACCCTTTTCTTCCTCGTCCTGCAGCGGGAACACGCTAAACACCACCGGCTGCCCGTGGCGAATACTTCGTGACACTAACCAGCCACAAACCGGCAAGGGATTGAGGTCGTCGGTGGGGCAGTGAACGATGGTCAACAGGCGGCCAGAGCGATGACGGACCAGAAGATCGCTCTGCCGCCTTGTTGACCGAAGTAGACTTAACTCCCGTTTGGTTTTTTTCTGCAAGCTGAGACCGTCGCAGACATATTTCCGACGTATCCAAGCAGTACAATCGATGTAGTGGAGGAACGTATGCGAATACACACTATTTTAATAACACTCATCACTCTTTTCCTGTGCAGTGCAGCGGTGGCCGGCCTGGTTAGCGCCAACGAAGCAGAGCGCAAGGCGCTGACTGTACAACTCTACAATGTGCGCGATTACGCCCCGGCTGCCCAGCCGGGGGGTCTCAACTTTGCTGTAGAGGGCGGTAAGCTCTATGCCGGTGGCGCCGAGGGTTGGCGTCGCTTGCCCACACCCATCGCTCTGGTTGCCGGCGCGGTGGCATTGCATCCCCAGCAAGCTGGCGTTGTTTATCTGGGCGCGGCCAACGAAGCAACTATTTACGTCTCCAGCGACAGCGGCCAAAGCTGGATGAAAATCCCCCTGGCCTCGCAGGTCGTGGGCGGTGTGACGGCCATCGCCGTGGACGGTACAAACCGGCTGGTCTATGTCGGCACCGACAACGACGGCGTATATCGTCTGCGCGATGTGGGCAGCAGTATGATTGCCAGCGGCCATCTGCTGCTGGACGAACCTGTAGAAGAGATGGTAGCCGCGGCGGGCGTCGCCTACATACGCACCCGCTGGCAGCTTTATCGGGCCGAAGAGATGGGCTTGCGCTGGGTTGCTGTGGAGAATCTCCCCAGCCCGGCTACGGCTCTGGCGCTCGCACAGACGACGCCGCCCACTATCTACGTCGGCACGGCCAGTTCCGGCGTGCGTGCCAGCCAGGACGGGGTCAACTGGCAGCCGGTCAACAACGGGTTGGCCTTGACCCCCGGCAGCCAATTGTACGTCAACAGCCTGGCTGTGGACCCGACCCAGCCGGCAGTAGTCTACGCCGCCACCAGTCTGATCTTCGGATCGGCCAACGCCCATACGACGCCGTTGGGTGTCTCGCTGAGCAGCGACGGTGGGTTGGGTTGGAGCCAACTGGCGGCGATCAGCGATGTGGCTGTGGCCGAGTTGCTGCCGGTGAGCGGGCAGACCGGTGCGCTCTATGCCCTGACCGAGGCCAGCCGCACACCCCTGGCGCTGGGCAGTGCGCCCGGTATGACGGTTGTGGCTGCCCGCCTGGAGAGTAGGCCGGTGATGGGCCAGAGCGGGACGGGGACACTGGCCTGGGTGTTGGCGGGCCTGGCGGCTGTGGGCTTTGCGCTGCTGCTGCTGGAGATGCGCCAGCATCGCCACACATTCGCCCCGCTGGGCGCTGGCGTCTGATTTTTCCAATGACGAAATTCAATTGGTTTCAACAAGAAATCGGAGAAACAAAATGGGAACACAATATCCAACCACAACCACTGGCTACACAATCAGAGACCCCGCCATTGCGCGCTTTCTCTTCTCTGATGTGCGCTCAGCCGCTATCTGGTTGATTCTACGGATTTGGCTCGGTTATGCCTGGTTTGATGCGGCGTTGCACAAGATCAGCGACCCGGCCTGGGTGGGAAGCGGTGACGCTTTGAAGGGCTTCTGGATGAATGCAATCAAGGTGCCCGAGACGGGCCGCGCAGCAATTGCCTACGACTGGTATCGCAGCTTTCTCACCTACCTGCTCGAACAGCAAGCCTACACCTGGTTTGGTAAGCTGGTAGCCTACGGTGAATTGTTGATCGGCATCGCCCTGATTATCGGCGCGTTTGTGGGCATCGCCGCCTTCTTCGGCGCATTGATGAATTGGAACTACATAATGGCCGGTGTGGCCAGCACGAATGCGCTGTTGCTCGTCGTTGCCATTTTGCTGGTGCTGGCCTGGAAGGTGGCCGGTTATTACGGAGCGGACTTGATCCTGCTGCGTTGGCTGGGCGTCCCCTGGCATGATAGGGACCATAGGATGAATAGAGAAGATGGCGGTCAGTACAAACCAATCCCTGTCAAGTGATTCCCAGAAAACGCCGACTGAACGCACCCTATCAAATGTTGCGCGGATGTGCTCTTTTCCAGCTTCTTGATCCTTTGGCTACTTGCAATGGGTGTTCTCACCTGGCGCAAGGCTGGAATCTAGCAGAGTTGGGTTGCCATCTACAAAGATTTATTTCTATCCACTATCCATCAGGGGGAACGTGTGTCGAACACAGAACAGAAGATCAAAGATGCCGCGCGCGATGTGAAGAATACGGTGAAAGATGCCGCCCAGGATGCCAAGAATCCATCTCAGAATGAGTGGGACAAGAAGCAGGATGCCAGGAACAAGGCCGAGGACGCCGCGCGCGACATCAAGAAAACCGCCGAAGATGCGGCCCACGATTTGAAGAATACCGCCGATGATGCGGCCCGGGAGGCCAAGCGTAGAGTCCAGGACGCTGTGGAAGAAGTCAAGCGCAAGACGGGCAGCTAATCCGTTTAGTCAATCCATCCAGCGTACGTGTATAATGATGTACGACAAAAGAGAATAGGTCGCCCTCCAAGGTGGCCCATTTGTTTTACAAAGTCTATCGTTTGCGCTGACGACAGGGGGGGCTACTTCGGCTACCCTAGGGACAGAGGATGCAGCAAGCATCCAAATCAGCCACAACCATCCGTTCGTTGAACGGGCAAACAGGAGAGAAGTGCAATGGCAGATGAGACACCCAAGACAGCACCCGCCCCCAAGACACCCAAACCGCTGACAAAACGACCCTCTGCCGGCTATCGAAAATATCTGCGGCGCAAGAAAGAGGCGGTTCGCAAACCCTACACCCAACAGTAGTTGAGTGGCAGATCGCAGTTCAGGCATAGGCATACACACAACAATTCACGAACCAGCCAGGAGAGAAGCAATGGCGAAAGAACAGAAGCCCAGCAAGGACGACAAGAAGAAACCACTCTTGACAATGAAGGAAAAAAAGGTGGCGAAACGCGAAAAAAAGGAAAACAAGGGTGGTCTTAACCTGTCTGATAAATAAGGCCAGGAATTCAATGAACAGCAGAAGGAGAAAGCGTTATGAGTGACCAAGTTCAAGATGAATTCCGGCCCGCCAATGATTCGCGCAAGAGGCCAGCCCTATCAGAAGAAAAGAAACCTATAAAAACCGTGGAAAGCAACCCGAGTTTGGGACAACGCTGGAAGAGTCTCCAGCCCACCAAAGCACATCTCGTCTGGGCCTGTCTGGCTACGGCCATTCTGACGATGATTATCGGCTTCAATTGGGGGGGCTGGATGTCCACGGCCAATGCCCAAAAGGTGGCCGACACAATGTCGAAAGATGCGGTCGTCCAGCGTTTGGCCCCCATCTGTGTCGCACAGTTCAACCAGGACGCAGAGAAGGACGCGAAGCTGATTGAGATGAATACGAAGCTCACTTCCTCCCAAAAAGCCCAATTTGTGCGGGAGCAGGGCTGGGCTACGATTGCCGGGGATGAGAAAGCCGATAGCAAAGTGGCGGATGCCTGCGCCAGGTTGATCATTCAATAGGTCAGCAGATAGGTGAACCGCACGGGATCGATCCATATTTTTGGAAGTGTGGACGCGTATTTGCTGGCTTTTCAGAAAGCAGATAGCATCCACACTTTTGTAAAGTCAGAAAAGATGGAATCGCACATGAAGAAACTGAAGCCGAAGGAGCAACACGAACGTCTTCTCGCTGCGGCGGATAAAGAGAAGATTGTCCAGCACCTAAGCACGGGCGAGTACCACGACATCACCCAAATTGCGACTGCGCTTGCCCGTCAATGCAACCTGTTTGTCCATTTCCAGCGGCTGTGGTTGATGCGTGTATCCGGTCTGGACGAGAAACTGAGCAGCGAGCGCTATGTGCAAAATGTCTACGTCAACCGCAGAGCACTCTTTAAGAGACCACCCCAGACCGTTCCCTCTGAAAAGAGTCAGACCGAGCCTGATCTGCTGGTAACAGATGCAGAAGCTGATGTATAGCCACAGACCACCCGATCAAAGTCTTTCCGCCAGAGGAGCCTATGCTCCTTGGAACAAATCGATGTGCCAGCCAACAAGCAAAAAGATGGAGAGTTCCAAAAATGATTTGGTCCGTCTGCGTCTCCTCATCGCGGACGACCAGCCTCGCGTCCGCCAAAGCCTGGAAGCCCTGCTCACAGCCCTGCGCTGGAGTATCCCCAGCCCCACAGACTACCCCATTGACATTATTGGGAAAGCCGATAACGGACAGCAGCTAGTGGAGCAGGTGCAGACACTGCGCCCGGATGTGGTCGTGTTGGACCTGCCTACCCACGCTTCGGCCCAGCACCACTTTCTCCCCGGGTCAAAGTGGGATGGGTTGGCCGCCATTCGGACGATCAAGAGTCGCTGGCCGGCGGTCAGAATTGTCGTGCTGACGATGTACGCCACAGATCGGGCGGCTGTCCTGTCGGCTGGGGCCGATGCCTTCCTGCTTAAAGGCTGCCCGGCCACTGAACTTCTGGAGGCAGTTATGCCTGCGCCGCCTGACAGCCTGGGGGGAGAAGAGGGGGCGGCCTGACAGTGCAGGAAATCTGTCTCTGCTTGTCAGCGGCTTTCTGGCCGGGCCGGTCTCTCCTAATAAATCCATCCAGTGTATGTACATTAAAATAATGATGTACGACAAAAGAGAACTGACCGCCTTCCAAGACGGTCCGTTTGCTTGACAAAGCCTATCGTTTGCGCTGACGACAGGGCGAGTCTCTGGGCCTATTCTTCTGGTAGAACGCAACGGTTAACGCCTGCCGAGTGTGGCAGATATTGTCTACCAAAAAGAGAGGTTAATATGACCGCGATCACAATACCCACCACCAGAACCGAACAGCACATTCGTACCGAACAGCACATTCGTACTGAGCAGCGCACTGAACAGCGTACTTTGATCCGAATTGGCTCCGTGTCAGCGGTGATCGGTGCGATTATCTTTATGATCGCAAATATCGTTCACCCCCGCTCGCCCAACATCGAAGTCTACCAGGCACAGATTGAGACTGTGGCCCACAGCCATATCTGGATCACAGATCACCTGTTCCTGTTCTTGGGCGGATTTCTGTTACTCGGCGGCCTTATAGCCGTTCGACACTCGATTGCCACCGGGGTTGCAGCCGCCTGGGCCCAGCTCGGCTATGTGAGCGCTGTGATCAGTACCAGTCTCTGGGCCGTTCTGATGGGACTGGATGGTATTGCCTCCAAAGCCGTGCATAATAGCTGGGCTGTGGCTTCGGTAGAAGAAAAAATAATTGCACTCCAGGTTGCAGTAATGATGGAAGAGATTGATGTGGCGCTCTTTAGCCTCTACATCATCCTCTTCTTCGGGATTACATTCTTCCTCTATGGCGTGGCAGTTTCTATGAGCGATGCCTATCCGAAGTGGCTGGGCTGGGTAGCCATAATTTTAGCCGTAGCATCCTTTGTGGTTGGGGTCATTCAAACCTATGCGGGCCTTTCCGTGTTGGTGACGAAGGTACTCTTTACCAGTTTTTCCAGCTTCTTGATCCTCTGGGTGCTTGTGATGGGTGTTCTCACTTGGCGCAAGAGTGGAGCCGAGCAGAGTTGGGTTGCCATAGACTTGACAAAGTGACAAGATGACCGGGTGACAAGGTGAGAAAATGTCACTTTATGCCCCTGCTGAGTATATAAAAGCATATAAGAGAAGTGAATGGGTCGCCTCAAAGGGCGGCCCATTTGTCATTCAAAACTACTCTTGTGTACCATCTCTTGTGTACTATTTTGCCCAAAGTGGGAAGTTTGATCTTCACTCAAGTGCGATGTGTTATACTACCGGAGGCAAGTTAGCCGCTGGACCGATTGATGATATGTTTTTTGAAATGAGGGTGCCCAATGGGATTTCTACGCGCTGGCCTGGAAGCCGAAGCCTATGACCGGGAATATACCAACCGGGAGCTGGTGGCCCGGCTGGGTGGCTACTTTCGTCCCTGGCTGGGACGCTTTGGGGTGATTGTGCTGCTGGTGACGCTCTTTTCCCTGGCCCAGACCGGCGCGCCACTGCTGGCTGCCCAGGGTATTGAACTAATGACCGGCGCTGGCGGGGTGCAGGCCCTGGCAAGCTCATCGATTCTGCTGCTCTCGGCTGCCCTGCTGGTGCTGGGCGTGTTGACCTGGGGCTTCAACTGGGCGCGACGGCTGCTGACCACAATGCTTATCGGCGATATTGTGCTGGCCCTACGGCTGGACGGCTTTACCGCGGCCATGAACCACGACCTGAGCTTCTACGACAAATACCAGTCCGGGCGCATTGTCAGCCGCATCACCAGCGACAGCGACGAGTTTGGCCGGGTCTCGGTGCTGGTGACCGATGTTTTCAGCCAACTGCTGCTTTCGCTGATGCTCTTTATCGTGCTGCTTGTCATCGAATGGCGGCTGGCACTGCTCGTATTGGCGCTGGCTCCTGTGGCTTTTGTTGTCTCCAATCTCTTCCGGGGCATTGCCCGGCGCATCACTCAACAGAGCCAACGGGTGGTGGCGAATGTGAATGTGAGCATTCAGGACGCGGTGACGGGTATCAACGTCGCCAAGAACTTCCGCCGGGAGCAGGGCATCTACGAGGAATTTCAGGCGATCAACAACCAGAGTTACCAGATCAACACCTGGCGAGGCATGGTCCTCTCCGGCGTCTTTCCTGTTCTTACTTTCTTCAGCAGCGTGGGCACGGGCATTTTGCTCTATGCGGGGGGCTACAGCGTCAGCCTGTCGATTATCACAATGGGTGCGTGGTATCTCTTCATCAATAGTCTGGACCGCTTCTGGTTTCCGATGCTGCAACTCTCGGCCTTTTGGAGCCAGTTCCAGGCCGGGCTGAGTGCGACCGAGCGCATCTTCGCCCTGATCGACGCCGCGCCGGTGGTGCATCAGACCGCCAATCGGACGGTGGAGAAGTTGCGGGGGGAGATCGAATTCCGCAACGTCAGCTTCCGCTACAGTGAAAAGGAGCAGGTGTTGCCCGATTTCAGTCTGCACATCCGGGCCGGCGAGAGCGTGGCCTTGGTGGGGCACACGGGCGCAGGCAAGTCGAGCATTGCCAAGCTGGTCACCCGCTTCTACGAATTTCAGGGGGGCGAGCTGCTGATCGACGGCCAAGACATCCGCAGCCTGGACCTGAAGAGCTATCGTTGCCATCTGGGGATTGTCAGCCAGACACCCTTTCTCTTTGCAGGGACGGTGACAGACAATATCCGTTACGCCAAACCGGAACTGACCGACGCCGAGGTGGAGAACATTGCCCGACAGATAGCGGGCGGGGATTGGCTGGAAACTCTGCCCGACGGCTTACAAACCGATGTGGGCGAGCGGGGTGCGCGGCTGAGTATGGGGCAACGCCAGCTAGTCGTCCTGGCCCGGATGCTGGCCCACGACCCGGCCATTTTTGTGCTGGACGAAGCCACCGCCAGTGTGGACCCCTTCACCGAAGCCCAGATTCAGCAGACCCTGGACCTGCTCTTCCACAACCGCACGTCAATTGTCATTGCCCATCGCCTCTCCACAGTGCGCGCCGCAGACCGGATTCTGGTCCTGCGCAAGGGAGAAATCATTGAGGAAGGCAGCCACGAGCAGTTGATGGCCCAGGGCGGCCATTACGCGGAATTGTACAATACTTACTTCCGTCATCAGTCGCTGGAATATATCGAGTCTCGACGCTCAACCGAAGCGGTGATAGCTGCTTGAGTAGTCGATCTCTTTTCCAATGGATCAAACCCTCCCCCTCGTCCTCCTCATCGCCTTTCTCGCCACCTTTGCCCGTTCCGCCGTCGGCTTTGGCGACGCGCTGACGCAATGCCCCTGCTGATAATTCTGCTGGGCATTCAAATCGCTACTCTCCTGGTGGGGCTGATGGCCGCGGCTATGTCTGGGATGATTCTGCTGCAAAGCTGGCGGGAGGTGGAGGTAGGCGATGCCTGGCGGCTGGTGCTGGCTTCCTTCAACTGCTCTACGCAATTGTAGTTGGACTTGGTTTGCTCTTGCTGGTACGATCTGTATAGAACCAAATCAGTACACGGCTAACCAGGACGATTCGCGGTTCTTCCGGTCAAAACTGTTCTCGCCCATGCAACCGAATCCCCACACAGGAGACGTCAATGAACAAAGTTCTCTCTCCCAACCAGCTCCGCTATGGCAGCGAAGACGACCTGCCAGAAGTGCTGCCTCTGCGCGCTGGGCCGCTTTCGCTGCTCTACACAGGCGGCGATCTGCGCTACATCAGCGTGGGTGACGGCCCGATTCTGCACCGGTTGTATGTGGCCGTGCGCGACCACAACTGGGACACAATCCCGGCTGAACTGACCGATCTTGCGATTGACGACCGGGGCGACAGCTTTCACATCAGCTTTCGCGCCCGTCACCGCCGGGGAAACATCGACTTCGCCTGGAATGGCAGCATTACCGGCGACACTGACGGAACCCTGCGCTTTGCGATGGACGGCGAAGCGCTTTCCGACTTCCGGCGCAACCGCATCGGCTTCTGCGTCCTACACCCAGCCGCGCTGGCCGGGCAGCCCTGCACCGTCGAACAGACCGATGGCACGCTGACCACAGGCCACTTCCCCGACGCCATTTCACCCCACCAGCCCTTTTTTGATATGCGGGCCATCAGCCATCCGGTCGGACCCGGCGTCACGGCCACTGTACGCATGGAGGGCGATACCTTCGAGATGGAGGATCAGCGCAACTGGACCGACGATTCCTACAAAACCTACTCGACGCCCCTGGCAATCCCCTACCCGGTGGAGGTGAAGGCAGGCGAGCGCATTCGCCAGGTGGTGACGATTTCGTTGACCGGTGATCAGCGCGAAGGGGCGAAGGAGCGCGAAGGGGTAAAGGTGGAGGTGGGAGACATTTCGGTGGGAAGGTTGCCTGGGATTGGGCTGGGGGTCTCCAGTGTCGGACCGATCCCGGCGGGACAGGTGGAGCGGCTGCGAAAATTGCAGATCGCCCATCTGCGGGTCGATCTGCGTCTGGGCGATCCCGACTATCCCACCCAATTGGCGCAGGCCCTGGCTGAAGCGGAAGCCCTGGGGGTGGGGTTGGAGATGGCACTGCATTTGGGTAAGGACGCGGATGCACAGTTGGCTGCCCTGGCTGGCTTGCTGGAAAACAGGCGTCCTGTGGTCGCCCGCTGGCTCATTTTCCGCCAGGACGAAGTCTGCACGCAGCCCCAAACAGTAGCACTCGCCCGCACACATCTCTCCGATCTCGCGCCATCTGCCACCTTCGGCGGCGGAACGAACGCCTATTTCACCGAACTCAATCGCAATCGTCCGCCTGCCGACGGCCTCGATCTGGTCTGCTATTCGGTCAACCCGCAGGTCCACGCCTTCGACAATCTATCGCTGGTGGAGACCCTGGCAACCCAGGCCGCTACAGTTCAGAGCGCCCGGCGCTTTGTGGGCGATCTGCCCATCGCGGTCACGCCGATTACCCTGCGCGCCCGCTTTAACCCCAACGCCACCGGCCCAGAAGCTGCCCCCGGGCCTGGCACACTCCCGCCCTCCGTAGACCCCCGGCAGATGTCCCTCTTCGCCGCGGCGTGGACACTGGGCAGTCTGAAATATCTGGCCGAAAGCAGCGTTGCTTGTGTCACCTATTTTGAAACTGTGGGCTGGCGGGGCGTCGTCGAGAGCGCAGAGGGTTCACCAGCCCCGTTCCCTTCCCTGCCCGGCGGCGTCTTCCCCCTCTATCATCTGCTGGCGGATATGGGGGAATGGGCAGACGCGGCAGTGCTGCCTGTGGCGACGTCCAATCGGCTGGCTGTGGACGGGCTGGCATTGGAGCGGGAGGGGGCAAAGCGGATTCTGCTGGCGAATCTGACCAACGAGGAGCAGCGGGTGAACGTGCGTCACGGGGGAGCGGCTGGCTGGCTGCGGCTGCTGGACGAGATTAATGCCCTGGCCGCAATGCTGGAACCGGAACTCTTCCGCAAGCACCGGGGGCGACGTATCCCCTGCACAGGTGGCCTCTCGGAAGTCACCCTTCTGCCCTACGCCATCGCCCGGCTGGATGTGGCTTGACTCGTACCCGCACTACTTGGTTTGGGGCAATTTGGCTAATGTTCCGTATATCATAATAGTCCGTCATTTAGGTCAATTGAGTCTACGACGAAATTTGGGGAATCGTATTCTACCGTCGCCCATGTCAAAGGGTTCCCAACCAGCCGAAAGTAATTCGGCAATTAATTGGTCCATTGCTCCTTTCGTTTCCTGGTCATTACGCTCTGGGCCTAGCGTCCAATCATTGTTTACAGAGTGGTAATCGGCTTTGAACTCCTGGCTAACCGCTGCATTATATTTGCCTTGTGGCCCAGTTGCTTCAGCTATCCACTGCCAAGTTGCTTTTCCACCAAAAGGATTCAAGGTAAATCCCATAAATCCTCGATCCTTCGTCATGATATATTTGGTTTCACATATCTCATATGTCGGTGTGGCCGGTCTCAGTGCTTGAATTTCCGCATTTCCTACTTTGGTTCCACATCTATGACAAAACTGTGCGGACTCCATTAATTCCGATCCACATTTGGTACAATACATAATGATTCTCCAGTCACTGATTTTGTATCTGTTAAGGACAGTTATCACCCATCACTTTGCCGTAGCGCGGACTTGCAATCCCTGGATTCAAAGCATTTAATTTGTAGTGGCATACCCCTGCGAGGAATAGCGGACTAGAGACCTATTCCGATAACCGTCACCGTGCCCGGCTCGCCTTCTGCGCCGTCGATGACGATTTCAGCGTCGATGAAGGCCCGGATGACGTCGGCGTTTGTGAGCAGATGCTGGGTGATCTGCGACGTGCGAAAGACCGAACGTCCATCCGCCAGGGCCAGGGGCAGAAGAATCTGATCGGCCAGGTGGGGATCCACCGGCGCGCCCGCGATGTGATGGGTGAGGAGGGCCTCACAGGCTTCGTCCGCCACTGCGTCGGAGGGTTTGCCCTGTTTGCCCAGCGCGGAAAAGCCAGCCCGGCTGTGCGCGTACGCAGCGGTGAGAAAAATCCCCGCGCCCGGCCCTTGGCTGCGTACCCGCTCCGGCGAAATCGCCGCGGATAGCTGGGCCTGGCGCAGCACATTCGTCGCCCGGCTGCTGATGCGCTGGGCGATGTGGGCGGGCAACTCCCCGGCCACGCCCGCGCCGGAAATTTTTTCCAGCGCGCCCCGTTCTGTCAATTCCAGCGGACGCAACGGCTCGGCCATCGGCTGAATCGTCACCTGCAACTCGCCCCCGCCCACCGGGTAGAAACCCCAGGCCGTCAACTCACAGCTCACAGCCACACCCATCGGCGCAAGGGTCGGTAGCAGCACATCCCGGATGTAATCCGCGGGCGGACTCCAGGCCACGTGGGTTCCCCCACGCAAAGTCAGGTGGCTTTCGCCCTCCGCAAAAAGCAACGGCCAGAGCAGCGTTTGCAGCAGGAGTGTCACCGCGCCCGCGCTGCCCTGGCCCGCCAGCGCCGAGACATCAAAGACATATTTCCCCGCTTGCACCGGACCGCCCGGCGCAAAATCCACCCGGCTGGAGCCGATCGACGCGCCCTTCACCGCCGCCGGGCAGATCATCGCCAACGCCTTCACCCCGGCCAGGTGTTGTGGGGCCAGCCCCGGGTTGCGCCGCCGAGCGCGGATGTTGCTGATCTGTGTGGGCTGTCCGGTAAGGGCGGAAAGAGCCAGGGCTGTGCGCAGCACCTGTCCGCCCCCTTCGCCCAGGGAGCCGTCGATGTGGATGGTCATAGGGAACTGTATCTGTGTGAAAACGCCAGCTTTTGTGGCCTGAGAAATGAAATTGGAGACGTGAGAACAGTCAGGTGCTATAGGGGTCAAGCGTTCCAGGTAGAGGAGAATGGCATTGGCGGATTCTGCGCACCCGGTAGGTCAACGCCGCCCATCACACGATTGCGAGCCAGCAAAGTTACTTTCGATGCCAAAGTGGCATCGCAGGCGCAACCAGTTTCTAAAAAACGCAGCTTAGCAATTCGTGTGCATGGGCATTGTTATATGCTATTTTACACAGATGTGCTAATGAGCTTGCCAAAATGTCTATCTTTTATATTTGGGTGTTTAGCCAAAAAACGTTCAAGTTCATACACTGACCAATGTTCAAATTGGATTCCTCTGTTGCGCCCAATACCATCAATTTTATCATACAAAGTCGAATCTATGACTCCCGATGTCATAATCCCATACCCAGAAGCTCCATATTGGTCAACTACATCAGTTATGCCTACAAGTTTAGTACTTGATAATGAACTATCCGGCTTAATAAATTTGCATTGAAAAATAAACTTTTCCGGTTCATATCCTGGTCGAGAGCGAGTAAAAACCTCAATATCTCTCCCGCCATCTCTTGACCTCGACTTCCCCATTTTTCTAATAGTGCTACTATCAAATTTGGGATTATAATAAATCACATCATAGCAGACCTGTTCAAACTTTTCATCATCCATCAATTCCCAAGGGCAGGTTATATCAACACGAATCCCTGAAATATTACTTATTTCCATAAATGTATTAGATAGTTTGTCCGCTAATTCAACTTTCTCTCTTTCTGTTAGATTTCTTGAGTCAAAGAGCAGATAAGAAAAATCCTCATCCTGGACTAAAACCAGATTCCCAAAATCTGACAAAAAGTATTCATATCTTTCTGGCGCATATTGGACAAATGTACTGTAGCGTTTGCTAATTGCATCTTGTGATGGGGAAAAAGTATACACTTTTTCTAACCAATCATATTCCTTGCTGAATTCATCAAAATTAATAGCTATAGCGGCACAACTTTTTGCCTTCATAAAATGCCCAAAAGGTAAAAATACTATCTGTTCCTCATTTAACAAATACGCAATTTGATTGAAAAACAGCGATTCTGCTGGCTCAAAATTCGCTTTTTGTTTTTGGCCAGTGATGACTTCAATCATTTGGTGAATATTTGCTTTTATGGGAGCCACCCAAGCGTCTATTGAAAGGTAGCAGTCAACCCCTAGCTTGGAACTATGTGCAGACTTCCAAAATCCGAATCGCCGCTCAGGGTATTTCTTATATTCATTCTCAAGAAAATTAGCATATTCAGAATCAAGTTCGTAATATGCTCCATTTATCAGATTAGCATAATAATCGTCAATAATTTCAGGAAATGCGAACTCTCTTTTATCAAGAGTTTCACCATACTCATTAACCTCTTGTCTCCACGACATGTGTTCATCCTCGTCCCCTTCATCATAACCAAATAAGATACTTAACTCATAAAGTCTTTTTGCCAACTCATAACTATCTTTGGGTACAATGGTGAAGTGGTATACGGGATGGTATTTTATACCCCAGACCTTTTCGATTTCCATTGTAGATGCGCTTTCCATAAGTTTTTCTGCTACAAATGAGGCATCTAAATAATCAGATATTATATCTAAATAGGAGTTGCTTGAATTAATAGAAGGCAAGGGGACCTGAACAACTAGCGGGGAGTTTTGTTGAATAATTGTCTCAATATCAGATATTGGGAGGCGTGTATCGCCAATATAATCAATTTCGAGTGGTTGCATCAAACGCTTCCAAATTGTTAATTCATCATTCATCCAGTATTGTAGGTAAAGAAACTTCCACTTGGCAAGATAAGCATATAACTATTATTATGCGGAAATCATTCCGCATATCTACCCCATTTGGGTGTCAATTGCGGAAATCTTTCCGCATATTTCGCCATTCAGGGGTAATATGCGGCAACCTGTCCCCAACGCCGCGTCTCAGGGGGCTATCACGCCCGTTATGTGGAGTGTCTCTTGCTGTGCGTCAAGCGTCAGGTCAGAACGCAAACCGATAACCCACATTGCCAAAATTCAGCCTTCTGCACGTAAAGTCACGGCTTGAACATCTGCCTAATTGCTTCATCAACGCGCTTCATATCCTCCGGCGAAATCTGTCCGATTTTGCGAACGATTCGAGTCTTGTCAATGGCACGCATCTGAAAAATCATCGCAACTGAGGTAACAGAGAGTCCGTTTTCAGCCGTCGGTTCAATGCGTACTGAAAAAGAAAAACGAAGCGCGGCCAAGTTGGATGTGACGGGCGCAATCATCAACATCGGCTCACCGGCTATATCGGTCTGTACAGCAACCGCAGGCCGTCGTCCGCTCTGTTCCCGCCCATCACTGGCGGGTAAAGCGACCAGCAAAACATCACCGCGCGCCATTTATACCACCTCGTTCAGGCTATCCTCGAACGCCAGCCAGTCCTCATCACTGGCTCGCTCCCAGGCAGCAAATTCCTGCCAAAGTTCAGCCTCGTCGTCATCAGCGGTTTCTGTGGCAGGGATAGTCAAGGGAGAAGTCTGGATAAAGAGGCCGTATTCATACCAGCGTAGTAGCTTTTCCGGCGGCAGTGCGTGGACAAGTTCAATCACCCGTTCACGCGTAACATCTTTTGGTTTCACCGGCTGGCCTGGCTTATATATGCCCATCTGATATTCCTTGCGATTGATCTACATCGGCAATGCCCCACGGAGTCGCTCATCTGCTGTGACAACAGTATACACGGCCATTTCCCCCGCCGTCAACGGGGCGCGCTATTGGCCACGGAACACCTGACAGGTGCGCAGGGAGAGATGATTCTCACTTATACCGTCAAAGAATAACTTACCGCGCTGATCAGTGACCAGTGATCAGTTTTGACGTACTGGTCACAGATCACTGGTTACCAAAACGGGAACTTATTTCTTGACAGGCCCTTACGGAATCAACAACACCTTCCCCTTCGTCTGCCGCCCTTCCGGATACTCGTGGGCGGCCTGGGCCTGGGAGAGCGGGAAAGTTTCTAAGAACGTTTCTGGCATTGCCTGGGCATTTTCAAATTGATCGATGACAACCTCGCCTTCCGGGAATTCAGCGACAATCTTCAGTTTTCCGCCCATCCCAGCCAGTAGCTTGCGCAGAGTGCTGATACGCATATCCGACTGTCTTTCCATTTTGGATAACGCTGCCTGATTGACGTTCAGAATATCTGCCAACTCCTGCTGGGTAAGATGGCGAGTCTGGCGCAATTCTTGCAGCGCCAGACTGAACAGTACGGCGTTCGCTTCGTTTTCAATCTTTTCTCGCCGCTCCGGCGACATTTTCCCTTTGAGTTCTGTGAATGGTTTTGCCATCAGAGTAGCCCTTCCTCTTCCAAAACACTGAGATGCTCATCATACAATTTGTCCGCAATGGGAATGTATTCGTCATACCATCGATCTCGGCCCGCTTTGTTCCCACCAATTAGCAAAATCGCCGAGCGTCTTGGGTCAAAGGCATACAGCACACGATAAGGTTCGCCTTTGTGCTGTATGCGAAGCTCTCGCATATGGCTGTATCTCGATCCTACAATACCAGAACTATACGGATATTGGAGATGCGGGCCTTTTTGTTCCAAAAGAGTCACGGTTACGGCAACGGAATCCTGTTCGTCGTCATCCAGGCTTGACCACCAATCTCCAAATTCATCCGTATATTCAACATTCCAAGCCATAGGACAAATTATAACCTTTTAGTTATATGGTGGCAAGACAATTGCTGAGGTCTCTTCATTTTAAGTTATATTGAGCGATAAGCACGCCTTCGACCGGTCTGGACCGGAGCCAAGGCGTGCTTGTTCCTGTGAATATCCCCTTCTGCTTTATGCCTTGAAAGTCAATCGAGGCTGTCGGCATAGCACCCTACGGGATCAGCAGCACCTTCCCCTTCGTCTGTCGCCCTTCCAGATATTCGTGGGCGGCCTGGGCCTGGGCGAGCGGGAATGTCGGGTCCAGGCGGATTTTCAGGCGGCCATCCGCGATCCAACCGAAGACATCCGCTGCCCGGCCCAGCAATTCCTCGCGGGTAAGTGTATACGCGCCCAGCACAGGCCGGGTCAGGTAGAGCGAACCTTTTTGGTTGAGGGTCTGGGGGTCCACCGGGGGCACAATGCCGCTGGCCTGGCCGAAGAGAACCATATACCCCCGCGGGCGCAGACAGCTCAGGCTCTTGTCAAAAGTTGTCAACCCCACAGAGTCGTAGACGACATTGACGCCTTTGCCGTCGGTCAGCCGTTTGACCTCCGCTTCGAAGTCCTGCTCCGTATAGCGGATCACCTCATCCGCGCCACATGCACGGGCGATGGCCTCTTTTTCCGCGCTGGAGACAGTGCCGAGTACCCGCGCCCCGCGTATTTTGGCGATCTGCACCAGCAGCGCGCCCGTCCCGCCAGCCGCGGCGTGGATCAGACAGGTGTCGCTGGGCTGGAGCGGGTAGGTGGAGCAGGCCAGGTAGTGGGCGGTCATGCCCTGGATCATCGCGGCCGCGCCCTCTTCGTAGCTCACGCCGTCGGGCAGGGGGACGACGACACCCGCCGAGACCAGCGAATATTCGGCATAGGAGCCAATCGTCAGCCCATAGGCCACCCGGTCGCCCACTTTTACGCCGGTCACGCCTTCGCCCAGCGCGTCGACGACGCCCGCGGCCTCAACGCCGGGGGTAAAGGGCGTGGGGATGGGATACCAGCCCCGGCGGTGATAGGTGTCGATGAAGTTGACGCCCGCGGCCT
This sequence comes from Litorilinea aerophila, assembly GCA_945905745.1. GTDB lineage: Bacteria > Chloroflexota > Anaerolineae > Caldilineales > Caldilineaceae > JACQGT01. The sequence continues at coordinate 16,765 of CAMDQF010000067.1, forward strand.
TCACCTTCACCCGCACTTGGCCCGGGCCTGGTTCGGGCATCGGCGCGTCTTCGTACTTCAATACATCCGGGTTGCCGGTTTGGTGGATTCGGATTGCTTTCATTGGGTTACCTCCGAGAGATTGGGGAATAGAAAACTGAGTATTGCGTATTTCGTATTGCGTAAGTAGTGCTGATGGTAGGAAGTCAGGTGATTGGAGGGCAGTGCCGAGAATTTTTTTGATGTTCCGCCAATGCCACTACCTACGAAATACGTAATACGTTCATAGCGGACCAAACTTCCCATCCGGGTCGAGCGCAGCCTTCACTCGCGCCAAAAACGCGCCGCCGGGCCGTTTGCCCAGCCAGGGCGAATCGGACGTGCCGCGCAGGAGCAGTCCGCTGAGTTCGTGGCTGGACAGGAGGTTATCAAGTTCAACGACGGGCTTCTCCCAACCCAGCCAGAGCAGATTGCCGCCTACGCTGTAGCGCCGGGATGCGCTGGCGGGCAGCGCCTTTTCCAGCCCGGCGATGCGCCCCGGCGTGACCGGCACTTTGACCAGCCCGGCATCGGCAGAGAGCCAGTCGAAATTGTTTGCACCCTGCCAGAAGGACGCATCAGCCTCGTCGCTCAGAATTTCACCGCCGCCCACCTGCGTCCGCAGCGCGGCCATCCGCTCGTCCAGCGCGGCGGCGAAACCGCCCAACCGCACCCAGACCATCCAGCCCTCCGGCGTCGGCCCACAGTCCAGCCCGTTGATGTCGAATTTGCTGCGGTTCAGACTGGCAATGTGGCCCAGGCCGGCGGAGAGGTCGGCGCAGGCAATGGCGAGGGTGGCGTAGGCCGGTGGCTCCGGGAAGACTTTGAAGGTGACTTCGGTCAGAATACCCAGCCGTCCCAGGCTGCCCACCAGCAGTTTGGGATAGTCAAAGCCCGCCGCGTTTTTGACGACTTTGCCCCCGCCGCGCAGGAGTTCGCCCCGGCCATCCACAAAGCGGGTTCCGATCAGAAAGTCCCGCACGCCGCCGTAGCGCACCCGGCCCGGCCCGCTCGTCCCCGCCGCGACGATTCCGCCAAGGGTTGCGCCCGCTTGCGCCAGGGGCGGGTCGAAGGGCAGGTATTGGCCCGCCTTTGCCAGCACCGCCTGGATGTCGGCCACGGGTGTGCCTGCCTGGGCGGTAAAGGTGTACTCGGCGGGTTCGTATTCGACCAGACCGCGTAACCCGGAGAGGTCAAGAAGCAGGCTGTCCGCGGGCGGCGTGGAGAGTGCTGTTTTGCTGCCGCCGCCGCGTACGTGCAGCCTGGGCTGTTGGCGCACAATTTCCTGGATGTCGGCGGCTGTGGATGGTGAAGCTGTCAGGATAGGGGTCATTGCCGGTTTCGTTGGGAGTGGTAACTGGGGCTTCAGACGGACAAGGAACTGTCGAAAAGAATTATACCAGCCGGTTGGACATTTAACCAGCGCCTTTGACGATCAACATTTTGCCTCGGTTGCCCAACTCTTTGCCGTCCACCGAACGGCGCATTCGCTCCATCTGCTGCATATCCACCGGGCCAAAGAGACGGGGCAGATAGGCCCGCTTCTCTACGCCTACGCCGTGCTCGCCGGTGATGGAACCGCCCAGTGCGATGCAGAGCTCGAGAATCTCCCCGGCCAGCTCTTCCGCCTTCTCCAGCGCCCCTTCCTCCCGCCCATCAAAGAGGATCAGCGGGTGCAGATTGCCGTCCCCGGCGTGGAAGACATTCGCCACGTCAATGCCATACTTGCGGCTCAGCGCGCCAATGGCCGCCAGGGCTTCGCCCAATTTGCTGCGGGGCACAACCCCATCCTGCACAATATAATCCGGGGCCAGGCGGCCCACCGCGGAGAAGGCCGACTTGCGCCCTTTCCAGATGCGGGCGCGCTCGTCTGCATTCTGGGCAATGCGCACTTCCGTTGCGCCTGTGCCGTCCATAATTTGCAGCAGATGGGCAAATTCCGCCTCCACAGCCACGCTCTCGCCCTCCAATTCCACAATCAGCAGGGCAGCCGCATGGGCAGGATAACCGGCTTTGGCTCCCACTTCGGCGGCTTTAATGGCAAGTTTGTCCATAATTTCCATCGCACCGGGCAGCAGACCCGACGCCACCACCGCAGAGACTGCATCCCCGGCGGCTTGCAAGCTGTCGTAGGCAGCCAGGACGGTGCGGTAGAGTTGGGGAATGGGCAGCAGGCGCAGGGAAATCTCCACAGCCACGCCGAAAAGCCCTTCGCTGCCCACAAAGAAGCCGCTCACATCCGGGCCGACCCCTTCCAGACTCTCCCCGCCCATCTCCACCACCTCGCCGTCGGGCAGCACAACCGTCATGCCCAGGACGTGATTGCTGGTCATCCCATACTTCAGACAGTGGGCACCGCCTGAGTTGAAGGCCACATTGCCCCCAATCGTGCAGATGGCCTGGCTGGAGGGGTCTGGCGCATAGTAGAGGCCGAAGGGCGCGGCGGCCTGGGAAACGGCGAGATTGATCACCCCCGGCTCGACGACGGCAATGCGGTTGTCCGGATCCAGCCGCAGGATACGGTTCATCCGGTTGAGGGCGATGACAATGCCGTCTGCAACCGGTAGAGAGCCGCCGGAGAGACTGGTGCCACTGCCCCGGGCCACAAAGGGAACCCCGTGCTGGTGGCAGAGGCGCACGGCCGCGATGACCTCCTCCCGGTTGTGGGGGATGACAACACCCGCGGCCTTTGCCTTAAAAGCGGTCAGCGCGTCGGATTCATAGGATTTCAACTGGGCGGCCTGGGTGAGCAGACGCTCGGTTGGGAAGATGCGGGAGAGGTCCGTCAAAAGAGGGTGCATCGGGTCAATCCTATCCTGTGGGTGGATGGTGGGATGATGGGATGATGGACTGCCCCCATCTCATCATCTCCTCATCTCTTTCTCATTCGTAACCTGCACAATCTGGGCAATAATCGCCACCGCAATCTCCTCCGGCCTGCGTCCGCCCAAATCCAGGCCGATGGGGGCGTGGATGCGGGCGATCTGGGCGTCGGTGGCACCTTCCGCTTTGAGCGCTGCCACCCGGCTGGCGTGGGTGCGCTTTGATCCCAGCGCGCCGATATAGCGCACCGGACTGTTCAGCGCCACGAGTAGGGCCGGGTTGTCCAGCTTTTCGTCGTGGGTGAGGGTGACCAGACAGGTGGACTCGTTCAGATGGAGGGTAGAAAGAGTGTCGGCGGGCCAGCCGATGAGCAGCTGATCGGCGTGGGCAAAGCGTTCGGGCGTGGCAAAGGCCCGGCGGGCATCCACCACCATTGTGCGAAAACCCAGCGCTGCGGCGAAGGTCACCAACGGGATGGCGATATGCACTGCGCCCACCATCACCAGTTGAGGCGGCGGTGGGAAGACATCCACAAAAATATCCCACTCATTTTCGCGCTGACGAAAGGTGAAGCGCGCTGATTGCTGGCTGGCCAAAGCTGCCGCGGCCACCCGCAACACCTCCCCGTCCAGCCCGTCATCCCCCAGCGTGCCCGTGTGCCGATCCGGCCAGATGAGCATTTTTGCGTCTTTACCCGGCCCGGTCAGCAGGGTGGCCATTGCCACCAACCGTTCGGCCCGAATCTCCTCTACTAGCTGTGCATGCAGGGAAGGGGTCATCGGGCGCTACTCCGCATATTCGCTCAGCCAATATTGCGCGCCAGGGGTGGCCGCCCAAAGGGGAAAAGCGCCAAAGACGTAGGAGATGGCCTCGGTTTCATCGCCAAAGGAGATGAAGTCCGGAATTTCGTCGGGATCGGGCATGGGTTCGTATCCGAGCAGATAGTCGGGCACAAATTCATTGACTTCGAGGGCAGTTTCCAGGGCTTCGATGGCATTTTCGCTGCGCCCTTCTGTGCGAAAGAGCAGAAGGGCTTCATTGTAGGCCCAGTTAGCCATACTGTCGTCAAACTGGTCGAGCAGTTCGGCGGCCTCGTCGTGGCGACGCAGCAGCAACAGTGCATCCAACAGCGCATAGCGCACGCCCTGATTGTCCCCCGGGTTCAGGGAGAGTATCTCCTGATAAAGCTGGACAGCCTCGTCCACTTCGCCATAGTTCCAAACGGAAGTGGCTAGACTACGCAGGGCACGCATATAGGGGCGGGTTTCGATCATCCCCCAGAAAGCGCCCCGATCCTCCTCGAACACATCGGCTCCGAGGCTGCGCTCGCCCGCGGCCACGGCCTTGCGGAATTCGGCGATGGCGTCGGGCAGGGAATCGGCCATCTCGCCCAGCAGAATATAGGCATCCACGCAGTCCGGGTCGAGTTTCAGCGCATCTTTGATCAGCTTGCGTGCCCGACGGTCGGGTGCATCGATGGCCTCGAAGATCAACTCCTGGGCTTTCTCCGCGGCTGTCTCCGGCTGTCTGTGGGGAATCTTGCCGTCGTTGTCTTCCAGCAGGTTGCGCAGAAAATCTTTGGCCTCGTCGACATTCTCAAAATCCTGATCAGCCATCAGCTTGCTCAGATCGGCCATCTGTTGTTCTATTTCCATACGGCTGAAACTGGCTGGCGGCACTTCTTCTGGCTCTTCGGCCCGCTTGCGCGGGGAGACAGGACGCCCAGCCCGGCGATGGCCCGCTGTGGGCTTTTCGTCATTGCCCTTCTTGCGTGTACTCATTTTTCGTCGCTCCTCTCTTGGGCTTGCCAGAAAATCATCCTACTGCCGAAAGACCACTTAACTGCCAAAAAACATCTGTGCCTGTCCGTAGCTGAAAAGTTTTAATAAATGGGTTCGATGTAAACTTCAATATTGCCACCACAGGCCAGCCCCACCTCCCAAGCACTCTCATCACTGATGCCAAAGGCGACCAGCTTCGGCGTCCGGCTGCGCAGAATCTCCAGCGCCTCCTGCACCACAGCCCCCTCCACACAGCCGCCGCTGACTGAGCCAGCCATCTCCCCCGCAGAAGAGACCGCCATCTTCGCCCCCAGCGGCCGGGGCGCGGAGCCGTAGACTTTGACGACCGTTGCCAAGGCCACAGCTTTGCCCTCATTGTTCCAACGCTGAATGTCGGGTAGTAGTTCGCGCATTGTCAGTTCCTCAAAAACGGACACGGATTGACACGGATGTAGCGGATTTTCACAGATTAGAGTCTGCCCAAATCAGCATTCATTCACCAGTAGGGCAGGGTCAGCAATGAAAAAGAGGACGCAGAGTTCGCAGATTAACTCCGTGTAAATCTGTCCTTTCCGTGTCATCCGTGTTCCCGCTTTTTCCCTGTCAATACTTCCGCCAACTGTTCCAGACTGACCAGATTGTGGACGGGCAGAAAGTCGTCCACGTGGGGCAGCGCGGCTTGGATGCCGCGCGTCAACGGCTGGTAGGTGGGCGATCCGAGCAGCGGGTTCAGCCAGATCAGCCGATGACAACTGCGGTGCAGCCGCTCCATTTCTGCGTCCAATTGGGCCGGTTCGCCCCTGTCCCAGCCGTCGCTGATGACGATCACCAGCGCGCCCTGGCCCAATACCCGGCGTCCCCACTCGAAATTAAAGGCGTGGATCGCCTCGCCGATGCGGGTGCCGCCCGCCCAGTCGTGGACGGATTTGGCCGCCTGATCCACGGCGTCGTCAATGTTGTGCCGCTGCAACTGGCGGGTGATGCGGGTCAGCCGGGTACTGAAGACAAAGGCTTCCACCTGATCCAACGAACGGCTCAACCCGTAGAGGAATTGTAACAGAACACGGGCGTAACGGTCCATCGAGCCGCTGATGTCACAGAGGACGACCAGCCGCCGCACTCTGCTTTTACGCTGGCGGTGGGCCAGCCGCAACGCTTCGCCGCCGTAGCGCAAATTTTGACGAAAAGTCCGGCGCAGGTCCAACTGATCCCCCCGGCCATCGGGTCGGCGGCGGTGGGTGCGGCGCAGGGGCGGCTGCCAGGCAAGCGCCTGCATAAACTCTTTGACTTGCGCCAACTCGTAGTCGCTCATCCGGGCGAAATCTTTGTGGCGCAACACTTCCTGCTCGCTGGCGGCGAAGAGTTTGTCCACAAACGGCTCGTCCTCCTCCGCGCTGGGCTGCTTGTCTGCACCCGTGCGCGAGATCAGCCGGTACTGCTCCTCGGCCGCGGGTTGCCGTTTGAGCAGCGTGCCCAGGTCAATCGGCGGCAGATGGCTGGTCGGTCTGGCCCGCCAGAAGAGGGCAAAGGCTTCGTCAAACAGTTCCAAATGTTCGCGGCGGCTGACAAAAATTGCCCGTGCGCTCTCCTGCACATCCTCACGACGGCGCAGGTCCACCACTTCCAACGCGGCCACAAAATCGAGCATCTGGGCCGGTGTCACGGGGATGCCCAGGGCGCGCAGCAGACGGCCAAAGTGGACGATATTGGGGAGCAGATGGCCGGAAGCGGGTATTGGGTATTGGGTAGTGGGTAGTGGCGATGTCACGTTTTGTACGGCTGGATTGTTTGTAAGCCGGGAACGGATCGATAGTGTTTCTGGTTAAAAGTGCAAAGGGTCGCAGACTCTTGTATGGCACAGGCGGCAATCAGAGCATCGAGCAAACCCAATCGGTGTGAAAGGTGAAGACGCGCATAATTGGAGAGCGCCATTGCGCAGGCTTGTTCGTTCGGCCAAACGATTGGTAATGGAGCTATCAAACGCTGAACCTGCCGGACTTCTTGGCGATTCTGAGTACCTTGAACCAATTCCATTGCGACAAATCCTGGGATACCGGGAAGCTCTACCAGCGTTGAAAACCATTCGACGGCAGGAGGATACCGGCGCTGAATATCGATCAGTATGTCCGTGTCCAGCAGGTTCATCGTACTCAATCCTTATGGCGATTTTCAGCATTCGCGCGTAATTCACGGGCATACACTTGCGAGTCTGTAATGTCAGAACGCATACCGATGACGCCTTCTCTCTCCCAATAAGCTACCAATTCGGCTCCGTTGGCAGGCATCGACTGCTTTCGCTGCACTCTTTGGCCCAGGAGAAATAAGATGTATTCTGTGGGCGACAAACCTTGCGTCTTCGCCTCGCTAACCAACTCGACTTCTAATTCTCTGGGCAGATCCAATATCAGAGTCATCTGTATTCACTCCTCCTTTCAGTTTGAAACTCCTTACGCAGCCGGTCAACCATCTGGCGCACGCTCTCGCCCTGCACCTTTTGAATGTCGTCGCGGTATTTGAGGAGGACGCCCAGGGTTTCGTTGACCACTTCCTCAGCCAGTTGCTCCTGATCCAGCGCCACCAACGCGTTGATCCAGTCCAGCGTCTCGGCCACACCGGGCAGTTTGTAGAGTTCGGCCTGGCGCAGCTCCTGGACAAAGGCCACCACCTGGCGGGCCAAACGCTCCGGCGCATTCGGCACCTTCGCCAGTACGATGCCGTACTCCTTCTCGAAGCTGGGATAGTCGATCCAGTGGTAGAGACAGCGCCGTTTGAGCGCGTCGTGAACCTCCCGTGTGCGGTTGGATGTGATGATGACCACCGGCGGCTCTTCGGCCCGGATCGTGCCGATCTCCGGTATAGTAATCTGATAGTCCGACAACACTTCGAGCAGGAAAGCCTCGAACTCCTCATCGGCCCGGTCCAGTTCGTCAATGAGCAGAACGGGCGGCTTGCCGTTGCGGCTGTCGATGGCTTGCAGCAGTGGACGGCGCAGCAGAAAGTCGTCGCTGAACAACCCCTGCACCGCGTCGTGATCGCGCGCCGTGCCCGTGGCCTCCATCAGGCGAATCTGCAACATCTGCCGCGTGTAGTTCCACTCGTAGACCGCCGTACTCACGTCCAGCCCCTCGTAGCACTGCAAACGGATCAGCGGGCGCTCCAGCAGACGGCTCAATACCTTCGCCACTTCGGTCTTGCCCACGCCCGCCTCCCCTTCCAAAAAGAGGGGGCGCTGCAACTTCAGGGCCAAAAAGATCGCCGTGGCCAGGCTACGGTCGGCAATATAAACGTTTTCGGCCAGGGCAGTGGTTACTTCGTCGATAGAACGGATGGGGGAAGGCAAATTCAATGCTCCAAACAGGCGATTTTATAGAATTTACGACACGACATACGCAGGCTGAAGGGCTTCGGGCGCGCGGGAGACGATCTGTTCGATCAGTTTGAGTTTTGACTGGGCTTCTTGCAAAGAATCCTGCATCATCGACATCAACTCCCGCGCGGCCAGGTGATCGTAAAAGACGGACAAAGACGCATCGTACCAAGTCTCGTCTGCGGGCAGGTAGTCGTCAGGCAGGTCCGCCAGTTCTACGCGCAGAATGCGGGCGGGTTGTCCATCGCTGCCCACATCGAGCAGATAGGCGTCGGTGCGCTCTGCACGAAGAAGTAGTTGGCG
>CAMDQF010000068.1 GCA_945905745.1 Litorilinea aerophila
CTACGCACAACGGGCGCAGCAAGCAGCGCCCCTACACAATCAGATCCCGGTTGATCTCTACGCCCAGCCCCGGCCCCATCGGCGCGTGAATGAATCCTTCGCTGTCGATGACCGGCGGATTGGCCAGGTTGGAGAATCCGAGGGTGTAATCGCCGACTGGCGGATCGTGCAGCACTTCCAGAAAAGGTGCGTGCCACCAGGCGCAGGTCAGGTGGAGATGGGCGATTGTGCCCAGATTGCGCCCGCCGTGGTGGGGGCAAATCTGCTTGCCATAGGCTTCGGCCAGCACGCCGATTTTGCGCAGGGTTGTGACACCTTCGGCCACCATACTTTCCGGCTGCAGGATGTCGTAGACATTCTTTTGCAGCATTTCGACAAATTCGTGCAGCCCTGGATTATTCTCACCACCAGCAATCGCCATATCCACTTCGGCGTTCAGCTTTGCCAGTTGGTCGAAAGCGTAGCGGGGCAGGGGTTCTTCCAGCCAGTAGACGCCCAGCCGTTGCAGCTCCCTGGCCGTCTCCACCGCCCGGCGATAGTCCCACTGGATGCCTGGCTGCCAGTTACCGCTGGACTGAGCCTGGTTGGCGTCCACTAGAATTGTCATTTTGTCGCCCACTGCAGCCCGCACCTTTTCCACAATCGCGATGTCTTCTTTCATTGTGGCGCAGTGGATGCGCAATTTGATAGCCTGCCAACCCTCCTCCACCAGGCGCGCCGCCAGATCGGCCCGCTCTTCCGGGGTGGAGAGGGCTACCATCGAGGCATAGGCGGGAACTTTTGCCTTGGCCCCGCCCCACAACTTCCAGAGGGGCTGATTGGATGCCTTGCCGATCAGGTCCCAGAGGGCGATGTCCACGCCGGCCGAGCCCCGATAGGCCTGCCCCCGGGCGTAGTAGCGCAGCACGCCCACGTGCTTCTCTGTGTCGAAGGGGTCCTGGCCCACCAGTTTGGCGTTGAGGACTGGTAGCAGATCTGGCGCGACGCCGGGACCGATGCCCACCAGCCCCGCGTCGGTGTGGATTTCCACCACTGAACCGCCGCCCCGGGTGAAGTGCATCTTGCCGCCTAAATCCCAGGCCGGTTCGATGTCGCCGATCTCTTCGACGACGCGCAGATTGAGGAGTTTGATTTCGGTGATCTTAATGCGAGAAGAGGTCATAGATAAAAGGCTCCTTTGGGTCGGGCTGATCACATATCGTAACTTTATCGTTTTCTTCTTGTCTCTCCAAACGGTGATGCGTGAAACATGAAGCGTGAGAAAGGCCGTGTAGGCTCACCTTTCACATTTCACAACCTGACGGGATTGCTGCGCGGTACAGACGCAACCCACCTTCCCGTAGAAATCGCTATCCCTTCCACGCTCCGTTCCCGGATAGAATCCGCACCGGCCAGGGTTCCCCCCGCGGCCCACAAGTTGGCGTAGACAGGCGCGCCGTCGGAACGGATGGGCTGGAAGTTTTCGTTGACCGGAACGCCACCCCGGAAGACCGGCTGTCCCTCACTATCCAGAAAGCGGGGGCGAAACCAGTCGCTCCGTTCCTGGGGAATCGTCAAGGGCAGACCGAAAATCACTTCCCAGGCTCGGCCTGTGTGGTCGCTGTTGATGCCTCCACCCAGGATGCCACCGGTCGCCAGCAGGAAATTCGTGGCCCGGTGTTTGAGCGGGCGGCTGCTGGTCTCTGTCTCCACCCAACCGATGCGGTTCCCATCCGTGCCGAAGCCAATCGCCTCCATCCCGATCTCCACGCGCACGCCCATCGCTTCCAGCTTGCGGCGCAGGTGGGTGTGCAGACGGATACCCGGCACGCTGGGTGGCAAAGTGGGGATTTCGCAGACTGGCGCAACCGTGGCTTCGCTCAAACGTTTCAACACTGTCGGGTGATTCTCGAAACCCAAAATGGCGAGCAGGCCAATGCGTTCGCCTGTCGAAACCAGCCGGGTCAATGCCTCGGCCAGTTGGGCCAACCGGGTCGGCTCTTCCACCAGCTTCGCCAGTTGCAGGGTTGTGATGTCGTGGCGCTGGGTGAAGAGGCTGAGCGGCAGGAAGGCGTGGCGTGCCGTGTGGCCCTGCTTGACCAGATTCTCGGCGATGAGCTTCGGGTAGAAGTCCCGCATCCCTTCAATACCCACAATCAGCAGGGGTTGACCAGTGGAGAGGTCGCCTGCTGCCTGTCCCGCCGGGGCCAGAAAAGTGGGTCGGGCCGCGCCTACCGGTGACGGCAGCCAAAGATTGTCGCCGGTGGTCTGCGCGCCCGTGTAGGGCAGACCGATTTCCGCGGTCAACCGGGTAAAATCGGCCAGTGCGGCGGAAAGCCGATCCGCACCCAACAGCCGGTAGGGATGATCTGGCGGCAGGTCGTCGATGGCTTCCAGAGGGCGGACTACACCTGCGCCCTCCGCCGCATAGCCCAGCACATCAACCGTCCCCGCGTGCCAGTGGGTGATGCCCATCCCTTTGGCAATCACTTTGACTTTCTGTCCCGCTTTGGCCGCAGAATAGGCCGCAGTCAGTCCCGCCAGTCCCGCGCCGATTATCAACAGATCGTTCATTCGTCATATCCTGCACGTATTTCGTGTTACGTAGGGCGGATCAGTGAGCGCAGATTGAGTCGTAGGTTGGGTTCTCGCCGCCGGAGATCGTCAAATGCCCCACAACGATTGCGGCGAGAACCCAACACGAACCCGTCAATCTTGGGTGAATGCCTGGGCTATTGGTAGGGTATTCAGCCTTACGTGGACGGCATTCACCCAACCTACGACGCCCTGTAAAACCCCGTCAACGGACTCTCTGCGCCCTCATCCGGCAGGTGATCCGCGTTCATCAGGCTCAGGTAAATCAACTCATCCAGCCGTTCCTGCTTCAACTGTCGCCCCCACAGCACAGGCAGCACCCCTTTCCAGCGCTCCTGCAAAAAGTCGCGCAGGAGCAGATTCGGATTGGAGACAGGGCTGCGCCGATCGATGGCCGGGGAGAGGAATGGGGACTGGGGGCTAGGGATTGGGGATTGGCGATTGGCGATTGGCGCTGAGCGGCTGTTGTGGGCGGGCGATTGGAGATGGGCCACCTCCCAATCCTCGGCGTTGGACTCGCCATCCAGCACAAAGTCAGGTTCGTGGCGCTCCCGCCCGATTTCGTGGAGAATACCCACGGCCCGGTAGGTGCAAAAGCCCCCCTGACAGGGCCCCATCCCCAGGCGTACATCCCGGCGCAGATCGTCTAGGGTGACAGTCGGGTTGCGTCGGGCCGCGCTCTCCAGCATTGCCCGCGTCACCAACTCACATTCGCAGACCAGCCCGCCCTGCAAATGCTCTTCCTCCACTTCGTGCAGGCGATGGCCCAGCCAGTAGTGGCCCTGCTCGATTCCTGGCACAGGTGTCGTCGCCGTTGTGCAGGGCCGCGCCACGCCTAGATGCTCACAGGCCCGGTCAACTGTCTTTTCCGCCATCATCCGAAAGGTCGTCCACTTGCCGCCGGTGATCGTCAGAAAGCCCAGCACCCCATCCTTGGCTTTGTGGTCCAGCAGTGTCAACGAGCGGGTGGCGTCCCGGCTGTCGCCGCTGAAGCCCTCCTGATAGAGCGGGCGCACCCCGGCCCAGGCTCGCACAATCCGGGCCGCACTCAGTCCGGGGATCAATTTGTCACCCTCGGCCAGCATAAATTGGACTTCTTCCGGCGTAATGACCAGATGCTCCGGGTCGGCTACCTTTTCGTCGGTCGTTCCGATAATCGAAACCGTATGCACTGGAACCAGAATGTCCCCGTCGCTGGGCATTTTGCAGCGGTTGATGACGGTATTGACCAGCCGATGATTGGTTGCCACCATCACCCCTTTGCCGGGGATGATTTTGACCCCGATCCCCGCCATCGCCGCAATCTGCCCAGCCCACGCGCCCGACGCGTTGATGACCAGATCCGCGTGGATGTGGACGGTTTCGCCGGAGACCGTATCGCGCACGATTGCGCCTGTCACCCGTTTGTCACTGTCGCCGCCTTCCGTGAGCAGGCCTGTGACTTCGTGATAGATGAGGATGCGCGCACCAGCCTGACGTGCGGCCTGGGCCGTGGCGTGGGTCGCCAGAAAGCTATCCGCCGCGCCGTCGGGCACGGCAAAGACCCGGCTGATGCGCGGATTGAGCAGCGGCTCGCGGCGCAAGGCTTCGGCTACCGAAATTTCCTGGCAGGGCACGCCTGTCTCGGCGCAGGCCGCCACAAAGCGATCTGGATAATCGCCCTCATCCTCCGGGGTGACGACGAAAAAGCCGCCGGTATCCTCGATGCAGTGGGTGTGGGTGCGGCGCAGGATGCGATTCTCGGCAATGCACTCGACCGCGCTGTGGGGGTCCTTCACCACATAGCGCCCCCCGCTGTGGAGCAGGCCGTGATAGCGCCCGGTGGTGCCGTGGGTCAGGTCCCGCTTTTCCACAAGGATCGTGCGGAAGCCGCGCAAGGCCGCGTCCCAGGCCACACCTGTGCCGGTGGCGCCGCCGCCGATGACGAGAATTTCGGTTGAGAGTGTGGGGGTGGGGGTGGGAGTGGGCATTGTAGATTTCTGAAGGTAGTGGTCTATTGGGTACTGGGTATTTCGTATTGCGTAGGCAAGCGTTGTTGGTGAGAGAGGTGAAGTTTAGGGTTGGCAACGTAGGGATAATCCGACGTTTTCTGTTTTTCGCTGCCCAATCGATTCCATCTGTCCCTTCAGCGCCACTGCTTACGCAATACGAAATACGCAATATTCATTCCGGATGCAACAGCCGATGCACGTCCTGGGCACGGCTGGCCTGCAACGCCCGTTCGGCCAGCCGCCGGGCCGCGTCGCCGTCGGTCTGGCGCACGGCCTCTTTGACCAATGCCACCGCCGGTGCGACGACGCTCACTTCGGTCACGCCCAGGCCAAAAAGGAGGGGAAAGATCGACGGGTCACTCGCCATCTCCCCACAGATGGAGACGGGGATTCCTGCCAACCGCCCGGCCTGACAGGTCATCCCAATCAGGCGGAGGACAGCCGGGTCCAGGGGCGAGGTCAGGCTGGCGACCGCGCTGTTGACCCGATCTGCCGCCATTGTATATTGGGCCAGATCATTGGTACCGATGCTGAAAAAGTCCACCAGCGGGGCCAGCCGATCCGCCAAGAGAGCGGCCGCGGGCACTTCGATCATCAGTCCCAATTGCAGTCGCCCACCCGGTTGGTGCTCTTCCCGGTAGCCAGGAATCTCGTCGAGCATCGCCAACACGCGATAGACTTCCTCAATTTTGCTCACCATCGGCACGAGGATACGCACCACCCCGGAAATATTTTCATCCTGGGCCAGAGAGACCAGTGCCTGCAATTGGTCGCGCAGCAGCTCCGGGTGTTGGAGCAGCAGCCGGATGCCCCGCACGCCCAAGAATGGATTGCTCTCCGTCATCTGGGGCAGATAGCGCACAGGCTTGTCCCCGCCGATATCCAACAGACGCACGGTGAGTATCTCACCGGTTGTCTGGCTGCGGATGAGCCGGTAGGCTTCGAGTTGCTCCTCGACGGTCGGCGGTTTTGTGCGCTCCTGGAAAAGATATTCTGTGCGCAATAGACCGATGCCATCGGCTCCACTGCTGGCAATTTGCAGCATATCCTCCTGGCTGTTGACGTTGGCGTGGACCCACACCTGCTGCCCGTCCAGGGTAACAGCGTCCTCGTGGCTGTGGGACTCGGCAGTGATGCGAAAAGCCAGCAGCCGCTGCCGGGTTTGGGTGTAATTTCCCAGCAGATCCGGGTCCGGTTCGACAACCAATCTTCCCTGCAATCCGTCTACCACCCCACTCAGGCCAGAAGGCAATTGCAGAATCGCCGCACCGACACTGCAAATCAGCGGAATGCCCAGGCTGCGGGCCAGGATGGCTGTGTGGGCCGTGGGCGCGCTCCCTGCCAGCGCGATGCCCGTTACGCTCTCTGGCGAGAGGTGGGTGGCGTCAAACGGAGTCAAGTCCTCGGCCAGCAGAATTGTGTTGGGGGGCAGGGCAGCCAGTTGGCGGGCCAGGGAGATGTCGCTAAGATGGGCCAGCAGCCGTTGGCCCACATCCCGGATGTCCACAGCCCGGCTGGCAAAGTAGTTGTCGCTCAGGTTTTGGAAGACCAGGACCAATTCGGAGGTGGTCTGCTGGGTGGCGGTGGCGGCGCTGGTGCCCCGGTCAATGGCGGCGCGCACGCCGTCGGTGAGAAGCCGGTCGTGGAGAATCTCCTGATGGACGAGAAATATCTCTGCGATCAGAGGGTTGTCCAGTCGAGCCAGTCGAGCCAGTTGAGCCAGTTCGTCGTCCACTTTTTGGCGGGCATCCAGATAGCGCTGCCACTCTTGTGCGGGCGACGTGGACTGTTCCACGGCTTCGCTGTACGTGGCATTGGGGAGCGGGGTATAGGTGTAGAGTGTGCCGATACCCACGCCGGGGGCGGCGGGCAGGCCGGAGAATATCTGTTGCAGTGGGTCGCCTCTCTACACAGGAATTTCGGTTTTGGGAATAGAGCCTATCCTAAAAAAGCACAGACAGGGCGTTGAGCGCATCCGCGGCGTCTGGGCCAGCAGCCTGTAGGAGGAGGACGTGCCCTTGCCGTGCCTGAAGCTGCATCAATTGTAGAATGCTCTTTACATCCACCTGGCTGGAACTGCGGCTCAAATTCTGCGCGGTGATCTCGGCCTGGTCTTGGTTGGCCACCCGCACCACATCTTTGCTCGTGCGCAGGTGCAATCCCTGTGGGTCTTTCACCGTCACAGTGGCCGAATGTTCTTCTGGTTCGGGCGGGGTGGGGGGAACACCAGTGTTTGGTTTATCCATTCCTCGTCCGTTGTCTAGTGAAACGTGATGCGTGAAACGTGAAGCAGGTCGGCGCTCGTTCTCTATTGATTCGGCAAACGGACCAGAAAAATCAGATATTCCGATGGGCCGGGTGTGACTCCCTTCAGGTGTCACGCTTCACGTTTTCAGGCACTCGCTCAATCTTACGCGCATTCAGCGTATCTTCCGCAGCGGCATTTACATCGTGCAAGCTGTCACCCATCCCCGCGTGCAGGGCAGCCACAATCGCGCCTTCCACCAGCGGCGCGTTGCTGATCAGGCAGCGGTGGCGCTGCGCGTCGGGCAAAAACTCCAGGGCCATCTCGGCGCTCATCACCGCGCTGCCCATATCCACCAACAGCAGCACTCCATCCTCGCTCCACACGCGTTCAACAGCCTTCAAAATCTGCGTAGCATCCGTGCCCAGGCCATCGGGGTCGTCGGTCAACCCACCGGCGGCAGCCATCCTGACCTGTCCGCCCGCCATCTGCTCCGCCAACTGACAGAGACCGTCGGCAATCAGGCGGCTATGGGAGACGAAGACCAGCCCGATCACGGCTCCACCCAATCCAGTGTGCGGGCCACGGCCTTCTTCCAGCCCGCAAAATCGCTCTCGCGCCGACTTTTGTCAATGCGGGATTGCCAGCGCCGGTCCACCTGCCAATTGGCCCGCAGGCTCTCCAGATTCTCCCAATAGCCCACGGCCAGCCCCGCCGCATAGGCCGCGCCCAGGCTGGTCGTCTCGGCTACCCGAGGACGAATGACTTCTGTGCCCAGAATGTCGGCCTGCAATTGCATCAGAAAATTGTTGGCCGTGGCGCCGCCATCCACCTTCAGCGCCTTCAAAGGCACGCCGCTGTCCGCGTTCATCGCTTCCAGCACCTCCCGGGTCTGGTAGCAGATGGATTCCAGGGCGGCCCGCACAATATGCGCCCGGTTGATGTAGCGGGTCAGACCCACCAGCACACCCCGGGCGTCGCTGCGCCAGTAGGGAGCGTAGAGACCGCTGAAGGCGGGGACCAGATAGCAGCCGCCCGCGTCCTCCACACTCTGGGCAATCGTCTCGCTCTCCGCCGCGTGGCTGATCAGTTGCAGATTGTCCCGTAGCCATTGAATCGTTGCGCCTGCCATGGCAATCGATCCTTCCAGGGCATAAACCGGACGGCTCTCTCCGAACTGATAGCAGACGGTTGTGAGCAGTCCGTTACGGCTATGCACAATCTCCTCGCCGGTGTTGAGGAGCATAAAACAGCCCGTGCCGTAGGTGTTTTTTGCTTCACCGGGCGCAAAGCAGTTCTGGCCGACGGTGGCTGCTTGCTGGTCGCCCAAATCCCCGCAGACGGGAATCTCGCCGCCAAAGGGTCCGTCGCGGCGGGTCATTCCATAGAAGCGGGGATCGCTGCTGGGGCGAATCTCCGGTAGGAGCGAGCGGGGAATCTGCAGGATGCCCAGCAACTCGTCGTCCCAGTCCAGAGTCTCTAAATCCATCAGCATTGTGCGGCTGGCGTTGGTGGGGTCGGTCACGTGCACACCGGTCGCCGGTCCTCCGGTCAAATGCCAGATCAGCCAGGAATCCACTGTGCCAAAGAGCAGATCGCCTGCTGCGGCCCGGGCCTGCAAACCGGGCACATTGTCTAGCATCCAGCGGATTTTTGGCCCGGAAAAGTAAGTAGCCAGAGGCAAGCCTGCTTTGCGATAGAAAGTCTCGCCGTGGCCGGCGGTTTCCAGCTCTTTACAGATGCGATCCGTGCGCGTGTCCTGCCAGACAAGCGCGTTGTGGACAGGCTCGCCCGTATGCCGATCCCAGAGGATCGTCGTCTCGCGCTGGTTGGTGATGCCGATGGCGGCAATCTCCGCGGCGCTGACGCCCGCTTTGTCCAATGTAGCCCGGATCACCTGCTCGGTGCGCTGCCAGATTTCGGCGGGGTTGTGTTCCACCCAGCCGCTGCGCGGAAATATCTGTTCGTGCTCCCGCTGGTCAGATGCCACCACCGAACCGGCGTGGTCAAAGAGCATACAGCGGGTGCTGGTTGTGCCGGAGTCGATGGCAGCGACGTACTGCGGCATTGGGTGTCCTTTCGCTGGACAGATGAAAGAATAGAACGCGGACGACGCGGATTGGACGGATAGGCGCGGATTTAATTTGGAAAAGCAGCGACGGCAACCCTCTTATCCGCTTTACTCCGCTGCATCCGCGTCATTCGCGTTCTATTCTTTCGGTGCTGGCGCGCTCAGCGCGACCACAGCCGTCTCGAAGAGCAGATAGGCGCTGGTGGCGCCGGGGTCCTGATGGCCGATGGAGCGGTCGCCCAGATAGCTGGCCCGGCCTTTGTTGGCCCGGATGCCGATGGTGTGTTCCATGCCCAGGCGGGCCGCCTGTTTGGCCGCAGCCAGGGCCACAGCCAGACTCTGACCGGAAGCCAGGGCTGCTTCCATCGCTTCCACAGCGGGCTGGATGGCATCTACCATCGTTTTGTCGTCTATATGGGCTTTGCCCCGCTGCTGCAATCCGTCCAACCCGAAGCGTAACATCCGGGTAAATTGGGGCAAATCCACCCGCTCGCCGTTATGGGGACTGGTGGCTGCGCGCAGAAAAAATGTGCCATAGAGCGGTCCCGCCGCGCCGCCCACCGCGCTGATCAGTGTCATAGCCACAGAGCGGAAGAACGCGCCTACATCGGGGAATTGGTTCTCCCCATCCAGCAGCCGTTCCCGCACCTTTTCCATACCCCGGCGCATATTGACGCCGTGATCGGCGTCGCCGATGGCGGCGTCGAGACGGGTTAGCTGTTCTTCTTCGGCAATGATACGGTCTGCGTATAGGAGCAGCCAATTTTTCAACTGACCGAGGGTAATTTCTTGGGCCATCCGTTACTCCGCTCTACCAGTGCAACGTCGGGGTGTGGACCGGGGCATCCCACAGACTGAGCAGTTCCTCGTCCAGCCGCAGGAGTGTGACTGTGCAGCCGCCCCGCCCCAGGCTGGTCAGATAGTTGCCCACCAAGCGACGATGGACAGAGATGCCTCGGGCCTGTAAAAATTCATTGATGTGCTGGAAAAAGAGAAAGAGTTCCAGGGGCGGCGTGCCACCTAAGCCACTGACCATCAGCAGCACCCTGTCTCCGGAACGGTAGGGCAAATCGTCCACAATCGGCTGCATCAGCCGCTCGACGATCTCTTCGATGCCCTCCACCTGCTGCTCCACCCCCGGCTCGCCGTGGATGCCCACGCCCAATTCAACTGTGTGGTCGCCCAGGGGCAGGGCGTGGATGGAGCGGGGCAAGGTTTCGGTGTTAGTGGCGAAGCCCATACTGCGGGCATTCTCTGCGGCCCGAACCGAGACAGCCACCACCTGATCCAGCGTGCGCCCCTCTTCGGCCGCCGCGCCGGCAATGCGAATCACAATTGGCGCTGCGCCCAACCCCCTTCGGTTGGAAATCTCCGGGATGGCTACGTCGTCATTGACCAGAACTTTGCGGGATCGAATCCCTTCCTGGCTCAATTCTTCCGCGCAGATTTCTGAATTGAAGACCGCGCCGGCATAGTTTTTGACAATATACACGACACCTGCGCCCTGCTCCACCGCGTGGGTGGCGGCCAGCAGTTGGTCTGGTGTAGGACTGGTAAAGATCGGCCCCGGACAGGCTGCATCCAACATGCCTAGCCCCACGTAGCCAGTGGGCAAAGGTTCGTGGCCGCTGCCGCTGCCAGTGATGACAACCACTTTGCCTGCTCGCCCCGGCTGTGCCCGCTGTACATAATCGGGATCAAAATGGACTCGCAGCAGATGGGGATAGCAGGCGGCCATCCCGGCCAGGCTACGGGCGATTGAATCTCCGGGTTTGTTGACAAAGCTGTGCATAAGGACTCAGTCTGATTCGGCGAGGGGTGGGGTTGATTCCTCGCTTGCCCCTAATTGTAGCCCGTTTGGGCTGAATCTTCAATGGCGGAAAATCAGTACGGGCGATTGTGGCACTACCAGATGGTAATTACCCGCTCTTTGCCATCTTTCAATTGCTGGCGATTACGACGCAGGGCCATAAAAATGCCGATGAAAGCCATTGCGCCGAAGATGACATAAGGCCAGGGGGCGATGTCGTTGAGGGCAAAGAGGAGAAGGGTTGCCAAAGAGACAGCGCCCACGGAGAAGGTCCCCACGGAAGCCATCCGGCTCCACCAGATGAGCAGCGCTCCGGTAATCCAGACAATGCCGCCAGCCAGGGGAAAGATAGCCATTGCCGTAGCCGCGGCGGTGATGCCCCCCGCACCGCCGTTGAATCCGGCGAAGATGGGCCAGTTGTGTCCCCAAATGGCCGCGCCGCCGGTCAGCCCGGCCGCCAGGGCCAGGATTGTGGCATCCGCGCCGGGAAAGAAGTTTGCCGCCAGCCAGCGCACCAAAATGACTGCCGCGGCACCTTTGAGCGCGTCGCCCAGAATTGTGGGGATAGCTGCCTTCAGCCCTGCTGCGCGCCAGGCATTGGTGCCGCCCGTGCGCCCGCTGCCCACTGTGCGGATGTCCACGCCGTAGAGACGCGTCACCCACAACCCAGTGGGGATTGATCCAAGCAGGTAGCCGATCAGCGCACCGATGAGGAGCAAAAGCCAGTCCATTCTTCCTCCTGTGAAAATTGTAGGGCGGACTGTTAGTCCGTCCAGAGTGGGCGGACTAACAGTCCGCCCTACGATTTAATCTCCCGCGCCGAAGTGAAGGGGATGGGCTGCCGGGGGTTCTCGGCCAAAGGGGGCGGGGCGGTCTCGCTGATCCCCAGCATGTGGAGTTCGCCGTCCAGGGTTGCGCCGTCGTCCAGCAAGAAACTCTTGACGAAAAGCACGCCGCTCACATGGCAGCCGGCCAGGAGTTCGGCCCGATCGGCCCGGATCACCCCGTCAAATTCACCCCGGATGCTGACCGTGCGGGCGCGAATCTCGGCGTTAACCCGGGCATTCTCGGTCAAAATCACATTGGCTGGGGTTTCCAGCATCCCTGACTCCATCACCCCGTCAATGCGGATGCTGGTGTCGCTGCGCAGGACGCCGTTGTAGGTGGCCCGGGGGCCGATAATCACTTCGATTGCGTCCGGTTGAGGACGGTTGGCGCGACGAAACAAAGTCTTTTCCTATGCTTTCCAAGTAAAGCCGAAAGATATTGGGAGGACTAACTGCAAAATTTGCAGACTCAATCTCTGAAATCTGCGTTCATCTGCGAAAATCTGCGTTCCAATCTTTTCTGGCATCACTTAAACGTAAATCAGCTTCTTGGAGATGCTGCGGCCCTGGTGGATGCGGTTGATGATGTCGGCCAGCAGGGGCGCCACGGAGATAACCTCCAGCTTGGGATGGCGGCTTTCGGGCGGAACGGCGACCGTATTGGTCACCACCAATTTGCCGATGCGCTCATCTTCGTCCAACCGTTGCAGGGCCGAGGGCAGCAGAATCGGGTGGGTGATGGAAAAGGCTGCTTTGCCCACCGCGCCTGCGTCATAGAGCGCGTCAAGCTGTTTAAGTACGCTGCCACCCGCCATCATATCGTCGATGACGATCGGTATCCGCCCGGCAATGTCGCCCACCACATGGGTGGTTTCGGTTGTCTCAAAGCTCATCCGCCGCTTCTGCATCACCACCAGGGGCAGGTTCAGCAATTCGGCGTATTTTCCGGCCAGACTGGCTCGCCCCACGTCCGGGCTGACAATGGCAGCGTTTTTGTATTCGGGCTTGTCAAAATAGTCAACCATCAGGGGCAGCGCGCTGAGCGGGTCCACAGGGATGTTAAAAAAGCCCTGGATGGCCCGGGCGTGGATGTCAATGAAGATAACCCTGGCTGCGCCGGACATTTCCAGCATATTTGCCACGACACGGGCGCTGACTGCTTCCCTGCCTCGGGCCATGCGTTCCTGGCGGGCGTAAGGAAAATAGGGGATGACGACGCTTACACTGTGGGCGCTGGCCCGGCGAAAGGCATCCAGATAGAGGATTAGCTCCATCAAATGGTCGTTGACCGGGCGGCTGCACGGCTGCACGAAGAAAATGTCCTGATCCCGCACCACTTCGTCGATCATCACATGGATTTCGGTATCAGGCAGACGGCGGGAGCTTGTTTTGCCCAATGGCACACCGAGAATGTCGGCGATCTCCTTTGCCAGGTCGGGATGGGCAGAGCCAGAAAATATCCGCAACGGATGATAGGACACGGCGTTTTCCCCAGACTTGAAAATAGGACGCTGATGCCGCTGAAAAAGATGATTGACGCTGATAAAATCTGCGCAGATCAGTTGTTTCTGCGTGAATCTGCGTCCCTCTTTTCATTGCGGATGGTTCGTACCTGTCTGCATTATATGATAGCATTCAGGGCAGGGCAAAAGCGGAAGGGGATTGGGGACTGGAGATTGGAGACTGGGAGATTGGGTCACACCGCTCCCCAGTCCCCGCTCCCTCACTATCAGGAGGAACGAAATGAGTCGTCGGTTGTTGATCGCTACGCACAATCCAGGCAAAGTGGCCGAATATCGCAGTCTGCTTTTCGATCTGCCCCTGGGCGTGACCTGGCTTGACGAGGTGGGGATTACGGAAGATGTGGAAGAGACGGAAGATTCATTTCAGGGCAACGCGATTCTGAAGGCTCGCCACTACGCAGGGTTGACGGGTCTGTGGACCTGGGCCGACGACAGCGGGCTGGAGATCGATGCGCTGGACGGACGGCCTGGAGTCTATTCTGCTCGTTACGGCGGCAAAGGACTGACCGACGCGGACCGTTACCGCAAAGTGCTGGCGGAGATGATCGATGTGCCCGATGCCCAGCGCACGGCCCGTTTTCGCTGTGTGGTGGCGATTGCCCAACCCGGCGGCAAAGTCGACACCCGGGATGGCACGCTGGAGGGGGTGATTGCCAGAGAGCCGAAAGGCAGCCACGGATTCGGCTACGATCCGATTTTCTATATCCCCGGTTTCCATGCCACACTGGCGGAACTGGAACGGGGTGTAAAAAACGAGATGAGCCATCGGGCCGAAGCCGCAGCCAGAGCGCGGGAGATGCTGGCAGTGATGCTTTCTGAGGCGGAGGGGGGGGAGGAGTAGAAGGTGGCAGGTGGCAGGTGGAAAGTTGCAGGTGGAAAGTTGCAGGTGGAAAGTTGCAGGTGGTAGGTGGAGAGGGGTGAAACGTGAAACGTGAGATCGCTCCCGGTTTCACGTTTCACGTTTCACGTTTTTCCAGTACACATCTACACCGGCAAAGCGCTTCTCCATCACCTGCCATGCTTCCGGGTTGCTGTCGATTAGAATACAGTCCCGCTCCAATTCGATGGCCGATTCGCCAAAACTCCCGCTGCCTGCGAAAAAGTCCAGGAGCAGATCGCCGGGCCGGGAATGGACTTTGACGATGCGATCCAGGATACCTCTCGGTTTTTGGGTGGGGTAGCCGGTCTTCTCTTTGCCGTTGGGGCTGACGATTGTGTGCCACCAGACATCCGTAGGCGTCTTGCCGCGAGCCGCCTTCTCCGGCCCGACCAGACCGGGGGCCATATAGGGGATGCGGTCCACCTCTTCGAGATGGAATTGGTAGCTTTTGGGGTCTTTGCTGTACCAGAGGATATTGTCGTGCTTGGCAGGCCATTTTTTCTTCGTGCGTGCGCCGTAATCGTAGGCCCAGATGATTTCGTTCTGAAAGCAATCCCGCCCGAAGATGGAGTCCAGCAGCACTTTGCAGTAGTGGACTTCCCGGTAGTCTATGTGAAAGAAGAGACTGCCGTCGGGTTTCAGGATGCGATAGGCTTCGACCAGACGCGGCTGTAAAAAGCCCAGATAGTCGTCGAAAGTGTCGCCGTAGCCTTTTGTGCCGATCTTCTCCGTGCGATAGCGCTTGCCCTGAAAACCCGTGCGATCCCCATCGGCGTCCTGGGTGGTGGCAATCTGTGTGCGGCTCTGAACTTTGCCGGTGTTGAAGGGCGGGTCAATGTAAATCAGGTCTATCGAAGCGGAGGGCAATTCGCGCAGAATAGGCAGGTTGTCCCGAAAATAGATAGTCAGTTTTGCCATCATATCATCCACGGCCTCTCACCCCTCGCTTGAACAGACCAAACCAACCACAAAGTCACGAAGACACAAAGAAAAAGCCAATCTGATTCCTTCCCTATCCTGTGTGTCTTTGTGGTTCACATCCTGACAAATTACAACCAACCACAAAGTCACGAAGACACAAAGAAAAAGCCAATCTCAGTAGAGCGCAGCGTGTGTTGGGTTCTCCCGGCACAAGCTGGTCGCGTAGATGGCGCTCTTTTGCCGGGAGAACCCAATCTACGACTGCCACCTGCCACCTGCAACTTTCCACCTGCCACTCCTAAAACCCCAAATAGGCTTCCACCACCTGGGGATCGGCGAGGAGTGTCTTGGCCTCGCCGCTGAGACGAATCGTGCCGGTCTCCATCACATAACCGCGGTGGGCCACTTGCAACGCAGCCTGGGCGTTCTGCTCCACCAGCAGAATTGTCGTTCCCTGGCTGTTGATCTCCATAATAATCTGGAAAATCTGCTCTACCAGAATCGGGGCCAGCCCCATCGAAGGTTCGTCCAGAAGCAGAATGCGCGGACGGGCCATCATCGCCCGGCCCATCGCCAGCATCTGTTGCTCGCCGCCAGAGAGTGTGCCGCCTAGCTGTTTCAGCCGTTCGCGCAGCCGGGGAAAGAGAGTCAGCACCCGTTCGTAGTCCGCCCCAATGCCGTCGGCGTCGTTGCGGTTGAAGGCCCCCATCTCCAGATTTTCCTGCACAGTCAGCCGAGCAAAAATCTTGCGCCCCTCGGGCGATTGGACCACGCCCCGGTGGGTGACAGTGTGCGCGGGCAGGTGATCGATGCGCTCGCCCTCCAGATAGACAGTACCCTCTTTGGGCGTCAGGATGCCGCTGATGGTGTTGAGCGTTGTCGTCTTGCCCGCGCCGTTGGAACCAATGAGGGTGACGATCTCGCCCTGCTCCACCGTCAAGGAAATGCCCTTCAGCGCGTGGATGCGGTCGTAGTAGGTGTGGATATTTTCGAGTGTTAGCATCTATCGTTTCTCCGTTCCGCCCGATGTATCCAACAGCACTCCCGGCCCCAAATAGGCTTCCACCACTCGCGGATCAGAGCGCACTTCGACTGGTTTGCCCTCGGCGATCTTCTTGCCGTAGTCCAGCACAGTAATGTTCTCGGAGATATTCATCACCACTTTCATATCGTGTTCGATCAGAAAAACAGTGATGCCCTTCTCATCCCGCAGCCGATGGACCAGATCGATCATCCGTTCGGTCTCCCTCGGGTTCATCCCCGCGGCTGGCTCGTCCAGCAGCAGAAGCTGAGGACGGCTGCCGATGGCCCGGGCGATCTCCAACAGCCGCTGATCCCCATAGGGCAGATTGGTGGAGAGGGTTTCCCCCTTGTCACCCAGCCCCACGAATACCAGCAGTTCCTGGGCAAATTCACGGGCCTGTCTCTCCTCGGCCCTCTGGGAGGGTGTACGCAGCACCGCGCCCAACGGCGTGGCTTTCATCCGCACGTGCTGGCCCACCAGTACATTTTCCAGGACAGTCATCCCTTTGAAAAGCCGGATGTTCTGGTAGGTGCGGGCAATGCCCAGCCCGATAATCTGGTCCGAACGCTGACCGACCAACGAGTGACCGTCAAAAATGAGGGTCCCTTTTTCCGGTCGGTAAAGGCCGGTCAAACAGTTGAAAAAGGTCGTCTTGCCTGCGCCATTGGGGCCAATAAGGCTGGCAATCGAACCCTTTTCAATCGCCAGATCAACCCGGTCCACTGCCGTCAGACCGCCAAACACTTTAGTCACACCCTTTGCTTCGAGTAGTGTAGCCATCAGCTACGCCTCCCTTCCAACTGACCGTCCGCTGGTACATCGCTCACATCACTCGCACCGGGCGGCAGTGCCTCTGCGTTGTGTAGCTCTCGGCGACGGCGGGAAGAGGGCAGAATCCCTTCAGGCCGCACAATCATCATCACAATCAGCAGAATGGCAAAGGTGACGATGCGGTATTCGTCCACGCCCCGCAAGACCTCCGGCAGCCCCTTCAGCGCCAGCGCGCCCAGCACCACACCGGGAATACTGCCCATCCCGCCCACAATGATCAGCGCCAGGGCATCGACGGAGACAAAGAGAGAGAAATTTTCCGGGAAGATGTTGATCTGCCGGGCCGCGTAGAGTTGCCCGGCCAGGCCGGCAAAGGTCGCACCGATGGCAAAGGCCAGCAGCTTTGTCTGGACCAGATGGATGCCCGTGGCCTGGGCCACATCTTCATCCTCGCGCATGGCAACCCACGCCCGCCCCAGTCGGGAATCGTTCAGACGGATAGCCACAAAGGCCACCAGCGCCGAGCCGAGAATTGCCAGCAGAAAGATCCAGCCCTGCGCGTCCAAATGGGTGGTCAAAGCGGACGGAGCCATGCCAAAGATGGTGGGTTGGGCGATCTGGAGCAACCCCCGGGGGCCGTTGGTCAGATCGCCCAGATTGAGCATAAAGAGGCGGATGATCTCGCCGAAGCCGAGGGTGACAATCGCCAGATAGTCGCCGCGCAGCCGCAGGACCGGAATGCCCAGGAGCAGACCGCCGATAGCGGCGGTAAGCATCGCCAGGGGGATGGCCGACCAGTAGCCCAGGAGCGGGCTGGCTGGGGAGATGCCCATCCCCGTCAGCAGGGCGCTGATGTAGGGGGAGGAGAAGGGCGCGGCCACAAAGGCGTAGACGTATGCGCCGATAGCAAAAAAGGCCACATAGCCCAGGTCCAGCAGCCCGGCATAGCCCACGACGATATTCAACCCCAGCCCCATCATCACAAAAATGAAGACGATACCCATTACCGAATTCTGGAATTGGTTGAGTACAAAGGGCAGGCAGAGCAGGATGGCAGCCAGCAGAGCGCTGATCGCCAACTTTTCCAGCCCGTCTTTGGCTGCGGCCAGGGCAAAGAGTCCAGACCCCGTGGCGAACAGCACCAGGAGCAGGCGGACGATATTTTTGTTGTTGCCGAAGGTGTCGACGCCGTCCAGCCCCAGATAATAGATAAACGCAAAGAAGACCAGAGGCAGCAGAATGACCAGCCAGCGCCCGCCAGGAACGCGCAGACCCCGGAGCGCGCCCGCCGTCCCGCTACGCGTAAAGAATACGAGCAGACTCCCCAGCAGACCCGCCGCGGTCAGATAGGCGGCGAGAATGGCGTAGGTGACGATGCTGGCCTCGCCGTTGATGATCGCGCCTGCCCGCACATTGAGCAATGCGGCCATATTCAGCGGCACAATTTTGTCGAAGACCGGCTGAATCTTCACCCCGTCTGCCAACAGACCGACGAAAAAGCCAATCTCCACCACCAGCAGCAGCCCAGCCACCAGCCCGGCGATGATGCCGGCTTGTAGTAGCCCGCCCCGTCCCATTTCTTTGGCCTGGCCGCGCAGAGCCGCAAAGAAAAAGAGCGCCATCAGCAGGGCCAGCACGGGTTGAGTCGCCCCTTCCAGCCGGGTGGGCAGACCGAT
This sequence comes from Litorilinea aerophila, assembly GCA_945905745.1. GTDB lineage: Bacteria > Chloroflexota > Anaerolineae > Caldilineales > Caldilineaceae > JACQGT01. The sequence continues at coordinate 18,314 of CAMDQF010000068.1, forward strand.
CAGCGTTACATACGTCAGAATCGCAAAGGCAATCAGTCCTGTATTGAGTCCTTTTTTCATAGGTTAGGCCTTCTTCCCGCTCAGAACTTCGCCGAAGATGCCCGAGGGCCGGAAGATCAGAATCAGCACCAGCACTGAAAAGGCGATGATGTCTTTGTATTCCGTGGGAATGCCCAGCGCACTGGGGCCGAGGGCTTCGATCATTCCCAGAAGCAGCGCACCGAACATTGCACCGGGGATGTTGCCGATGCCGCCCAGCACCGCGGCCGTAAAGGCTTTCAGGCCGGGGATAAAACCGCTGTTGAACTTGACGACTGTATTGTGAAAGCCGAGCATCACACCAGCCGCGCCAGCCAGGGCCGAGCTGAGGATAAAAGTCGCCACAATTACCGCATCCACATTGACGCCCATCAGGCTGGCAGTGTCCTTATCCTCCGCCACGGCACGCATGGCCCGGCCCAACTTTGTGCGCTGTACAATCAGGTAGAGGCCCAACATCAGCAGTATGGAGGCAACAAAAATGATAAGACCTGTGTAGGGGATGAAGACATCCCCTGTGCGGATACCGCCGGAGATGAGATCGGGTTTGCTGTAACTGTGGGGACTGACACCAAAAATGAGCAGGACAGAATATTGCAGAAAGAGGGAAGCGCCGATGGCGCTGATCAGTGGGACAAGACGGGGCGCACGACGCAGGGGCCGATAGGCCAGCCTCTCCAGTGTGACACCGGTGACGATCGAACCGAGCATTCCCATCACCAGAATAAAGAGCAGCGCGGCGATGACCACCGCGGTCGGGCCTTCCATCCAGCCCTGGGCTGCTGCGAATTGGAGAGCAAAGAAGCCAGTGATGCCGCCGATCATCATCACTTCGCCGTGGGCAAAATTGATCATAAGAAGGATGCCGTAGACCAACGTATAGCCCAACGCCACCAGCGCATAAACCCCGCCGAGTACCAGCCCGTTGATTCCCTGGGATATCCAGAAGGAAGCCGGGTAGCCTTCAGCCAGGCCGACGGTGACCACCCGCCAGATCACCAGCAGGCCGACAACGATACCGAAAAGCAGTGTGAGAGATTTCGAGAGGGACTGTTTTTGCATGGGCATCACCGGAGTTCAATAACGGCACAGACAAACGACCACGAAACAGACGGAAAATCTTTCTCTGTTTTTCTCTATGTTTCGTGTTTTCCGTGGTTTGCCAAAAGCCTGTTGGAATAGCACTGGCGCTAACGAAAACAGGGTGGGACAGAGTTGAACTCTGGCCCACCCTGTCGAAGTGCTTGACTGTGGGTTTGAAAAGTCCGACTTATCACAAAAGTCGGACTTCAACAGGCATTATTCCATACCGAAACCAGCAACCTGGACAAACTCGCCAGCGGTCACTACGAAAACCTGAACACCACCTGCGCCACATTCGCCAATCTCAGTGCAGCTCAGGGTTCCGGTCAGACCATCCAGATCGGTGACGCCACGAATGGCGGTCAGCAGTTCTTCCCGGTCAATGACTAGATTGTCCCCGTCCTTCACTGCAACGGCTTTGATCGCTGTGGCGATCACCATCACAGAATCGTAGCTCTGTCCGTGGAAGGGTCCCAGATCATCCGGGCTGACGCCAAACTTGTCCATGTATTTGGCATCAAAGGCGGCGTTGGCCTCTTCACCTTCGGCACCCGAGACAAAGGACATGTAGGTGCCCTCGGCTGCATCGCCAGCCGCATCCAGGTACTGTTGGGTATAGGCCCCGTCATCGCTCATAAAGAGTGCGCCATCCAGACCGGGGGTTTCCTTCATCTGCTGGGCAATCAGCGCGGCTTCGGTGGCGTAACCGCCAAAGAAGATAAACTCGGGTGCATTGGCACCAACTTTGGCCAGGGCGGCGCGGAAGTCGGTGTCACCTACCTGCACGCCCTCAAAGTTGGTCACTTCGCCGCCCAGTTCAATAATGTGGTTCTGGAAGATCTCGGCCAAGCCCTTGCCGTAGTCCGAATTGTCGTGCATCACTGCGACTTTGGTCTTGCCCAATTCGTTGAATACATACTCGGCATCCACCACACCCTGCATGGCATCACTCAGGGCCACACGATTGCAGATGTCACATTCCGCTGAGACAACCGCCGGGTTGGTGGCGCTGGGGGAGACGAAGGGGATGCGGGCTTCCTGCAAGGCCGGGGTCAGACCAAAGGTCTCGCCGGAGCAGGTGCCGCCAGAGACAGCCACGATTGTGGGATCGGCGGCGAATTTGTTGCCGACGACTGTGCCCTGATCACCGGAGCAGGCGCCGTCTTCGGCCACCAGCTCGAATAGAAAGCCTTCCACGCCGCCCATTTCGTTCAGATCGTCAACTGCGATCTCGGCGGCCTGGGCAATATCCTTGCCGGGGTCCGGGATGGGGCCGGTGAGGGCGAAGGAACCACCAATGCGGATGGTCTGGCCGGGGGCAATCACGACCTTACCGGTCATGTCCATTGCCTCGGCGGCAGGCGCTGTGGTGGGTTCGGCAGCTGGTGCTGTGGTAGGCTCGGCGGCTGGTGCTTCAGTCGCTTTGGCTTCTGCCGCTGCTGGCTGCTCCGCCGGGGCTGCTGGTTGGGCCGGGGCCGGGCAGGCAGCCAGGACCAGAGCCAGAATCAGCAAAAGAGCATAAAGCGATGTACGTCGTTGCATAAACCTCTCCTTTGAATGAAGATGCACAAAAAACAGAGTGGATGAAAGTTAGGATCGCCTAAAAATTGGTGATACAGCCGTTCGAGGAGCCATACGCGGGGGAGTCGTTGCTTTGCGTCCTCGAAAAGCTAGAAAAATTATAGGGGAGAGGGGGGTAATTGTCAAAAAGGCAGTCGATAGCACCAGACGCCCATCAAGCGCTTATGCCACGGCAAAATCAGTATGAGGACGAATGGCAGGCGGTTTGAAAGCCAATACGATATGCTCTCGGGGAATCCCGGCGTCTACCAGTTCTTCGGCAATGCCATCTTCCGTGCCGTCGTGCTGAATCCAGACTTTGCCGTTGCGGATGTCAACGTGGAGAACGCTGCCGTGGATACGGTAGGGGCCATTCCAGCCGGAGTAGATCAGTTCGTAGTGATCATTGCCCGCATCGAAAATTGTCTCAATTTCTATCTCGCCCCGAGATGGGCGAATAGCGGCATAGGTTTCAATCATCTGCCGGATGATCTGCCGATAACGTTCTATCTGCTCCATTGAATGATCCGTTCCTTCTCTGCATCAAAGGCGATAATCGCCACTTGCTCATCTTCCAATACCGGACGAGCGATGGCTTCTTCCAGAATACCAATCAGTACAGCGTATGGGACAGCCAAATAAAGTTTTCGCTCGACCTCAAATCGATTGAGCAAAGAACGATAGAATACGTATTGCCCAATGGCCTGCTCCAAATCCCGAATATCCGATGCACCCTGAAAACTCTTTATTTCAACAGCAATTTTCTGGTTGCCCTTTTCTGCTGCCAACATTCGTTCAGCGCCAAAATCAACAAATATGTTCCGCTGTCCAAAAGCTATGGTGTACGGATCGTGGGTAACGACCCAACCATCATTGACAAGGGCACTCTTGACCTGTTCGTGATAGATGTCTTTCGCTGGCATACCAAAACCACCTGTCGGGATTGTTATATACTGCCGCCAGTATAGTGCAAACTATCGGGGGTGTCAATCTATTTTCACTGGTCACGCGCGCTTCCCGCCTATGGCAATGGACAGAGCGTGTGGTATAATCGCCGCTGTGTCTCTGCCTTCTGTCGAGACAACTTTTGTTTTGTACAGGGATTTCTGCAATGAGTCTGCTGGTCGGCAATCAGCTTGCCAAAAGTTACGGCGCTAACGACGTTTTCGAGAACATCGATGTGCGCATAGAACACGACGACCGCATCGGTTTTGTCGGGGCCAACGGCTCGGGCAAGACGAGTTTGCTGCGCATTCTGGCCGGGGTGGAGTCGGCCAATGCGGGCCAGATTTTTGTGGCCCAGACCATCCGTCGGGGCTATCTGCCCCAAGACCCACCCCCGGCTGGCGACCAGACCCTCTACGAAGACCTGCACGACATCTTCGCCCCTCTCCTGGCCCAGGGCGAGGAACTGCGCGGCCTGGAGGCCCGCATGACCGACCCGGCCACCAGTGAGGCCCAACTCAACCAGATTCTGGTGGACTACGGCCACAAGCAGGAAGCCTTCGAGCGGGCAGGTGGCTATACAATCGACCAGCGGGTGAAGAGCGTCCTCAGCGGCCTGGGGCTGGAAGAAGAACTCTGGCACAAACCCCTTGCCCATCTCAGCGGCGGACAGCGTACCCGGGCTTTGCTGGGCCGTCTGTTGTTGGAAGAACCCGACCTGCTGATGCTGGACGAACCGACCAACCATCTGGACGTGCGCTCGGTAGAGTGGTTGGAAGGCCAGCTTTTAGCCTGGAAGGGCGCGCTCCTCGTCGTCTCCCACGACCGCTACTTTCTGGACACAGTTGTCACCCGGGTCTGGGAGATGACCCACCACAAGCTGGAAACCTACCGGGGCAACTACAGCCACTTCCGCCGCCAGCGGGATGACCGGCTGGAACGCTGGCGCAAGGAATACGAACAGCAGCAGGAATTTATCCGGGAGACCGAAGATTTCGTGCGCCGCTACAAAGCCGGTCAGCGCTCCAAAGAGGCCCAGGGCCGGGAGACCCGGCTGAAAACTTTTCTGGAAAAAGAGGCTCTGCCTCCGCCGCCCTCGGATCAACGCATCCGCCTGCCCCTGCGCACAGACATCCGCAGCGGCGATCTGGTTCTGCGCACCCGTCGTCTGCTGGTGGGCTATCCCAGTGACGATGGCAACGGCAGCGGTCCCACGCCGATTCTGGACGTACCCGATCTGGACCTCTACCGGGGCAAAATTGCCGCACTGATCGGCCCCAACGGTGCGGGCAAAACAACGCTGATCCGCACGATTCTGGGCGAATTGGAGATGTTGCGGGGTACTTTTCAGTTGGGCACTGGAGTAGAGATCGGCTATCTGGCCCAGCGCCATGTGGGCGCGGGCTTCGGGTTGATGGATTCCAACCAGACAGTGCTGAACGCCCTGCTGGACATCAAAAATCTGCAACTGGAACGTGCCCGCACCTATCTGGGTCAGTTTCTCTTTCGGGGTGACGACGTACACAAGTCCATTGACCAGCTTTCCGGGGGGCAGCGCAGCCGCATTGCCCTGGCTCGCTTGACTTTGCAGGGGGCCAACTTTCTGCTTCTGGACGAGCCGACCAACCATCTGGACCTGGACAGCCAGGAGATTCTGCAGGACGCGCTGCAACAGTTCCCCGGCACAATTCTGCTCGTTACCCACGACCGCGCGCTGGTGGATGCCCTGGCCACGGAGCTATGGATTGTGGAACTGGGGGGAGTGGGCGCGCCCAGCCGGATGGAGGTTTTCAACGGTACGTGGCGGCAGTGGATCAACGAACGCAACGGCCAGACAGCTCTGTCGGATTCCGCTGCCAAAACGCCGGAACCAGAGCAAAATCAGCGAGAGCAGCAGCGGGATGAGCGCCGCCAGCGTCAGACTTCGGCCCGCCGCCAGGCTGAGTTGGACGAACTGGAGCAGCAAATTCATCGGCTGGAAACCCGTGTCGTCGAGTTGGAAGAGAAGATGGCCGCGGCCGGCTTGGCCCAGGATTATGAACGAATCCAGACTATCAGCAACGAACACGAAGCTGTGCGCCGCCGTGTAGAACAGCAGATGGAGCGCTGGGCAGAAATGGCGGAAGCGGTGGTATAACAACCAATCAACCAGTGAACCAATCAGCCGATTCGGTGATTGGTTCACTGGTTGATTGGGAAGGAATATTGTCTCCCTCTCTATTTAGCCAGGAGAAACAGATTCGCTCATGAGTAGACTTGTCATTGGCCTGACCGGCAATATCGCAACGGGAAAAAGTACGATTCTGAAGTATCTGGCTGAAAAGGGTGCGGCGATTGTTGACGCTGACAAATTGGCCCACCGGGTGATGGAGCCGGGCGGCGCGGCCTATGAAGCAGTGGTGCGCAGCTTCGGACGGGAGATTCTCAACGAAGACAGCACCATCAACCGCAAGCGGCTGGGCGAGATTGTTTTTTCCGACACCTCCGCATTGGGTAGGCTGGAAAAGCTGGTCCACCCGAAGGTCTTCGATCTGGGTAACCAGGAGATCGAGAATGCCAAAGCACCCCTGGTCATATTGGAAGCCATCAAACTGTTGGAAGCCGGACTGATGGTTACACTGTGTGATGAGGTTTGGGTGGTCATCTCCAGTTTTGCCAATCAGTTGCGCCGCCTGATGGACAACCGGGGCATGGAAGAAGCCAGAGCAGAACACATCATCGGCATCCAGCCACCCCAGGCCGCCAAAGTGAACCAGGCCGACCGGGTGATCGATAACAACGGCGCGCTCGATGAACTCTACGCCCAGTTGGATGCTATCTGGGCCGACCTCTGCCAGCGCTATCCCATCCAGATGGCCGCGCTGCAACCTGTGACGGAGTAGAGGGATGGACGCAATTAAGCGTTTTTGGAATGAACACCCGGCCCTCTCCAATTGGGCTGTGCTGGCCCTGGGGATGGTGATTATCCTCTTTTTCAGCGCCCGTCATGTGGGGTTTGAACCGCGCCAGTGGGCCGCGCTGATCGGCGCGACGATTGCTCTGGCCGGTCTTTGTGCTTGGATATTAAGCTGGGAATAGAAAGAGAGGACGCAGATTTTTAT
>CAMDQF010000069.1 GCA_945905745.1 Litorilinea aerophila
TCCCCACTTCAATTGGCAAGCAGGAATGAGCCATTTGTAAGCCAGAATGCAATCTTCTTGCGTCATGCTGGATATGATTCCCAATGACTTTCCGTAATCCGTAGAGAACGTTTCGCACCCATCCGCCCATGCGTGCTATAATTTTGCTATGACACAAAATATTGGCACTACCCCCAATCAACTGCGTCGCTGCCCCAATTGTGGCAGCCGGGTGGCGCAAGAAGCGGAAACCTGCTATTTCTGTGGTCACGATCTGACCAAAGCGCCGCCAAGCCGTCGTCGCATGACTTGGCTCGACCTGGTGCTGGTCGTTGCGCTGCTTCTGCTGGTGGCCGTGTGGTGGCAAATGGGCAATCGTTCAAGCAGCCGGGACGGACAGGCTGAGGTCGTCGTCAGCACGTCAACACCGGGTACACCGGCCCCCAATGAAGCCCCAGTTGTGGCGATTCTGGTCACGGCCACCCCTCTCTCCCAGGCAGCGCCAACCCCTGGACTACTGATGGTGATCCATACGGTGCAATCTGGTGATACACTCATCTCCATTGCTATTCAATATGGCGTGACCGTAGAGGAAATTCAGCAGACCAATGGGCTGCAGGATTCGCTGATTCGGGCTGGGGCCGAACTGGTGATCCCCGTGCCGCTGGTGGTCTCTGAGATCACCAATCAGGTAGACGTCCCATCCAACTTCCGCTACACCGTTTTGCCGGGGGACACAATTGTTTCGATTGCTGTCCGTTTTGGCGCAACTGTCGAAGGCATTTTACAAGCCAACGGTATCACAGCCAGCGATCTGATTCGTCCGGAGCAGATTCTGCGGATTCCCGTGGACGTTCCTTCCACAGTTGCCTCATCCAGCGAATCCGCCCGTAACGTGCCGGGGCTTGACACCCGGCCTGGCAGCTATGGCGCGCCCGGTCTGCTGGAACCTGCGGACAGCGCCAGCCTGCCCAGAGCGGAGGAAGTGATCTTCCGCTGGCTCAGCGTGGACCTGCTCGCCCCCAACGAGTGGTATGTCCTGCGCATCTGGCCGGTGGAGGGATCGGTTGGTCTGCTGCCCGCAGTCTGGACCAAGGCAACCAGCCATCGTCTGCAACCGGACGCGCTGCCTGCCACCAGCGCGGCCATGCAATATGGCTGGCAGGTGACGGTCGTGCGCATCCTGCCAGACCAGGGCGAGGGGCGGGGCATCCAGGCGGCTAGCGTCCCCAGCGATGTGCGCAACTTTACCTGGCGTTGATTCCACCGCAAGCAAAATCAGATTGTCTTTTTGGGTCTCCAATTGTATAGTGGAGCCACTGCTGCGTGGGGAATAAAGACCGCGCAGATTCTCCACACAAGCGAAATCTTCACTACAACTTAAGGAGTTAGCTATGCCACGACCCGTTACACTCTTCACCGGCCAATGGGCCGACCTTCCCTTTGAAGTCATCTGCCAGAAGGCCAAGTCCTTCGGCTATGACGGCGTAGAACTCGCCTGCTGGGGCGATCATTTCGAGGTTGACAAGGCTCTGTCCGACGACAGTTACGTCCAGAAGCACTGGGACACCCTCAATCAATACGGGCTGAAGTGCTTCGCCATCAGCAACCATCTGGTGGGCCAGGCTGTCTGTGACCGCATTGACGAGCGCCACGCCAGCATCCTGCCCCCCCGGCTTTGGGGTGATGGCAAAGAAGATGGCGTGCGCGCACGGGCTGCCCAGGAGATGAAGGATACGGCCACAGCCGCAGCCAAATTTGGCGTGAAGGTCGTGCCCGGCTTCACCGGCTCCCCCATCTGGCATATGGTCTATTCCTTTCCGCCCAACCCGCCGGACTTTCTGCAGAAGGGGCTGGCCCTCTTCGCCGAGATGTGGACGCCGATTCTGGATGTTTTTGCTGCCAATGATGTGAAGTTTGCCTTGGAAGTTCATCCCACGGAGATTGCCTTCGACATCTACAGCGCCCAGAACGCGCTCAACGCGCTCAACGGCCATCCGGCCTTTGGCTTCAACTACGACCCCAGCCACTTCGGTTATCAGGGAGTGGACTACGTGGGCTTTATCCGCACCTTCGCCGACCGTATCTTCCACGTGCATATGAAGGATGTGGGCTGGTCGAACAGCCCCACCCAGGCCGGTGTCTTTGGCGGACACGCCAACTTCGGCGACTACCGGCGCTTTTGGGATTTCCGTTCCGTGGGTCGGGGCAAGATCGACTTCGAGTCCATCATCCGCGCCCTGAACGACATCGGCTATGCTGGCCCTCTCTCCATCGAGTGGGAAGATGCGGGGATGGATCGGGAGCACGGCGCGACCGAATCCTGCGCCTATACCCGCAAGATCGACTTTCCGCCCTCCAACATCGCATTTGACGCCGCCTTTGCCAAAGAAGATGACTTGATTGACCCACAATCCTACGTAGAACGACGCTAACGACTTCAGGTCGATTCCCGGAATGAACCGAGTAGACGACAGTCACATAGAATCGAGGAGAAATACCCTATGAGCGAAGCAAGTGGTTTTACTTCTATGGCCGGGGCGAAGGCCGAGGGCGAGGCCCCGGAGATCGGTGTGGGGATGCTGGGCTATGCCTTTATGGGCAAGGCCCACACCCACGCTATGCTGAACATCGGGCATATGATGTACCCACCACCCGCCGTGCCCAAGCTGGTGGGCATTGCTGGACGCAACCGGGAAGCGGTGGCCGAAGCGGCCAAGCGCTACGGCTATCAGCACGCCTACACCGACTGGCGGGATATGATTGCAAACGACGACATCCAACTCTTTGACAACGGCGGCCCCAACGACGCCCACGCCGAGCCGTGCATTGCCGCGGCCCAGGCAGGCAAGCACATCCTCTGCGAGAAGCCTCTGGCCCGTACCGCCGAGGAGTCCAAAACGATGCTGGACGCGGTGAACAAAGCTGGCGTCAAGCATATGGTGGCCTTCAACTACCGCTTTGTCCCCGCCATCCGCCAGATTCGTAAACTGGTGGATTCCGGGCTGCTGGGCAAAATCTACCACTTCCGCGCCGTCTATCTGCAAGAGTGGATTATGCCCCACTACAATATGCCGATGATCTGGCGCTTGCAGAAGAAGGTGGCGGGCAGCGGTGCGTTGGGCGATCTGGGCGCACACATCATTGACCTGGCCCGCTATCTGGTGGGCGAAGTGCGCAGCGTCTCCGGTATGGCCCGCACATTCATCCCCCAACGGCCCTGGGGCGACGGCACAATGGGCACAGTCGATGTGGACGACGCCTTTGTTTCCCTGTTGGACTTTGAAAACGGCGCGCTGGGCACAGTAGAAGCTACTCGCTTTGCCGCCGGGCGCAAGAACGGTCAGCGCATCGAAATCAACGCGGAGAAGGGCAGTATCGTCTTCAATCTGGAACGGCTGAATGAACTGGAAGTCTACTGGGTGGGCGATGCACCGAAGGAGACCCAGGGCTTCCGCAATGTGCTGGTCTCGGAACCCTTCCACCCCTGGTGGGAGAACTGGTGGCCCCAGGGTCATATGATCGGCTGGGAGCACACATTCGTCCACGAGATCACCCATCTGCTCGACTGCATTGTCAACAATCGGGACGTGGCCCCCATCGGCGCCGATTTTCTGGACGGCTACCGCAATTCGGTCATCTGCGACGCTATTCTGCAATCATCCGACTCGAAACGCCAGGTGGATTGTGTCTACGAAGCGTAGGAGAGAGACGCAGATACTAATGATCTGGATTGATTTGCGCTGATTTTGAAATATCGCAAAGCGGGGTGGCGAAAGCGCCCCGCTTTGTCTTAATCTCCGATAAAAAAGTGCTTGACAACTCTATTGATTTAGTGTACATTTGTATTGTGTAAAATGAGTGTGTATGAGAAATCGGAGAATGAGTATGAAACGCGTACAGATGATTCTGGAAGAGTGGCAGCACGAATGGCTGTCGGAAGAGGCCCAGCGCCAGGCAACCACAATGTCAGCCTTGCTGCGGGAGATGATCACCACATCCATCGAACAGCGGCAGGCGGCTACCCTGGCCGACGATCCCCTGTGGGGCATCATCGGCATCGGGGCTGGCCCGGATGACGGCATCACAAGCGAAAATCTGGACACTTTCCTCTACCGGACCGACTGGACCGAGCGGGAAGCGGTGCAACTCCTGGCGGTGGCGGAAGATGGCCCAAATCATCGCTGATACCAGTGGTTTCTATGCGCTGGTAGACCGCAATGATCCCCATCACGCGGCCGCGGCCGCCTTCCTGAAATCGCTCCAGACACCGGGGACGCTGCTGGTCTCCAACCATATCTTCGATGAGGCAATGACGCTTACGAAGGCCCGGCTGGGTGTTCACACGGCACGTCAATTGGGGATGCGTCTGCGCAACAGCCGTCTGATCGAAATGGTCGTCGTGGACGGCGGCGAAGAGGCTGCGGCCTGGCGGCTTTTCAGCAATTACAGCGACAAAGAGTGGAGCTATACCGATTGTATCTGTCTGGCCCTGGCACAAAATCGGGGCATCAACCAGGCATTCAGTTTTGACCACCACTTCGCCCAAATGGGTCTGCGGATGATTCCCACCTCCTATTCATAAACACAAAGGAGAATTTTCAATGAAAATCGAACGCATTGAACTGCGCCGCGTCTATCTCCCCTACGCACGCCGCTTTGAGACCAGCGGCTGGTATGAGGACGGCAGCTTCGCCATTATTGTACGGGTGGACGCTGACGGCGTAACCGGTTGGGGCGAAGCGCCCGTCAGCAACGGCCCCTGGTATAACGAAGAGACCTACCAGACGGCCTGGTTTATGATGCAAACCTTTCTCGCCCCTATGCTGCTGGGTGTGGAGGTGGCTGATCCCTGGCAGACCCGCCACCTCTTCAAGCGGATGCGGGCCAACCGCATGGCGAAAAGTGGGCTGGAATTTGCCGTTTGGGACCTTTTCGCCCGTGCCCAGAATGTCAGCCTGTCCAAATTGTTGGGTGGGACCCGGGACAAAGTGGAGGTGGGCGTCAGCGTGCCCATCCACTCGGACCTTCCTGCTCTGCTGAAAACGGTGGAAGGCTATCTGAACAACGGCTACAAACGGGTAAAGCTCAAAATCAAGCCGGGTTGGGATGTGGAGCCGACGAAAGCCATCCGAGAACGCTGGCCTGATCTGCTGCTGCAGGTGGACGGCAACAGCATCTATCACCTGAGCGACGCCGAGCATCTGAAGGAATTGGACCAGTTCGATCTGCTCCTCCACGAGCAGCCGCTGGATCACGACGACATCTTCAATCACGCCAAACTGGCAAAAATCATCTCCACACCGCTCTGCCTGGACGAGAGTATCGTTTCCCCAGACCACGCGGCCTGGGCCATTGAACTCAACGCCTGCAAAATAATCAACATCAAACCCACCCGCATCGGTGGTCTGGCCGACTCGGTGGAGATTCACAATCTGGCCCAGGCCGCGGGGATGCCTGTCTGGCACGGGGGAATGTTGGAGACGGGTATCGGGCGGGCGACAAATGTAGCCCTGGCCAGCCTGCCCAACTTCCGTCTGCCCGGCGACATCAGCGCCAACGATCGCTACTTTCCCCGGGATATTGTGCAGAATCCCTTCATCCTGAACAGCGACAGCACCCTGACTGTTCCCACTGGCCCTGGCAATGGCGCTGCGGTGGATGAAAAGTTCCTGGACGAAGTGACCCAGGAACGAGTAGTATTGACACTGTAAGGGCTGACGACGGACGGCAGACGAATCAATGCCACAATTGTTCGTCTTTCGTCCGCCGTCCGTCGTCGAAATTGATGTGTATTTGTCTCACCCAGAACAGGTATCGCCTATGGCAAAGAAAACTGAAGAACCCGTCTTCATCGGTATCGATCTGGCGTGGAAAGCGTCGAACCCTTCTGGCTGTGCGGTGATTCGGGAGGAGCGACTGGTGGCGCAGTCTGGTGCGCTGGGGAGCAACAGCGAAATTATCGCGTTTGTTGCCGAACATCTGCCCCAGAAAGGCGGCGCAGTGGTGGCTGTAGATGCGCCCCTGCGCGTGCCCAATCAGACGGGAACCCGTCCTTGTGACGCGGCACTTTCGGCAGACTGGCGACGCTTCCACGCCGGCGCGCTGCCTGCCAATCGGGAACGTCTGGCCGAGGGTGGGATTGTGCGGGGGGAAGCGCTGGTGGCCGGCCTGGTGCAGGACCTGCGCTTTGCCGAGGCCACCACAATTCCCCGGCGTAGTCAGGCCCGACTGGTGTGCGAAGTCTTTCCCCACCCGGCTCATATCAGTCTGTTTGGGCTGGAACGCATCCTCAAATACAAACGGGGGGGTGTGGCCGAGCGAAGGGCTGAGTTGGCCCGCTACCAACAGCTATTGCGCGGGTTGCGCAAAGCGTCGCCGTCGTTGAAGGGCACGAAGCAACTCCTGACAGGTGTGGATGTGGCAGAACTGCGAGGCCGCGGACTGAAAGCGTATGAAGATACGCTGGATGCCATCACCTGCGCCTATGTAGCGTCCTATTTGTGGGCGTATGGCCCGAAGGCGGCTATCACATATGGATCGTTGGTGGAGGGGAGTATTCTGGTTCCGGCTTTGCCCAAGAAACGAGACTCGTGAAACGTGAGCGTAGGGATCGCTCTCGCCTTTCACGAGTCTCGTTTCTTATATCATCTGCCAATCGCACTTGTGTCACAACTCTATTCTAGCTGCCGAATCACTGACACCACCCGCCCCTTCACGCTGACCTGGGATGCGGGGAAGTACATATCCTGATAATTGGGATTGGCCGCACGCAGACGCACCTGCTTGCCTTCCAAATAGAAATGCTTGAGTGTCGTCTCTTCTCGCCCTTCGATCCAGGCGGCCACCATCTCCCCATTTTCTGCCCGTTCCTGTTGGCGCAGGATGACAATATCCCCATCCAGCACGCTGGCGTCCACCATCGAATCCCCCTGGACACGCAGGGCAAAGAGCTTCTCCCGATCCCGGTAGAGCGCCTCGTTGAGGTCGATCCACTCGTCCGCATTCGCATAGGCAGCGGTGTCCACCTGAATCGGCTCACCAGCCGCAATGTGGCCCAGCACAGGCACGCTGAAAAAGTTGACCACCCGCTCTGACGCCCGCTGTGCAGCGCGACCCAATTGCCCGGTTATGCCATTGAGGGCCTTGTCCACTGGTCTGTGAAAGTCGGCCAATAGACCTGCGCTCTCCAGGTTGGCCCAATTCAGACTCAATCCCCGGCTCACCTCGGCTGCGCGTTCGATGAGATTGTCGCTCTCCAGTTTGTTCAGGTTGTACTTCACCACCGATGTGCTGGAGATGTCGCAAGCAGCACCGATCTCCCGGATGGTGGGCGGGTATTTGAACTCGTCCACAAATTCAGCTACAAAACGAAGAATGCTCACCTGGCGCTCGGAGAGAGTCATCACTTTTTCCTCTTTCTGGGGGCGATCCCAAAAACTATATCCCAAAAATATATCCCAAAATAGCACATTTGTTTCCCAAACTATCCCAAATTGTACACGAACATTTGTGCGGTGTCAAGACCCAATTCGCACGAATGTTCTGAACGGGTGGGGATTGGGCCTTGGGGATTAGAGATTGGGGATTGGGTGTTGTTCGTCCAAAATCCAGTGCCCTGTAAAGACAGGGGTGACTGGACCGGTGAGGGCAACGCGCCAGCCGTCGGCATGGAAAGCCACATCCACCGTCAGATTGCCGCCCGCCATCTGCACTGTGACTGGTGATAGACAGCCATTCCGCTGGATAGCCGCCAGCGCGGCCGCGCAACTGCTGCTGCCGCTGGCCTGGGTATAGCCCGCGCCTCGCTCCCAGATTTCGATGGCGACGGTATGGGTGTCGATCACCCGGACAAACTGTACATTCGTGCGCTGGGGAAAGGCGGAATGGCTCTCAACAAGCGGCCCCCAGCGCCGGGCCAGAGCTTCGTCAATGGGAACCGCGGGGAAAAAGACGCAATGGGGATTGCCCACATCCACAAGTGTAGCGGGGCCGAGAGAGACCAGCAGATCGGGTGGTAGCGTCACTGGCCCGGATGCGATGGACGCCCGACCTAATTCGACCCGGATAGACGCATCGGGTCTGTCGCCATAGAAAATCGGAATTTCCCGCCCGCCACTGCGCAATACACAGGTGCTTGTCTCTTCCAGTGAAACGTAGCCCGCATCCATCAGATAGCGGGCAAAGATGCGCAGCCCATTGCCGCTTACCTCAGCCATGGAGCCGTCGGGGTTCCAGATTTCACAGGCGAAGTGGCAGGGCCGGCTTTCCTCAGCCAGCGGGCCATAGACGATCCCATCGCTGCCCACGCCTCGGTGACGGTCGCAAATGGTGACAACCTGGGCCGGTGTTAATCCACGCGCCATCGCTCCGGTCTGCTGGGCCGGGTCCAGGATCAGATAATCATTGCCGAGTGCGTGGTATTTGTGGAACATTGGGGATCGGGGATTGGGGACTGGGGATCGGGTGAGACGCCAGCCCATTAAAAATTCACTATTCGCTATTCACCATTCACTATTGAGTGCTCATCATCCCTTTGCGATAACCGTTCATCTGCGCCATAATGGAGTCAGCAACCCACTCGATTCAGTGCGAGGCATTCCTATGAAACTCACATTCCACGGCGCGGCTCAGGAAGTCACCGGCTCCATGCACCTGCTGGAGGTCAACGGTCAACGGATTCTGCTCGACTGCGGTCTCTATCAGGGCCACCGGGCCGACACCTACGAGCGCAATTTGAACTTTCCTTTCGACCCCAAAAGCATCGATGCCGTCGTCCTCAGCCACGCCCACATCGACCACACGGGCAAGTTGCCCAATCTGGTCAAACAGGGCTTCAGTGGCAATGTTTGGTGTACGGCAGCCACCCGCAATCTCTCGTCCTATATGCTCTTGGACAGCGGTCACATTCAGGAGATGGACATTCAGTACCTGAACAAACGGCGCAAGCGGCGGGACGAGACCCCTGTGGAACCCATCTACACCCAGGAAGATGCCCGCAACAGCCTCCCCCTCTTTGTCAGCATCGGTGTCCAGCGGCCTGTGCCCATCGCCGACGGGGTAACGCTGACCTTCTACAACGCAGGCCACATCCTCGGTTCTGCCTTTGTTCTGCTGGAAATTCGGGAGTTCAGCACGGGCAAAGAGTGGCGGCTGGTCTTCAGCGGTGACCTGGGCCGGGAAGAGTTGGCGATTCTCTACCCGCCGGATACCCTGACCGACGCCGACATTCTCATCATGGAAAGCACCTACGGCGACCGGCTGCACGGCTCCCACATTGACGCTCGCAAACGGTTGGAAGCGATAGTCAGCGCCACGGCCAGACGCCGGGGCAAAGTGATTATCCCCGCCTTTGCCGTGGGACGCACCCAAGAGTTGGTCTATTCCCTCAACGTGCTGGACGATGCCGGCGACATCCCCGAACTGCCCATTTTTGTGGACAGCCCCCTGGCCGTCAATGCCACGGATGTCTTTCGTATGCATCCGGAAGCCTGGAATCAGGAAGTCCAGGAATATTTGACCGAAGGCAAGCGGCGCAATCCCTTCGACGACGCCAACATCGAATATGTGCGGGATGTGCGGCGCAGCAAGCAGCTCAACTTCATCAGCGAACCGGCAATTATCATCAGTGCCAGCGGTATGGCCGAAAGCGGGCGCATTCTCCATCACCTGAAGAATAACATCACCCAAAAGGAAAACACGATCCTTTTCGTCAGTTTTCAGGCCGAATTTACTCTTGGGAGGCGGATTCTGGACGGTGACAGAGAGGTGAGAATCTACGGCGACGACTATCCCGTGCGGGCGCAGGTGGAGCGCATTGACGGCTACAGCGCCCACGCCGACCAGGGCGAACTGCTCGAATGGGCCGGTCACTTTGACAAAGCGCGCCTGCAAAGGATATTCCTCGTCCACGGCGAAAAAGAGGCGCAATTCACTTTGGCCGGGAAGCTGCGCGAGCAGGGCCATCGGTCGGTGGAAGTGCCGGTGTTGGGTCAATCGTTTGAGTTTTAGTAACCAGTGAACAGTAATCAGTGAATCGTGTCGACTCCACTGATTACTGTTCACTTTTCACCGCTAACTCTTCCCGCACCCGCATACACTCCGCATACTCCCGCACCAGACTGCGCGTAGCCGTATATGCGACTGTCTTACGCAGGATCGACCGGGCCGTCGCCCCGTCGCCCTGACGCTGGGCGATGCGGGCCAGCCCCAGCCGCCCCAGCACATACGTATAGGGGTAACGATTCTCCGGGTCCGCGGTGGCCTGGGCAAGCAAAGATCGGGCACGCTCCACTTCGCCCCGTTCCAACGCCACCAGACCCAACCCAATGACTGTGCTGTGCAGATGGGTGCGGAAACTGTCCCGATTGACCAGAAAATCGGCGATCTGTTGGAAACGGGCCTCGGCCTGGGCCAGATCGCCCACGGCCAACGCCTGGTAGCCGCTGGAAATGCGCGGCCAGAGACTTGCCAACTGGGCACCCGGCCCGTGCGCGGCCCGGTTGATGGCTTTGCTCTCGTCGTTGAGCCGCTGGCTTTCGGCAATATCTCCCTGCAAAAGCGCAGTCACCGCCAATTGGTGATAGGCAAGGCTGGCCAGGGAACGCTGACCGCTGACCTCGGCCATCTCCACCCCGGCGCGCAGACAGCGGACCGAATCGTCCAACTGGCCCTGAATCTGCAAAATCCAGCCGTAGATGAGCAACGGCAACGCGGCGTAGACCGGCCCCATTGCCGCAGTCAAATCCCCCACCGGATCGTCCACTACCGCTGGTGGTGGAACAAAGACCGCCCAATTCTCCCCCACCTGAATTTCATCCTCATCCCGGCCAAAGATGACGGCGCGGCGGGCCAGCATATCCGCCAGGGCAGGGGAGGGGCGCTCGGTCGGGCCGACGATCAGCTCCTCCATCAGCGCATTGGACTCGGCCTGTTGGCCGACCAGCCCCAACAGCGTCGTCAGCCGGGTGTGGGCCATCAGCGCCAGGGCTTTGTCGCCCTTTTCCAGCGCCCAGGTACGCAGAAAGCTGTAGGTGCGGGTCACGCCGTCGGGATCGAGCAGACTTTCGTAGGCCAGCCCCAGCCCCCGGAAGCCCCGCTCGATCAGCCCTTGGGTTGGGCTGCTCAATTCCCCCAGCGCGGCCAGCCCCCGGTCGAAGTGGACAATTGCCTGTTGCGGCGCAAAGGTGCGCAGCAATGATTCACCGGCGAGCAGGCTGTAATAGGCAAAATCGGGCCGGGCGCTGGACCCCGCCTGGCCGAAGTGGAAGGCGGTCTCTGCTGGATTTTCGTGGGCCTTGCCACCCGCTACGAGACCCCTGGCCACCCGTCCGTGCAGCCGTCGCCGTTGCAGGCTGTTGAGCTGGTCATAGGCCACCTGACGCACAATCTGATGGACAAAATCCAGACGCTCGTCGGGCCGTTCCAGCAGAAATTGACGGCGCAGGAGCACGTCCAGCCCCGCGGCCGGATCGCTCTCCGCGGCCTCTTCCAGCAGCTCTACGCCAAAATCCCGGCTGATTACCGCGGCCAGACGCAGCACATCCAGACTGGGCGAGGGTAGCCGTTCTATCCGCTCCTCAATAATCTCCTGCACGCGTTGGCTGGGGCCGAAAGGGGGCGACGATTCGCCCGGCTGTTCGGAACGCTCGCGCAGATTCTTCACCGCTTCGGTTAAAAAGAGGGCGTTGCCCGCTGTGGTGCGATAGAGCGCCGCGGCCAGAGGTTCGATCTCCGTCCTATCCGGCCCCAACAATTGGGCCACCAAGGAGCGGGATTCGTCCGGGGTCAACCGCTCCACGGCAAAAGCATGGCTGAAAGGGGCGCGGCGCAATGCCCGCAGGAGTACCCGCAGACCCTCATTTTCTGTCAGGTCTTCTTCCCGATAGGCAAGCAGGAGCAAAATGGGAAAGCTGGCGATCTGCTGGGAGAGACGGCTGAGAACGGCCAGGGAATCGGCGTCGGCCCAATGCAGATCGTCCAAAAAGAGGACGAGGGGGCGCAGTTCGGCCAGCCGGGTGAGAAAAGTGACGATCCCGTCGATGATGCGCTGGCGGCTCTCGTCAGGCAGGCTTTCTTCGCCCCCCGGCGGCTTCTCTGTGCCCAGGCGGTCCTGAAGGGTGGGCAGAATCTGCACCAGTTGGGTCAGCGCGGCCGGGGGCAGACGGCGCAGGGAAGAGTCGGGCAGAAGTTGCAGATAGCGGCTGATGCCGTCGGCCAAGGGCGCGTAGGGCAGATGGCGCTCCAACTGCTGGCAGGCCGCGCTGATGACTGTCGTACCCGCAGCCTCGGCCCGGCGCAGGATTTCATAGGCCAGACGGCTCTTGCCCACACCCGCTTCCCCAGCCAGGAGGGCAAGCGACCCTTCTCCGGCCAGTGCCTGTTCCAATGCACTGCTGATCGACGCAATTTCGACGGCCCGGCCTACGAAAGTGTCCAGCAATGGATCGTCCAAAGCAGGCAGCAAAATTTGCTGGGGCAGAGGCGTTTCGGAAGATGGCTGGGGCTGACCACCCAGCACAGGGCTTGTGATCGGCGCGTGGGAAGCCAGGGCCGCGGCCGAACGCACGTCGATCTCCCCGTTGAGAATGCGGCTGTGCAGCTCCTGGGTCAGTGGGCTGGGGTCTGCGCCCAATTCTTCGCCCAGAATGGCCCGGCAGCGTTCGTAGGTGATGAGCGCGGCCGCGCTGTCACCGGACTCGGCCTGATAGCGCATCAACGCCTGATAGGCGTTCTCCCGCACTTCGTCTTTGGTCAGGATCAGCCGGGCCAGGGGGATGGCGTCGGCGTAGTTGCCCACCTGGCTGTAGAGATCGGCCAGAGCCAGCAGCCCGTGAAAGTAAAGTTCCCGCAGCCGTTCCCGTTCGCTTTTGGCCCAGTCAGCGTAGGGGTCACTGATCAGATAGTCGTCCTGGTAAAGTGCGATGGCTTCTTCCAGCAGACGCTGCTTTTCGCCCCCATTGACAGTTTTTTCGTTCTGGCGCAGAAGATTCTCAAAAACTTCCACATCCAGCCAGATGTCTGGGTGGGAACGGTAGGCATAGCCGGGGCTTTGGGTGTGGATGTAGCGAGAGGGGGCACGGTTGGGGCGATCCGGCTCCAACACATTGCGCAGGGCGTTGATAGCGCTGCGCAGGGTGGTGGCTGCCGAGTCCACACTGTTGCCCGGCCAGAGCAGGTCGATGAGCCGGTCCGTAGCTACCGGGCGGGGGCGTTCGGTGATCAGTACTTTGAGAAGCTGGCGGGCCTGACGGGTGCGCCAGGTACTCTCGTCCACTTCAGTGCCCTGCCAGACCACGCGCAGGGTGCCAAAAGTTGTGATGTGGATGAAAGGGGCGGCGTGGGCTGGTGGGCTGGTCATACCTGGCGACACTTCCATTCCGGGAACGGAGACGTGACAGAATAGGTTCAGCCGTCCGCAGTCATCAGTCCAGAGTCGTGGGTGGCCAGATGGCGGTTTGCTGATGCTGTCATTGTACCCGAAATTACAGGGAACGACAAGTTATGACGCAGTGCGACATGAATATTTGGGGATAGGGGAGTGGGGACTGGGGAATAGAAAGAATTCTCTTCCCAGTCCCCACTCCCCAGTCCCTAATCACTTAAAACGGAATGTCTTCTTCGCCCACGTATTCGGGGGGTGCTTCGTTTGGGGTCGGCGGACCATAGGAACCGCCGCTGCCGCCTTCACGCCCACTCAGAAAACGGACGGTGGTGGCGGTCACTTCCAGGGAAGCGCGCTGTTTGCCATCTTTGTCTGTCCACGGGCGAGCCTCTTCGATCTCGCCAATCACCATTACCTGTTTGCCTTTGGTCAGGTATTGGCTGACGGTTTCGGCCTGTTTGCGCCAGGTGGTGATGCGAAACCAGGTGGTTTTGTCCTGCTTCTGCCCGTCCTGCCCGGTCCAGGACTTGTTGACAGCCAGACTGAAACTGGTGACGGGCACACCGCTGGGTGTGTACCGCATTTCCGGGTCACTGCCCAGATTTCCAACGAGGGTGATTTGTTGATACATGCAGAGGCTCCTTTTCAAGGCGAGAAAGATGGATAAAAGGCGTGTCGGAACAGTGAGAGCCGACGAAATGGAAATCCTGCACTGGGGCAAAATTGCAGGAGTATTGTACTCCCTTTTCTCCCGGATGTCAACAAAAATTCAGCCCGTTAGAAAATTTGTTCTGTTTATTCTATCGGGCCTGCTGCTCGAAATTGGATATATCCACCTGCCTATCCAGTATATTTCAGCTTAGGGGCAACCGATTCCGGAAATCGGCCAACACATGCGTCAAGGTCAACAATCGTCTGGTCGACTCCTTGAATCAGAAATGTACATCAATGCCTTTTTTGATTGACTTATTCGATTTATCAGGATAATATGGATGTATTCGTGAATTTTTCGCAAATTCTCCCATTTTATCTTCAAAAAGGTGCGCCATGTTAATCGAATTCAGCATTGGAAACTTCCGCTCCTTTCGCGATAAAGTCACCTTTAGTATGGTAGCCGCCGCGCTCAAATCCAAAGACCCCCAGGTAGACGAAAACAATGTTTTCACGTTGGAGGGCCAACCTGCGCTGCTGACCAGCGCAGCCATCTATGGGGCCAATGCTAGCGGCAAGAGCAATCTGATCAAGGCCATCCTGTTCATGCGCAAATTTGTGCTCAATTCAACAAAGGAAACACAAGCCACCGGATCCATTGAAGTAGAGCCTTTTGCCCTGAGTACAGAAACCGCAGGCAAACCTTGCCATTTTGAAGTAGTATTCGTTGCCGACGGTATCCGCTACCGCTACGGTTTTGAGGCGACAAGTGAGCGTGTTGTCTCCGAATGGCTCTTCCACGTCCCCACAAAAGTCGAAGCACGCCTCTTTGAGCGTACCCAGGACGAATTCCACTTGAGTGGAGTCTTCAAAGAAGGGAAGGGCATTCAAGAAAAGACCCGTCCCAATACCCTCTTTCTCTCGGCAGTTGCCCAGTGGAATGGGGAAATTGCCCAAAAGATTGTAACTTGGTTTCACCAACTGGGTGTTGCATCTGGCCTGCAAGACACGATGATGCGAGTTTATACCATAGAGAATCTTGTCAAGGGCGATTATCAGGAGCGAATCATTGCGATGATCAGATCGATGGATCTGGCAATTGAGCAGGTTGCTGTGGAAAAGAAGCCAATGCCAGAAATCAACCCCAACATGCCTGAAAGGTTTAAGGAGGCGATCCGCTTGTTAATGGAGGAACAAGGAGGCATAAATATGGGGGTCGTTACCACCCATCACAGATTCGACGCTGATGGTAATCGGGTAGACTTGGTGAATTTTGACATGGATAAACAGGAATCTGATGGCACACAGAAGCTCTTTGCTCTGTCGGGACCCATCGTTAGAGCTTTACAGGAAGGCCGAGTGCTAATCGTCGACGAGCTGGACGCCCGCCTGCACCCGCTGATGACCTGCGGACTGGTGAAACTCTTCAACAGCAGGGAGACCAACCCTAGACACGTTCAGCTGATTTTCACCACCCACGACACCAATCTGCTGGACAAAGAGATGTTTCGCCGGGATCAGATTTGGTTTACCGAAAAAGATCGCCAGGGTGCGACTGACCTCTATTCCCTTGCCGAATTCAAGATAAAGACCGCCTCCCAATCCAAATCGGCGGTACGCAACGATGCTTCGTTTGAAAAAGACTATATCGCAGGGCGCTATGGTGCCATCCCCTTTCTGGGTGACCTGCACCGGATGGGAGAGGGCCAGTGATGGCGCAGCGACGTTCCGGGCCAAAATCACGCGGCAAAGGTTACAGCCGACGTCTCATCAACCAACGTGAAATCCGCCAGCGGTTTCTGATCGTCTGTGAGGGCGAAAAGACAGAGCCAAATTATTTTCGCAGCTTTCGTATGCCCACTGTACAGGTTGAGGTAGCGGGTCTTGGCATGGACCCGCTACAACTGATGGACGAAGCGGTTGCCCGGAGAACCAAAGCAGCCAAAGGCACGTATGATCAGGTCTGGTGTGTCTTTGACCGGGACTCCTGGACTGTCGACAATTTTAGCGGTGCGCTCTCCAGCGCCAGGACGCGCAAAATCGAAGTGGCCTGGTCTAACGAAGCCTTTGAGCTTTGGTACATGCTCCACTTCAACTACCACGACACCGCCATCCCCCGCGCCGAGTACATCACCCGGCTGGACAGAGTATTGGGACATACCTACGCCAAGAACAGCAAGGAAATCTATGACGAGTTAGCGGACAGAATGGGAACAGCCCTGAAAAATGCAGCGATGTTGTTGGCCCAATATAACCCACCCAACCCTGCTACAGACAACCCGGCCACGACCGTCCACCTGTTGGTGGAGGAACTGCTCCGCTTTTCCCGTTGACCGAAAATTGCGAATTACGGTCTGGCCCTAACGTGAATTGCACCCTTGCCAGCCCCGCCATTAGACGCACTGCCCAAGTCGTGGGATAATAGGCAGAAATCTCGTAACGACCAGCCATCAAAAGCGGACGCAGATTCAAAAGATTGAAACAAAGATCAGCGCAGATCAATTCGGATCAGAAAAATCTGCGTCCTATCCTCGCAACGGGGGCTGCGCATGCAACTGCAAACGATTCAGGACTATCTGCAAACCAATCATCTGGACGGCTGGCTGCTCTACGATTTTCGCGGCCAGAATTCCATCGCCCTCTCTGTGGCTGGGTTGACCAGCGGCGGAACCCGGCGCTGGTTTCTGTGGATTCCCGCCCAGGGCCGCCCGACCTATCTGATCCACGCCATCGAGCAGAATGCCTTCGCCGCGGTCTCGCCAGAGATGCGGGGTGAACTGCATCTCTACATCGGCTGGCAACAGTTGGCCGAGATGCTGCCCGGCTTCATCGGCGCGCAGGGGGAGAAGCCCCTGCGTATTGCGATGGAGTACAGTCCTCTGGGCGCGCTGCCCTACATCAGCAAAGTGGACGCTGGCACCCTGGAACTGGTCACCGAAGTCACCGGCGCTGAGATTGTGAGCAGCTCGGATCTGGTGCAACTGGTACAGGCAGTCCTCTCCCCAGCCCAGATGGAAAGCCACCGCCGGGCTGCGGCCCACTGTATGCGCATCAAAGACGAAGCCTTTGCTTTCGTGGCGGAGGCGCTAAAGAGCGGGCAGGCTATCAACGAATTCGATGTGCAGCAGTACATTCTGGCCCAATTCGCTGCGGCCAATCTTTTTACGGATCACGGCCCGATTGTGGCGGTCAACGGCAACGCGGCTGTGCCCCACTACGCGCCCAGCGCGGAGCAGCATAGCCCGATTCAGAAGGGCGATGTGCTGCTCATCGATCTGTGGGCCAAAGAGCAGAACGATCCGGGCGACTGCTACGCTGACATCACCTGGACGGCCTACTGCGGTGCGACGGTTCCCGCCGAAGTGGAGCGGGTCTTTCAGGTCGTGCGTGCGGCCCGGGATGCGGCAGCCGCTGCCGTACGCGAAGCGATTGTCGCGGGCCGCCGTCCCCGGGGCCATCAGATTGACGACATCGCGCGAGATGTGATCAGCGCGGCTGGTTTCGGCCATGCCATCCTCCACCGCACCGG
Source organism: Litorilinea aerophila (assembly GCA_945905745.1). GTDB lineage: Bacteria > Chloroflexota > Anaerolineae > Caldilineales > Caldilineaceae > JACQGT01. The sequence continues at coordinate 17,544 of CAMDQF010000069.1, forward strand.
CCACAGCCTGGGGCCGTCCGTGCATTGGAATGGCGTCAACATTGACAACGTGGAGACCCAGGACCGGCGGCGCATCATCCCCGGCGTGATGTTTACGCTTGAGCCGGGCATCTACCTGCCCGATCTGGACTTTGACGGTCGCGGCCAGGCCAAAGGGCTGGGCATCCGTTCGGAGGTCAACTGCATCGCCCACGAAGACAGTTTGGAGATCGCGACCGGTCCGGTGCAGACGGAAGTGATTGCGCTGTTGTAAAAACCAGGGATTGGGGACTGGGGAACGGGGACTGGGATTCAGTCCTCAGTCCCCGTTCCCCAGTCCCCAATCCCATATCCCTATGCAAAAAACCACCTTTCCCATCCCACCCCGTCGCGTTGCCCTCTTCGTCACCTGTATGGCCGACATGCTCTATCCCGGTGTGGGCATAGCGACCACCGAGTTGCTGGAACGCCAGGGCATCGAAGTCGTCTTCCCATTGGAGCAGACCTGCTGCGGTCAGCCTGCATTTAACGCGGGCTACCGGGACGAGGCCCGGGTATTGGCCCGGCGCTTCTTGCAGGTCTTTGGGCCGATGGTGGAGAACGGCAGCGTGCAAGCGATTGTCGCCCCCTCTGGCAGTTGCGCCACAATGACCAGCCACTTCTACGACGTGCTTTTTGAGGACTCCAATGAGCGGCCCCTGCGCCAGTTGGCCCAGAGGCTGGCATCGGTCACTTTTGAACTGACCGAATTTTTGGTGGATGTGCTGGGTGTCACTGACACCCGTGCCCGGCTGGAAGGCACGATCACCTATCATCCCTGCTGCCACCTGCTGCGGGAACTGGGCGTGGACGAGCAGCCCCGCAAGCTTCTCGCCAGCGTGGAGGGCGCCCAGGTGGTAGAACTGCTCGACGCCACCGACTGCTGTGGCTTTGGCGGTCTCTTTGCCGTGAAGAATGCTGGGATCAGCGGGGCCATGGGGCGGCGCAAGGCGGGCAATCTGGCAAAGAGCGGCGCGGATCTGGTGGCGATGTGCGATGTAAGCTGCATGACCCATATCAACGGCATCCTCAGTCGAGAGAAGATCAACTGCCGGGCCGTGCATATCGCCGAAATTCTCAACGGGCAATTGGGCAGCCGTCTGCGTCCGCCAGAGGAAGAGCCGCCAATGATTTTGGAACGTCCCCGCCGCTGGCAAGACGCGGCCGCAAAGGGTGCGGGCGCAAAGGGGGGCGACTGATGGCGGTGATCAATCTGGAAGCTCCCTTCCAAGAGCGGGTGGCCCAGGCTTTGGGCGACAAACACCTGGCCCCGACAGTGGTGCGGGCCACGGATCGCTTTGTCCTGGCCCGGCAGAAAGCAATGGGCAGCATAGATGGAGAATTGTTACGCACCCAGACGCGACAGATGAAAGAAGATGTGCTGCGCAACCTGCCCGACTATTTGGAACAGTTGGAGCGCAACTTCAAAGCTAACGGAATTGCCGTCCACTGGGCCAGAGACGGGGTGGAAGCGGGCGAGATTGTGCGCGGCATCGGTCTGCAAAACGGCGCAAAAACAGTCGTCAAAGCCAAATCTATGGCCACGGAAGAGATTCACCTCAATCACGTGCTGGAACAGGCCGGGCTAAAGGTGGTGGAGACCGATCTGGGCGAGTATATCATCCAACTAGCCGGGGAACCCCCCAGCCATATCGTCGCTCCGGTTATCCACAAACGGCTGGAGGAGATCGCCCAGATTTTTCATGAAAAACTGGATATGCCACGCACGATGGACCCAACGGAGATGACTTCGGCGGCCCGGGTGCGTCTGCGCAACGAATTTTTTGGCGCGCAAATGGGCATCAGCGGCTGCAACTTTGCTATCGCCGAGACGGGGACGATCTGCATTGTCACTAACGAGGGCAACGGGCGGATGGTGAGCAGTCTACCCAAAGTCTATGTGGTGTTGATGGGGATTGAAAAGGTTGTGCCGACAGTGGAGGACGCTCTGCTCCAATTGCAGGCCCTCACGCGCAGCTCGACCGGCCAGCAAATGACCGTCTACTGTTCGATGACCAGTGGCCCGCGTCAGCCAGATCAGCCCGATGGTCCAGAGCAGGTTCACGTAGTGCTAATGGACAATGGCCGTCTGCAAATGATCGAACGGGGCTACGGCGAGGCGCTGCTTTGCATCCGCTGCGGCGCCTGTCTGAACATCTGCCCGGTCTATCAGGAGATTGGCGGCCACGCCTACGGCAGCACCTACAACGGACCGATTGGCGCGGTCATCTCCCCGGCCCTGGCCCCGGAGATCGCCCGTTTCAAAGAGCTGCCCCACGCCACCACCCTCTGCGGCGCGTGCCGGGATGTCTGCCCGGTGAAGATCGATCTGCCCCGATTGCTGGTGGATCTGCGCGCCGATCTGGTGGAGGCCAAAGCCAATCCCCGTGTGGAGCAACTGGCGATTCAGGGCTATGTGAAGGCGATGAGCAGCCGGGATATCTACGAACGCGGAGGCAAGTTTGCCAGCGTCGCCACCAATCTGCTGGCTGGGCTGACCGGCGGCGAGATCAAATGGATGCCGCCCCCTCTCAGCGGCTGGACCGACCACCGGGATTTCCCGCCCTTTGCCAAGAAGAGCTTTCGGGAGTGGTGGGAGGAGAGACAGAAATTGAGAAATCGGGAATGAAGAACGAAGAAATAGCGAATGGTGAATAGTGAATTGTGAATGAGCCGTTGACTATCACCCGACATCTGACAATCACTACTTGCAATCTGAAACTTGCCACCTGTAACTTCCTATGCCCGCACGCGACGACATTCTCAACCGATTACGCACGGCCCTGCGCCAGCCGGAACTGCGCTTTCCGCCGCCGGAGACCCGCCGTTTGACCGCGCACGAACGGATGACCGTCGGGCGTGCCGAAGGGGATCGCTGGGCCTTGGCCCGACGCTTTGGCGCGGAACTGGAGACGCTGCACGGGAGCTACGAAATTGTGGAGACAGTCGCCGAGGCGCGTATGGCTGCCATCGGACGTTTGCAGACCTGGGTAGCTGAGGACCTGGCCGCCCGACGCACAGAACGCGCCGAACAGCCCGGCGACCGGGACGTTCTCATCTGGTCGCCGGAAGCCCTGCCGATCGACGGCCTGAAGCCTGCCCTGGCTGACCTGGAATTCCGGCTGATCGAGCCGGTCAATCTCCACGATCCGGACGAGCGGGAACGGGTACGCTACGCCCGGGCTGGCATCACCGGTGTGGACGCAGCCTTTGCCGCCACAGGAACAGTTGTGTTGGGGGCCAGCCCTTACAGAAGCCGGGCCGCCAGCCTGACTCCCTTCCGCCATCTGCTGCTCGTCCCCATCAGTCGCATCTACCCCACCGCCGAGGCGTGGATGGCGAAGATGCGGCAAGACGGCACCCTGACCGATTTTCTGCGGGAGAGCCGCAACGTGGCCCTGGTCAGCGGGCCGAGCAAATCCGCCGACCTGGAGGGGATTTTGACAATGGGTGTCCACGGCCCGAAGGTTGTCCACGCGGTGGTTTTTGACGATATTGAAGCGATGATCAGAGGGGGCTAGGGATTGGGGATTGGGGACTGGGAAACGTCCCGATCCCCAGTCCCCAATCCCCACTTTCCAACCCACAGGAGAAAGAACGAACAATGACCACATCTTCCAAACAATACCGCGTCGGGATGATCGGCGCGGGCGCGATTGTGCAGCGGGGACACATCCCCAATTTTCAAGCAGTACCCAACGTTGAGGTTGTGGCGATCTGTGACGTAAACTTGGCGCGCGCCCAGGAGGCGGCTCAGGCCACTGGCGTGCCTACTGCCTATTCCGATTACAAAGCGATGCTCTCCAAAGAGGGGCTGGATATTGTGGTGGTGGCTGTGCCCAATATCTTCCACAAGCCGATGACCATCGACGCGCTGCGCGCCGGGGCGAATGTGCTGTGCGAGAAGCCTCTGGCCCTTTCCAGCGTGGACGCTTTGGAAATGTACGGCGTAGCGGATGAGGTGGGCAAGCAGTTGGCTGTGGGAACCCACTACCGCTATTCGAATCCGGTGCAGAGCGCCAAACAGCAGGTGGACGCAGGCTTCTTCGGCGACATCTACGCGGCCCGCACACTCTGGAATCGGCGGGCCGGGATTCCTGGCTACGGCAGTTGGTTCACCAACAACGATTTGGCCGGGGGCGGCAGCCTCTTTGACATCGGCATCCACGCGATGGACCGGGCGCTCTATCTGATGGGCTACCCCGAACCGGTCTCGGTGAGCGGGGCCAGCTATGCCAAATTTGGCCCCCGTGGGCTGGGGCTGGGCGGCTGGGGGATGGATAAGCAGAAACCCACCCCCGGCGCGCGTTTCGACGTGGACGATTTCGCCTGGGGCTTCATCCGTTTTGCCAACGGTGCCACGTTGATTTTGGAAGTCAGTTGGGCCGCCCATTTCGAGGACCAGTTCTACACCGAACTCTACGGAACCGAAGGCGGCGCGTATATCGGCAGCGAAGACCGCATGGAGTTGTACACGAACCTGAACGGCCAGCCGGTCAACATTCCCGTAGCCGTGCCCAAAGGTGGCAACTCCTATGGCCGCTTTGCCCTGGACTATGTGCGCCAGTTGGAGGGGGAAAAGACGGATATTGTGACCCGGGAGCAGGCGCTGATCAGCGTGAAGATTATCGAAGGCATTCAGAAATCGGCGGCCAGTGGCAAGGAGTTTCGTATTGCGTAGGTGGGAAATGACAACGAATGGGAGGGGCAAGGCGAATAGTTGACGACGCGACGGCGGTTGCTTCCACTGATTGACAGTGTAGCAATAGCCATTCGTCTACTCCTCCCATTCGCTGTCATTATCTCGCCCCAATCGCAATTCGCAATTCGCAACTCGCAATTCGCCCTATGAATCTCAACCAGCGCACCACCACTCTCCTCCAACTCGCCCTGGCCCTGGCCGCACTTTTGTTGTTGGCCGCGGGGATGGGTGGGCTGCGTTTTGAACCGGGCCGGGACCTGAACCTGTTGGCGTTGCTGTTGGGCGATGGGCGACTGCCCACTGCTCCTCCTAGCCCCCCAGTATCCGGTGGGATAGAATTTGCGCCGTGGATGCGCATCGCCTTCTGGCTGATACTCGCATTCTCCCTGGCCTATGCCCTCGTCTCTCCCGAAGGCCGCAGGCGACTCTTTATGACGCTGATTTTCGTGTTGCTGATTCTCTTTATTGCCGACCGCTACCGGGAGCGCTTGCAGGAACAGCCGCTGGAAGTGCTCACAGTCGAGGGAGTTGAAGCTCTGCCCGAAGCAGCCGCCTCCGCGATTCCCGAACCGCCGCCTTTCATTACAGACCCACCCATCTGGCTTACCTGGGCCGTGGAAGTGGCGGTGGCTTTGGCCTTTTTCGTGCTGCTCTGGTATTTGTGGCTGCGCCTGCGCCCCAAGCCCGATCCCCAATCCCTGCTGGTAGACGAGGCCGCCAGCGCGCTGGCCGAGTTGGAGGCCGGTGGCGATCTGCGCGATGTGGTGCTGCGCTGCTACGCGCAGATGAGCGCGGTGTTGAAGGAGAACCACCGGGTGGAGCGGCGACAGGCAATGACTCCCCGGGAATTTGAGGTTCAATTGGCCGCGGCTGGCCTGGGCGACGAACACATCCACCGGCTGACCCGGCTCTTTGAAGCAGTCCGCTACGGAGCCCAAAGCAGCACAGGCAAAACCGCCCAGGAAGCCAGCGACTGTTTGCAGGCGATCGTCCAGACTTACGGAGCGCGTAGCTGATGCGGCGTTATCTGCCCCTGGCCGTCGTCCTTCTGATCACAGCCGTTCTGGTCGTGTCATCGGACAGCTTTTTCCAGGAGATGATTATTCAGCCCCTGCTCTACGTTCTCTGGTTTGGCGGGCTGGTGTTGAGTACCCTGCACCAGAGCGTCTTCTGGAGTCTATTGCTTCTCGTGGCGCTGGTGTTGATCCTGCGCAGCCTGGGCCGGGGCGCAAGCTTGCCGGTTACTATCCCGGAGAAGCGGTATCCGTCCCAGGGCCAGGTGCGCCGCTGGATGGGGCTGTTGGAACGGGCCGAAAATCAGCGCTTCGCCCGCTGGAATCTCGCCCAATCCTTGCGCAAATTGGCCCAAGACACCCTCAATCCCGACGAGCGCCAGGGGCGGGCCAAGCGCCCGGTAGACTTTGAACAGAGCCTGGCGCCCGACATTGCCGATTATTTCAATGCCAAATTGCCGCCTGTCCAGGCCATTCCCCTGTGGCAGCGGTGGCCGATCAAACCCGCCCGTTCATCCAATCCCGTGCCATCCCATCCCCTGGACTTGGACCCGGAAGTCGTGGTGGCTTTTCTGGAAAAAGAGACCGGGCAACCCGCCGGAGAATAAATTCTGATGCTATTAAGTAAAGTTGCCGAGCTGAGCAATGCGGTTGTAACCGAAGTAGAGCAGGCTGTGGTGGGCAAAGGGCGTGTCCTGCGCCAGATTATGGCGACGATTCTGGCTGGCGGCCACATTCTGTTGGAAGATTACCCCGGCTTGGCCAAAACCCTGACCGCCAACAGCTTCGCGATTGCGCTGGGGCTGGACTTCCGCCGCATCCAATTTACTCCCGACCTGTTGCCCGGCGACATCACCGGTAGTTATATCTACAATCGCAACCGGGGGGATTTTGAGCTGCGCAAAGGGCCGATTTTCGCCAATATTATCCTGGCTGACGAGATCAACCGGGCCTCGCCCAAGACTCAATCGGCCCTGTTGGAAGCCATGCAGGAACATCAGGTGACGCTGGAAGGGGAGACGATGGCCCTGCCCCTGCCCTTCGTCGTCATCGCCACCCAGAACCCGATTGAATACGAGGGGACTTTCCCCCTGCCCGAAGCCCAACTGGACCGCTTTCTGGTCAAGCTCTCCATCGGCTACCCGTCGTTGGCCGAGGAGCAGGAGATTCTCAGCCGTCGGCGCCAACGACGCAGCGATGATTTTTTGCTCAAACCGATTATCGATGGCGCGACACTGCTGGAGATGCGTGCGGCTGTCGAAGAGGTACACGTGGACCCGGATTTGGAGCGCTATATCGTCGAACTGGTCCACGCCACCCGCCAGCACAGCCGGGTCACAGTCGGGGCCAGCCCGCGCGGCTCGCTTGCTCTGCTCAAACTGGCCCGGGCCCAGGCCGCGCTGGAAGGTCGGGATTATGTACTGCCCGACGACATCAAAGCCTACGTCGGCCCCGCGCTGGTCCATCGGCTGATCCTCAACCCGGAACTCTGGATGCGGGCAGGGACGGCGGAGGAGATTCTGACGGGGATTGTGGGCAGCGTGCGGGTTCCGGTCGTCGGCGGAAGATAGCAGGGAGTAGGTTGCAGGTATGCAGGTGGAAGGTTGCAGGTAGGAGATACGCCACCTTCCACCTTCCACCTTCCACCTTCCACCTTCCACCTTCCACCTTCCACCTTCCACCTTCCACCTTCCACCTTCCACCTTCCACCTTCCACTTGCTACCT
>CAMDQF010000070.1 GCA_945905745.1 Litorilinea aerophila
TCGCTGAAACTGCTGGCTGCTTTGATCCGTAGAATTTGTTCTTTCCGTTGGGCGATTGTCATCAGGGTTTCTCCTTTGCATGGATTTTCCCTGATTATTACCCCCAACCTGCTCTCAGTCAATGTGGCGAATAATTCGTGACACTAACCCTTTCTGATCGAATGGGGCGCGCAGACACCCCACCCCTCCACCACTTCGCCCCAGGGCTGCACACTTGTCTCCCTGCGCGCCGAGCACCCGGACCCCCCAACGATCCACCGGATGCTGGCCGCGCTGGGACTCGATGTGCATGTGACAGAAGGTTCTGCGCCTGCGCTCTATGCTGTGCTTGATACGCCGAAGGGCAGGGTAGTGCTGGCGTAGGAGGTTGCCAAGAAGTGTTCTGCGCAATCTATCGGTTCGACAAGTATAACCCAGAAGTTGCCTGCTCGTCCAGCATCTCCCTCTGACCCGGCATGGCCCAGAAAGCGTCCAGATGCTCCGGTTCGATATTGGCCGCCCGATATTGCAGATGGGCCTGGGCCAGGCTGCGCATCTCTTCGGCCAAGGGATCGCCCCCGGCACGCAGAATGGCGTGGACGGTCTGGATGGCGAGGAAAGTGTCCGTCGTGCGGTCCAGGGGGTGGCTGAGAAGATGGCCTGCGATGGGCAACGCCTGGGCGTGGGCCCCTGTCACCTCCCCCCGCAGGCAGGCGGCTGCGGCCAGACCAGCCAGCGGTTCCTGCGCCCGGTTCACCATCTCCAGCCGTTCCAGAATCTCCGCGGAGCGCTCGAAGTCGGGGATGGCTGCGTCCAATTGGCCCAATCTCAGCCGCGCCCAACCCCGCAAGGTGCAGGAATGGGCGATCTGCCGCTCCTCATTGAAGGATCCGCTCTCGGCAATGGCCTCTGTCGCCCGTTCCTCCGCCTGCTGCCATTTCCCCTCATGGAAGGCGATCCACCCCAGCGCGGTGATGGCTTTGACCATCCACAAGTGCTGGCGATTGCCACGCAGTAGACCCAACGCCTTTTCTTGCGTGGCTTTGGCCGCGGCCAGCCGCCCCTGCTGCAGCAGCCAGAAGCCCCGGTAGTTCAACAGCAGAGGGCGATTCGACTTGTCGTGTACTTGCTCGATGATTGCGTCGGTCTGGCTCAGGTATTCGCCAGCCTGACGGTAATCTCCCCAACAAGTAGAGAGTAGAGCTATATTACGTCGAATCATTGCCTCCCCTCCCCGATTACCGGTACGTTGGGCAATTTCCAACCCCCTGCGATAGCCGGCGAGAGCCTCGTCGTATGAGCCGCTGCCCTGGGCAACCGGCAGATAGCCCAGTTTGTTCAGAATGTTGACTTGTCCAATGACATTGCCCGCTCTGCCATAGAGGAGTAACGATTCATCCAGCAGGCGGAGAATGCGGGTTGGGCTGCCGCCGTTGAACATTTGTATAGCGGCCTGACGCTCTAAAGACTCCGCCACCAGCGCGGGCAAATCCGCAGCCAGCGCTGCGGCCTGGCCATCTTCAAATGCCGCCTGCGCCTCGTCAAAGCGGCCGTGTCCCCAGAGCTCGTGGCCGACCCGTACAAGCGCTTCGGCCATAACTGACTTATCGCCGGCCGCCTGGGCCTGGACAACCGCTTCCTGGGCCAGTTCTAGTGCCTGGCTGCGGTCGCCCATCAGTGACTGCTGGTAGTGTTGCGCCAGTTTCAGCCCCGCCCGGCGACGGATGGCCTCGTGGCTGCCGTCGTCCAGCCGCTCCACCGTTTGCTCCAGACGGGCCAGATCCGCCACCAACTCGTCCGTGCGCCTGGCCGTTCGGTTGACCCGCTCCCGTTCGGCCAGGAGGGGATAGACCGCGGCGTCGCCCACGCTTTCGGCCAGAGTAATCGCTTCGCTCAGGTAGAAGGCGGTCTCGGCGTGGGCGTAACGTTCCAGCGCGACAGTTGCGGCGCGACGAAAATGGCCGATGGCCGCAGGGTTGTCGCCGGCGCTGGCAAAATGATGGCCCAACTGCCCCTGCACCGCCGCCGCTTCCCGTCCGTGGACACGCAGCAGCGCTTCCCCGGCCCGGCGATGGAGCAGACGCCTACGTGCCTGGCTGATCACCCCATAGGCCACGTCCCGGATGTGGTCGTGGCTGAAGTCGTAGCCATCGCCGCCCACGCCCACCTCCCGGATGATGCGCCGCCGCCAGAGTTCGTCCAGCCCATCCACCAGCCTGGCTTCGTCCAGCACGCAGGCAGCCGCGAGAACAGGATAAGTAAAAGATCGCCCCAGCACTGCGGCTTGGGCGGCGATTTCCCGCGCCGGTGGCGAAAGCTGATCCAGACGGGATTCGATGACCGCCTGGATTTTGGGAGGGAGGAGAGTGGGGATTCGGGATTGGGGATTGGGGATTGGGGATTGGAGATTGGGGACTGGGGAGCGGGCAAGACGACGGCTCTCTCCGTCTCCAGTCTCCTGTCCCCAGTCTCCTGTCCCTAGTCTCCTGTCCCCTGCTCTTACCATCTCCACCACAAACAGAGGGTTGCCACCGGAATCGGCGTGCAGGTGCGGGAGGGTCTCTTCGCCCAGTGGTATCCCACGGGTCTGGCCGGCCAGTTGGCCCGTTTCCTCTGCTGTCATCGGTGTCAACGGCAGTTGGGTGAGATGCCCCCCTCTTTCAGCTTCGCCGATGAGGGTCTGCAAGGCGGGATTGTCCTGCATTTCGACTGTGCGCGCTGTGCCAATGATCAGCAGCCGGGCCTGGGGGCGGTAGCGCAGGAGAAAGGCGAGGAATTCGAGACTCTCGCGGCCAGTCCAGTGCAGATCGTCCAGCACCAGCAGGCGAGGGCGGTCATCGCCCAGACAGGCCAGGGCCAGGGCTTCGAGGAGACGCCGCTTCTGCCACTCTTCGGCCAGGGCAGTGGGCGGGGGCAGTTCCCGGCGGATGCTGGGTATTTCGGGGAGCAGGCGAGAGAGTTCGACCAGCCAGTGATCGTCCAGCCTCTCCCAGCCCCGGCGCAGAGATTCATTGCGCAGCAGGTCGGTGAACAGTCCATAACTGACACCACCCGTGCTGGCATAGGAGCGAGCATAGGCAGCGGGGATGGCCTGGCGTTCAGCCCAGGCCAGCATCTCCTCGGCCAGACGGCTCTTGCCCATCCCTGCCTCGCCGGTGATCAGCACCCAGTGGGCTTTGCCCCGGTTGACCTGACGCCAGGTCTGTTGCAGGCTGCTCCACTCCTCCCGGCGACCTACCAGAGCGGTGTTGACCACCCACAGCGACTCTGCGCCCATGTCAGCGGAGTGTTCGTCCTGCTGTAAGAGACGGGTGTAGGTCTGTTCGGTTTCGGAGCTGGGGTCCACGCCCAACTCCCGGCGCAGCAGGGTGGCGCAGGTGTGGTAGACCTGCAACGCGGCGGCCCGGTCGCCGGTCAATGCCAGCAGACGCATTAGCCGCCGGTAGGAGGCTTCGTGCAGGGGGTCGTGGCGCAGCAGGCGGCGAGCGTAGGCGATGGCCGCGGGGTAGTCCCGTTCGGTCTCGGCCAGTAGGGTCAATTCAGATAGGGCCTGGGCGTAGGCGTTGCGCAACCGTTCCCGTTCGGGGTGGATCCACTCGTCGTAACAGTCGGGGAGGAGATCGCCGGCGTAGGCATCGACCGCTCTGGCCATGCCTACCCGTTGCGCCACACTGCTGGCTGGCGCGGCGCTCAGACCAGATTCAAAGGTTGCCAGGTCCAAAGTGGTGGGGATGCGTGGTCGCCAACCTACGCTCTGCTCGCTGATTTCCAGGATGTCGTCGATTGAGGGCAGGGCGCGGCGCAAGAGCAGGAGCAGACCGCGCAAATTGGTGCGGGCCTGCTTGTCGGTGCTTTCCGGCCAGAGGTCATAGGCAATCTGCTGTCGGGAGCGGGGCGCAATGCGATGGAGTAGTAGGTTGGTAAACAGCGCTTGAACCCGGGCTGACAGTTCGGCGACAGGCTCACCTGCTCGCGTCAGATAAAATCCCCCTAAAACGCGGATTTCGATGGATAGCATAAACGTCATTCCCAATTGTTTGTGCAGATATATTGTTTGGCTGCTCTCTATTCTACACGATGCAAAGCGGAATTTCAATCGATTTTCTGCAAAAATGAGCAGCGAGTCAGTTTTCGATCAGAGATGGGTGAGTGTTGCGTCACGCAAGCGCATTTTTACCGGGGAGTATTGAAACGCCGATGAAACGCTTTTGCAACGCACCAATTGCTACGCTGGGCAGCATCCGTGTCACAACTGAAGCAAAGGAGGAATTGCCCATGGGCGAGCATTCCCGCGACCCGCCGAACCGCTTTTTCACACTGCGTCTCTGGCCGGAGGAGAGGGGCGAAGAAGAAGCAGTCTGGCGGGGACGTATCCAGAACACCGCCAGCGGCGAAGTCCGCTATTTTCAAGGCTGGGAGGCGCTGGTAGAGGCGTTGCTGCGTTTGATGGAAGAAGACCGAGTGGAGATTTGATATTGGATATTCGGTTGCTCAAGCATCAAAGGGGATGAAAAGCGGAACACAGATTACGCAGAAACAGCAGATTTTCGCAGATTAAATCCGTGTGAATCCGTGTCCTTTGTTCGGGGCAAGGCAGTCATCAGCACAAAAACCGATCCGTCCGATACCCAATAAAATAACCAAGAGGCAAGGAGAAGCGAGATGAAGAAGATTTTGAGCAGTTTGTTTGTTCTGTGTCTATTGCTGGCAGCCTGTGTGCCGCCCCCTCCCCCCGTGGCGGCACCCGCCGACGCAACGACAGCCGCGATGTCAGTCGAGCCTGACGCTGGCAGTTGGCAAACTTGGGCGGTGACCGATGTGGCGGCCCTGCTTCCTGCTGCCCCGCCCGATCAGGCGGCGACGCAGGCCGAGTTGCAGGAAGTGCAAGCTGCGGTTGCGGGGCGCGATGAAGCCGCCTTACAGCAGATCGCCTATTGGGATGGTGGCGCACCCTCCCATCGTTGGATCGAGATTGCCTTCGCACAACTGCGGGCCAAACCGACCAATGGCCCGCGCATGGCCCGTATGTTATCCTTGCTAAATGTGGCAATTTACGATGCACTGGTGGTGGCCTGGGAGGCCAAGTACACCTATAACCGCGCGCGACCCGCGGCATTGGCCCCCGGTTTGGCCGTGTTGGCGCAACATACCAACAGCCCCTCCTATCCATCCGAACATGCCGTAGCGGCTGGTGCGGCGGCAGCCATCCTGGGCTATCTCTACCCGGATGATGCTCAGGGCTTCTTGGACAAAGCACAGGCCGCAGCAGATTCGCGTGTACTGGCCGGTGCGCACTTCCCTAGCGATGTCGCGGCCGGGCTAGAGTTGGGCAAAATGGTGGCACAACAGGTCATCGCCCGTGCCGATCTGGACGCTGCGATTCCCGCCTGGGACGGTGTAATTCCAACCGGCCCTAGCTATTGGACCGGCGAGAAGCCCGTGGAGCCGACCGCAGGGAAGTGGCAGACTTGGGCGTTAGCGGCGGGTGATGAACTACGTCCTGAACCGCCGCTGGCCTACGATTCACCAGAAATGGCCGCCGAACTGCAAGAGGTCGTGACGATTACACGTACCTTTGCCACCAACCAAAAGGCCCTTTGGTGGCAGGCAATCGATGGCGCCTACGAGGGTTGGTATACCTTTGCTGCGCTGCGTATGTTTGAGCAAGGACTGGATGCCAACCCCATGCGCGTTGCGCGCACCTATGCGCTGATGAGCGTGGCGCAATATGATGCTGTCGTCGCCGTTTGGGATGCCAAATTCACCTACTGGACGCTGCGCCCCTTCCAAATGGACACGGCGATGACCACTGTCTTCACCACACCTAACTATCCTAGCTTTCCGTCGGGTCATGCCGGTGTCACCTACGCAGTAGCCGAAGTGCTGGTCAATCAGTTCCCCGCCAACGCCGAGGCGATTCGCGCCAAAGCCGCCGAAGCCTACGAATCGCGCATCTGGGCCGGCATTCATTTCCGCCATGAAATGGTCGCCTCTAAGGCGATTGGGGAGGCGGTGGCACAGAAGGTGCTTGAACGCGCGAAGTAGGCTGGAGCGATGGCAGGAAAATAGGGGTTGCCTGTGAATGTGACCGGCGCTTTGAAAGCGCCGGTCACATTCACAGGCAACCAAGACTTTCCAGGGGAGATGAGAAATGAAGATTATCAGACTATTCTTCATTTTTGCTGTGTAGGGGTACGTTTCAGGATGAAACGCTTTTGCAACGCTTGCTCTGACAGACTGTGCAGTATCCGTGTCACAACTGAAGAAAAGGAGGAATTGCCTATGGACGAGCATTCCCGCGATCCACCGAGCCGCTTTTTCACCCTGCGTCTCTGGCCGGAGGAGAGGGGCGAAGAAGAATCCGTCTGGCGGGGGCGCATCCAAAACACCGCCAACGGCGAAGTCCGCTACTTTCAAGGCTGGGCGGCGCTGCGAGAAATACTTCTGCTGTTGACGGAAGAAAAGAATTGAACCAATTCACTGATGAAGGATCAGAATGGCCATGCAAGCCCAAGAAACATGCGTGATGTATATCCAGTGGACTCACAAGAGCCTGCTTGCGACTACCGGGGCGCTCCCGGCAGAGCAGTTTCTGGCGCAACCCAGCCCGACCAGCCCGCCCATTGGCTGGCATCTCTTCCATGTGGCCCGCTGGGCGGACCGGATGCAAGCGAGCTTCGGTCCGCATGTCTCCGCCGCGCTCGCCGCCGCATGTTATCCGGGCGAAGTGTGGGTGCAGGACGGGCTGGCCCGGATCTGGGGATTGGAGGCGAAACGGCTGGGCTTTCTGGAGACCGGGGCAGGCATGAGGATCGAAGACGTAGCAGCAGTGGTGGCAGTGGGGCAACAGCACCTGTTTGACTATGCGGGGCAGGTGTTCGCTCTGGCGGATCAGACATGCGCCGGACTCACCCCGGCAGAGTTTGCCCAGACCCGTCGCTCCATTCTGCCCCGCTTCCAACCGACGCCCACAGGGGAACTGCTCTATCAGGGCGAGGAGGAGGGTGATGTAGCCGGCGACGTGATCTTTCATATCTCCCACGCTGGTCGCCATCTGGGGATGATCGAAGCACTACGGGGCGCGATGTTTGCCCTTTCGGGCACTGCTTCTGTCTAGTTCATCCGTTTCCAGAGTTGGCAGGCGCTGCAGGAGATTCTGTTGCTGTTAATGGAAGTAGAAGAGGTTTGAATCACTATTCAATAAGCACTATTCAAAAGGAGAGAATCCCGATGTACCGACGAATTTCGATTTTACTGGCAAGTTTGCTACTTCTCTCGCTGTTGGCGGCCGGTGCGGCCCTGGGCAGAGAAGCAATGGATGTTGACCCAGTGCCCGCTGCCCAAGAGGTGACGTTGGCCACTGCCAAAGCCAATGTGGAGCTGGTGCAAGATGGGCGGGCGATTGTGTTGGCGCGAGGCAACCGGATGCTGGTCGATTCCGTGCCGCCGTTGGGTGGCCCCAATCTGGAATTCAACCCGATGGATATGCTGCTGGGCGCGCTGGGAAGCTGTGGCACGTTTATCTACGAGACCGCAGCAAAGGAGATGGAGATTCCCCTAGACGCCATCAGCACCGACGTGGAAGCCGACTTTGCGCCGGCTGGCCTGCGCGACGGCGCGGTCAATCCCCGTGTGCGCGCCTTCCGCATCGGCATCGCTGTGGATGGACCGACGATGGAAGAAGCGGAGATGCTGGCCGACCAGTTCCGTATGCGCTGCCCGATCTACACGACGCTGGAACTCTCAGCGCCAATGACGATCACCAACCGGATGATGGGCGAGGGCACTGCCGTGCTGGAAGTGGACTTCACCTACGACTTTGCTAGCGCGGATGAATACATCGCCGCCGTGTCGCCGATGGCCGAACAGTGGTTGGCTGTACCAGGGCTGATCTGGAAAACCTGGATACTCGATGAGGAGACCAAACGCGCTGGCGCGGTCTATCTATTCGAAACCCCCGCGGCGCGGCAAGCCTATCTGGACAGCGAGTTGGGGGTCGCCGTGGCCACCCACCCGGCCTTTAGCGACTTCCGCGTCCAGCAGTACGATGTGATGCGCGCCGAGTCGCTGGTCACGCGTGGACCGCTGGAAGATGAGAGCGGCGAGATGGATGAGGCCGCTATGGGAGATGTGGGTGTGGTGTTGGAAGTCGCCTTCACTTACAACTTTGAGACCGCTGCTGAGTACGTCGCCGAAGTTTCGCCACTGGCGGATGCTTTTGCAGCAGTGCCAGGGCTACTTTGGAAAGTCTGGACACTCAATCCAGAGACCAAACGGGCGGGTGCGGTCTACTATTTTGAAAGCGCCGAGGCGCGCCAAGCTTATCTGGACAGCGAGTTGGGCGCTGCTGTGGCCAACCACCCCGCGTTGAGCGAGTTCGATGTCACACTTTTTGATGTGATGGCAGACGAGAGTATCATTACGCGTGGGCCGATTGGCGCACCATAACTGAATTGAGACCTGCCAGGTTTTCCGAAACCTGGCAGGTCTCACCTACTCCCAGAGGAGAAGTGAGGATGAAAACGCTCAAATGCAGTGATGTGGGCTTCGACTGCGCGGCGGTTGTGACCGCCGAGACCGTCGAAGAAGTGTTGGCCCAGGCTGCGGCCCACGCCCAGGAGGTCCACGGGGTGGCGGTGACCGCAGAGATGGCGGCAGAGATTGCGAAGAAGATTGCGGGATAGAGCGGTCAGATGCCGACAAAAGAAAGAGTCCGCCGAGACGCGTCTCGGCGGACTCTTTCTTTTCTTTTTTCTCACGCCTCACGTTTCACAGTTTGTCCAGATCGATCCCCCGTGTCCGCAGTTTGGCGAGCACCGCCTCCCGCTGGCGGCGTTCCGCGTCGAGTTGTTCCGCTTCGGTGGGAATCAGTCTTTCGTTCCTGTCCACCCAGCGCAGCCAGAGGGTGGGCGGCCAATTGCTGCAAGCCATCTTTGCTTGCATCGGTATAGAAGCGGGTGGCGGAGTTGTCAATCTTCCCCCAAAACCAGCAATTCTCATTCGGTGGGCCTGGTAGGGGTGCAGTTTCAAGATGAAACGCTTTTGTAACGCTATCTCTGTCAGAATTTGGCTATTGAACGTCGCCAACTTCGACACAACGCAATGTAAAGGGCGGCAAAGAATGAGGGGCAGAACGAACCCCTTTCCCACGAAGATACGGCCCGACCAGATGTGTTTGGCCGGGCTGTATCATTTTTAAGCAGGTTAGTCCCGGATCAGTCATTGGGCAGAGCGTAGTGAGAGGTGAATTGATATTCTGTGGCTCCCGTCGATTGTCATCGGGCAAGAGGTGTAAACGCACACCGAGTGATTGGCTAGTCCAGAGGGGTGGAAGTTTTCAGCTATTTGTCGTGGTCCATGGCGTAGTATGTGTACTGGTACATGCACTATGCACTGCGGCAGAAACAACCCTGTACTTTCTGACAAGCTGTATCAGTGTAGAAGCCGCAATTTTGGAGTTCTTACAATCAGAAGGGAGAGAAACAAATGCGTACGAGCGATTGGGTGACTACTTTCAAACTGTCGGTCAAGCCAGCAGAAAGCCGACCCGACAACCCGGCTGGGGAGGTTGTCTATCGGGTCAAAGAGATTTTCACCACACGGGATGGATCCTGGCAGCCGAATGGTGCCTATGGAGCCATTCCCCAGTGGGCCAGGGACAGCCACCTTCGCGGCTGGGGTGCGCCCGACTATTTTGACGACGCAGGCGGGGATCATCACCTCTTCGCCCGTGTTCTCGATCAAAACGGGCAGCCGGTCAAGAGCGAAAATCTGGTTCGTTACTGGTCGGACGGCTTCGCCAAACTGGGCGATCCCAGCTATCAGGGCTATGTGCGCAAGACGCCCAAGGCCGGTTCTGGCTGGGCCAACCTGGACATTTACCAGGGCTATTATCCAGAAAGCGGGCAGACTGGCCCCTGGTGTTGGTCTCCCGAGGGCGCGGCGGATGTAGTGGTGGGGGGCGGGATGCCCCAAAGCAACCACATCTCCACGTTTGTGGTCTGGCAGGCCGAACCGCGGGGCAGCGCAACAGGTGGACAGGCCGGGAATCCGATGGCCAATTTGGACGCCATCCGTAGTGCAGTGTGGGAGAAAGCAGCCATCACCTTCAGCAATAGCTCCTCCTTCGCCGACTACGCCCGACGCAACAATCTGGGCGCGCCCATCACGAACGAAACTGATATTGGCGGCTTTCGGGCCCAGGGCTATGCCAGCGCCATCGTCTATGCCCCGATTGGTCAATGGCAGAGCATCGGCCACACAAGCTGGTAACGCGACAATCACACGTTTGGACGAGATACAACCAAAAGGAGTCTATGGATGCCCAGAAAACAGAGTTCCGCTACAGAAGCAGCAACAGAGAACAATCCAGCGCCGCGCCCAACGAGTCGCCGATCCAGCCGGGGCATGCGCGGGATTGGTATTGCCGGCTTCGACTTCGAGATGTTGAACCAGCAGTTTATCAGCAGCGCCATGCCGATCAACGAAGCGGGCAGCTATGGCGTCGCTATCCAATCGGCTGGGGTAGCCGCCGGCGCTACCTATTGGAAGGCCGTGGGTATCCACCACCTGACACCCGACGAAAACCGCAGCCGCCACAATATCTTTGTGGATGCGCTCAACGAAAGCGGTCAACGGGTCAAAGAGGCGTCGGTTGCCTGGAACTGGGAAGGCAACGCAAATCCACCAACGCCCAAACGGCTGGACAAGCCCGCCAATGAACCGGGGATGGATATTCCGATCTTCGATGGGGTCTTTCGGCTCTGGATCGACGGTGGAGAGCCGAGCGATGTGGTCACTGGCATCCACTCTCGCCATGCGGACGAACGCAATGGGCGGGATGAAATCCTCAATAGCTTCGGCCACCACTCATTTTATGTGGTCTTTCAGCGCACCCGCAAAAGTGCCAGCGCGCCGGCGACAAATGGCGGGGCTGGCGCTGTGCCGGGCGATCCCATAGCGCCACCGGTCACACCAGTGGCCGCAGCGGCTACGGTCGGGGCCAGGCTGGCGAAGGTCTTTACCCGTTCCGCCGCCAAAATCGGCCTTGACGCCAACGCGCCCATCGCCGAAGGCGTTGGCAGCATCGCTGGACAGGTCAATGACCCCGGCATTATTGCGGGGTCAGGTGTTGGCTGGGTGCGGCTCAACTTTATCATCGCCCCTTGGGATGACCCCCACGACCAGAAGCGACCCATTGGCCGAAGCTGGCGAGAGACCTATCAGAGCATCATCGACGGTTTTGCCGGTCAGGGATTGAAAATCTACGGGCTGATCAGCGACCAAGCTATGAAAGAGAAGCCGGGCGGTCGTCTGCGCGGTGCGCCCGCCGGTGATCTGACCGGGGATTCCTGGATTCAGCGCTACGCCCAGACATTTGTCACGATTGCCCGGATGTTTGGCGACAAAGTTTCTGTCTTTGAATCATTCAACGAACCCGACGACTGGAAGCAGAATGAACAGCCCGGTTGGACCAACAGTACTCCCAATTGGATTCACCCGGGCTGGTTTGCCACGATGCTACAAGCCGTCCATCAGGCCGTGCGCAGCGATCCGGGGTTGAGTCACATTCGCATTGTCTCCGGTCCGCTGCAAGGATTGGATGTAAACAACAACGCGGGGGCGGAGTATTTGAACCGTACCTATGCAGAGGGCAAGCTCCGCTATGGCTGGGGGAATCCAGGCGTTCCCTTCCCCTTCGATGGGGTTGGCTACCACCTGTATATTGCCGAGGGCGAGCGGGGCAATGTAAGCCAGGCCCTGCGTGCCAAGTACGACAGCTATATGAAACGGCTGCGCGAGGTGATCCAGGCGGCAGAAGGCGGGTTGAAGCCGATTTTCATTTCCGAGATCGGTTGGGCAGACCCGGGCGGCCTCGAACATTTGCAACAGGAAGCTATGCAAAGCGCCTGCGAAGCCATTCTATCCGATCCGTCGGTGGCCCTGGGCATCTGGTTTTGCACCCAGGATTTTCCCGGCAAGCCCTATGGCCTCTACCGGCAGGATGGGCTTAGTCCGGGTCAACGCAAAGGGATTCACAACCGCCTGGCTGCCATCTGCAACCAGGAACGGGAGCTTACTATACTGGAGACAATTGCTATGGGCACACAGATGGCTGGGGGAATTGCGGGCGGAAGTGGAGCGCAGCCGCCGATCAGTACAGGCACAGACAATTGGATAGGCATCGTCAGCGCAGTTCAACTGAATGTGCGCACAGGGCCAGGTATTGAACACGCCATCACGGGCACTCTGGTGGAGGGCAATCAGGTGCAGGTGATCGGCGAGATCAACGGCTGGCTGCGCATCGTTTGGAGCGGCACTTCTGGCTTTGTGAGTGGACAGTGGGTAGTCAACCGGGACGCGCCAGGCGTTGCTTCGGGTGCGGCCCAAGCCGGGCAAGTGCTGGTTCCGCCGCCTGGGGCCGACTGGACAACAGTCGTTGTCGCCAATACCTGGAATCGCTATCGGTCGCTGATCGAACGCGAATCGGCCCGCTTGGGGATCGATCCGGGCATCGCCGTGGCCGTTCTGGTGGCCGAATCGAACGGGGCTGCTTTCGGCAACGATGGCCGCATGATTATCCGTTTTGAAAATCACATCTTCTACAACCAGTGGGGGAAGCATAACCAGACACGCTTTGCCCAACACTTCGCCTTTGATCCGGCTGTGACGTGGCAGGGCCATCAATGGCGGCCCGACCCCAATGGGCCCTGGCAAGCCTGCCACCCCACCCAGGGCGGTCAACCCCTGGAATGGCTGGTCTTCGACTTTGCCCGTCGGCTGGACGAAAGCGCGGCAATGCTATCAATCAGTATGGGCGCACCCCAGATTATGGGCTTCAACCACCAGAGCATCGGCTACTCAACTGTGCGGGAGATGTTCAACGCCTTCCAAAGCAGTGACGAGAACCAACTCGCCAGCCTCTTCCGCTTTATGGAGGTCAAAGGTCTGGTCCCTGCCATCCGACAGGGGGATATGCGTCAGTTTGCTACGGTCTACAACGGGTCAGGGCAGGCTGAAAATTATGCTGCGATTATGCAGCGCAATCTGACCGCCTTCCGCACGCTGACTGGCGCTGGTTCGCGTGCGCTTAGCCTGGCACCAGCGGCCTCTGCGCTGGAATCAACCACAGCCAGCGAGGCAAGCACAGACTTGACCTGGCGCGATCACCTGCATACCAGCTTTGCTATCGGCAACGAACTCTTTGAAAAAGCCATGCAGGCTGTCAGCGCATCCACCTGGAATGAAGCGTTGCGGACTGCTCAGTTCGGGGTCATTCTGAACGCCTATTGGGCGCAGCTTGCCGTCGCCAACGACACAGCCAGCATTCAAAGTGCCGCGGATCGGACAGTCGCTTCTCTGGGTGCGTTGGCAGACGGTCAGCCGTCCCAGAATGGGGCAACCGTAGGAACGCAAATCGGTATGCAACAGCCACCGGCATCGGTGAGCGCGGGACGGGGCGGGCGCAAACGGGCGCTCCGTATCGGCATCGACAACTATAAGGGCCATCCCCTGGCGGGCTGCATCGCCGATGCCAGGGCGTGGGCTGCCACGCTGACGGCTCTCGGCTTCGAGCAGCCAACAATGCTTGTGGACGGCGAGGCCACACGGGATACGATCCTCAATTCCCTGCACGATCTGGTCTCCACCAGCACGGCCGACGATGTGATTGTCTTTCAATTCGCCGGTCACGGCATTCAGATTCCCGACAAAACGGGGGATGAAGCAGGCGGGGATACGCCAGACAAGGACGAAGCGCTGGTTCCCTGGGACTTTACCGTCGGCGCGTTTGTGATCGACGACGAGATTGGGCTGATCTTTGAGCAACTGCCCCAAGGCGTGAGCGCGACCTGCTTCATCGACTGTTGCCATTCGGGTTCGATCACTCGTGAGTTGGACCTGCAAAATGATGTGCGCCAGCGCGAGATGATCGCCACGGATGAGATCATTCTGGCCCACCGGCGTTATCGGGAGAGTTATAGCCTGGGCCGCTCGCTGGGCGGTCGTGACCCGGAAACGATGGGCGAGGTGGTCTTCTCCGCGGCGAAATCCCACGAAAAGGCCTATGAGGTCAACGGACACGGGGAATTCACTGTGCGGGCCACGCGCATTCTACAGTCCGGGACGGCTGGCATCACCAATGCTGGTTTCATGCAGCAGGTGACAGCCGCCTTTGGAGCCACCCCCCGCCAGAATCCGAATATGGAGTGCGCAACGGCGGCACGCAATCGCACACTGTTGGAAGCGCTCGCAGTGTAAATGCCAGTAGACCTGCCGGGTTTTCCCAAATCCGGCAGGTCTGGTCGCTTACTTTCAATCAAAGGAGAAACGCAGATGAAAACCCTGAAATGCAGTGATGTCGGCTTCGACTGCGCGGCGGTTGTCACCGCGGAGACCATCGAAGAAGTGCTGGCTCAGGCCGCGGCCCACGCCCAGGAGGTCCACGGGGTGGCGGTGACCGCAGAGATGGCCGCGGAGATTGCGAAGAAGATTGCGGGGTAGGGCGGGTGCTACCCCTCACAGAACGACCCGCTGGGATCTGTCCCAGCGGGTCGTTTTGTTATGTACAACTGGTGAAGTTCTCGTCTCTAGAAGCGCAGATTTCACAGAGGAAGCAGATTACGCAGATTCAATCCGCGTTCATCCGCGTTCATCCGTGGCCTGGGTCATATCAGGCGACAATCACCTCAATGCCGCCCAGAATCTGGTCGAGTCCAAGGGTCTCTAACCGTTCCTCGGTGGGCACACCCGTCACGCTCCAGCCCATCAGCCCATACCAGTGGTTGCGGGCGTTGAGGAACATCTCCTGGGTGATCTCCACCCCAGCCAGAGGTCCCTCCTTGAAGGCTTTCATCACCCGGCGGGGCATCCGGTCATCTTCTTCCGTAAAGCCTTCGCGCAGGTTGAAGAGACGGCAGAGGGTCTGGGCCCGTTCGCCCACGGCTAGAAGCTCCTGGGGCGTATAGTCGTGGCCGGTCAGCCCGCCCAGCACCTCGGCCACGTGGCTGGGGTAGTAGGGGAGGAAGTGGCAGATTATGGCGCTGTCCAGCATATGCTTGCGGTTGACTTCGTGATAGAAGAGTTCCATCTTCTGGTGGCTCAGGTCGTTGAAGGCCATAGGCGGGAAGCGCTTGATTTCAGCCACCCGCTCCAGACCCTCGCCGGGCTGGGCAAAGCCGGTGTCGTGCATATTCATCATATGATCCGCCCCCACCGGGGCCACCGCATAGCCCACGCCCAGGGCGTGCTTGGCCCGGGGTTCGTGCATAGGCAATTCCTGGCCCTTCACCTCCACCAGATAATCGGCCGCGTCCCCGCCGAGACTGTTCGCCAGCCGCTTGGACCCCTGGCCCATCTGTGCGCCGAAGCCCTCGCCGTGGGCGATCATCTCCACGGCCTGCAACATATCCGCCGCGCTGCCAAAGCGGGGCAGAAA
This sequence comes from Litorilinea aerophila, assembly GCA_945905745.1. Lineage (GTDB taxonomy): Bacteria > Chloroflexota > Anaerolineae > Caldilineales > Caldilineaceae > JACQGT01. The sequence continues at coordinate 15,416 of CAMDQF010000070.1, forward strand.
GCCGCCGGTCTCTGCTTCGGTCAGCAGCCCCCGCTCCGCACACTCCATCACATAGGCAATCGTCATGCCCAGGCTGATGGAATCCATGCCATAGCGGGCTGTCTGCTCGTTGGCTTTGGCGATGGCAATGAAATCATCCACCCCGCAGGCACTGCCCAGGGCAGCGATGGACTCGTACTCCGGCCCGCCGTACTCTTTGGAGATTTTGAGCTTTTGCAGAAAGTCCGAGCGCAGGTAGGGGTTATCGGCAAAGGTCTCTTCCTCGTACTCCACCACCTGCTTGCAGCTGATGGGGCAGGCCTGACAGGTGTCCCGCCCGATGAGGATCGTCTCCTGCATTAACTGGCCGCTGATGCTCTTGTGTGCGGGGAAGAAGGGGTCCTGGAAGTTGAGGGTAGGCAGGGCGCTGGCCGCGGCCAGGGAGTTGACATTGCCCGGCGTGCCGATTGCCACGAAGCTGGCGGCTTTGGTCTTGTAGTTGTCGCCCAGCCATTTAGAGACGCCAGTCACCCGCTTGCGGGCCGCCACCGGCGGGTTGAGATTGCCCCGCACAGCCACCGCGCGCAGATTCTTGCTTCCCATCACCGCGCCCAGACCGCCCCGGCCCGCGGCCCGGTTGATGTCGTTGATGACGTTGGCGTAGAGCACCAGATTCTCCCCGGCGATGCCGCACTGGGAGACCCGGATACGCTTGTCCTCCAGTTCGCCCTGGATGGCCCACTCCACATCGGCGGTGTCGCGGCCCCACAGGTGGGCGGCGTCGCGGATTTCGACTGCGCCATCTTTGATCCATAAATAGACCGGTTTGTCCGCTTTGCCGTGGACGATCAGCCCGTCGTAGCCCGTGCGTTTGAACTCGTGGCCCCACCAGCCGCCCGCTTCCGCGCTGGCAATGGCCCCGGTCAGGGGACTCTTGGCGGCGACGCCGTGGCGACCCGCGCCGGGCAGGTTGGAGCCTTGCAGGATGCCCGGCGCAAAGATGAGCAGATTCTCCGGCCCCAAGGGGTCTGCGCCCGCGGGCAAGTCACGCAGGAGCAGCCAGGCCGCCATTGCACGCCCGCCCAACAGCTTCAGATAGATTTCGTCAGACGGCTCTTCGATCCAATGCCGCCCATCGGTCAGGTCCACGTGCAATAGTTTGCCCCACACGCCGCCAACTGTCATGAGAATTCCTCCGTTGTGGTTGAAAAAGATGGGATGATGAGTCTATGCGGTTCGGTTTCGCGCCCAATTGGACACAATCAGCGCTAAAGATCGAGACAGCAGACGGCGGGTCGCAATTCGCAATTCGCCCCTCAAGCCCCGCCGCAGATGGCCGGGATGAGTTCCAGGGTGTCGCCGTCCTTTAGCTCCGTGTGCCAATGCACCATCTGCCCGTTGACCAGCATCAGCAGGGAACCCACATCCGGCAGGGCCAGCCGCTCGATGGCCTGGCCGACGGTGGCGACTTCGGGCAGGGACGCGCCGGGGGCGATGTGCTGTTTCAGGCTGCCTGCGACTTTGACTGTGATGGACATAGTATTTCCCAAGTTTGGACAAGACAAGTGTTACCCGCATTGTAATTCCCGCTGCCGGGTGTGTCAATGTGGACGAAGGCGGTTTTGACAACAAATCGGAGGATTGCACGAATGGTTAGCTGGGCAGAGCCGAAACGGTTTCTTCACCAAACGAAACGTCGTGACCCACGAAGCATCTATTCGCGTACTCTTCCCATTCGTGGTCAGCCCTCACCGCCCCCTACCAGTGAAGGGAAGGTCGGCTGTTGGGGGGACGCCCCCTCCTCTCCCAGGGATGGCGCTGGTTCGTCGGTGGCGTTGGGTGGGCTGGGAGAGGAGGGGGAAGGCCAACGATTGGTGCATTTCCCCATCGACACCCAATCACCCATCAGTCCCCCAATCGCCATCGACACCCTCCCCTCTCCCAGCCCACCCAACAGCCACCACCCGCCATCGCCACGGCTGAGAGAGGGGCCGGGGGTGAGGGCAAAACCGCGACGGCCCTGACGGGCCGAAGCGAACAGCCACGGGCAATCTCACGGGTGATTATCCATCTGAACCCAGGGGACAGTTGACAGCGGACAGGGGACAACTGCCTAACGAGAGAGGCCCGTGGCGAGGCGATACCCGTTGTCGTCGTTCCCGTCCCCGGCGAGGTACCAGCCACGGTAGGCGCACCGCACTAACTTACGGTCAACCCAATATGCACCACCCCGGTACACGCTCAAACCGTTTCCATCCTCGACCTGAACCTCCCGCCCATCGTCGGCTCGATAGGGGTAGTCCCAAGAAAGGCTGCTCGTCCACTCCCACACATTGCCTGCCATATCGTAACAACCGTAGGGGCTGACGCCCGCCGGGTAGCTACCTACGGGTGTCGTGTCCTTCACATTATTGTTAAAGTTGCATCGCCGCTCATCCGGCGGCTGATTGCCCCAGGGATAGATACGCCCGTCCGTGCCCCGAGCCGCCTTCTCCCACTCGGCTTCGCTGGGCAGACGGTAGCGTTGCCCCGTCGTCTCGCTCAGCCAACGGCAGTAGGCCGTCGCGGCGTCCCAGGAAACATCCACCACCGGATGGTCCAGCCGTGACTGGTTTTCTTCCCATCTATACGGCTTGCGATGACCGGTGGCGGCCAGAAACGCGGCGTACTCCTCGTTTGTCACCGGATATTTGCCGATGCGATAGCCAGGCAGGTAGAGGCGGTGCTGGGGCAGTTCGTCGTCATCAGCGTCCTTGTCAATCCGTTTGTCGCTGCCCATCCAGAAATGGCCCGCAGGCACCGTAACCATTTCGGGGACGAGAATCCGCCCTGGGCGGGATGTACGGCGAGGTGGTGTGGGCGTTTCCGGCTTGGGCGTAGGCGTTTCGACGGGCGAAGGGGATTCAGCGGTGGGGGAAGTCAGGGGCGAGGAGAGGGGCGAACGCTCGATCACCCCGGCGGCTTCGGCCTGGGCAAAGATGCCCCGCCACTGCTCTGCTGCCCAGGGCACCAGTTCGTTGCTGACAAACGTCTCGTAGAGCGCGTCAAAGAGACGAATGCCAAAGAGAGCCGTAATCAGCTTCCACGTCCAATCCCGCAGGGCCTGGCGGCGGCGGCGCAGCACAGACGCCTCGTCGTCGCTCTCATCGTCCGTCTCGGCGGTTACAGGCGCATTCTCCTGCAATTCAGTGTGATGGGCGGCCAGCAGCTCCGCCACCCGGCGCAGGAGTTCCCGGTCTTCGGCGGCCAGGGGCTGAGGCTGGGCCGCCGCCTCCACCAAACGCTGCACCTGTCCCTCCAACTCGGCCAGTTCGCCGTCGATGGCATCCAGCCGCTCAGTCAGTTCGGCCTCGTCCAGGTCGGCGTGGATGGGGGTCTCCACAGCCACAGCGTGGATTTCTTCCCCCGCGTCGGCCAATACCCGGCCAATTTCCCGTGCCGCCAACCCGGCATCCCGCGCCAACAGACCTGCCTCGCGGCCCATATTAGAGAGAAGTTCACCAAAGAATCGTCGTCTTCCCGGATTGGCTGGTTTCTGTTCGCTCATCGGCTTGTCCTTTCCCATTCTCGTTCCCACGCTCCCGCGTGGGAACTCCCCACAGACGCTCCGCGTCCACCCCTGTAACGCAAGCTGTCAGCCTGCGCCGGACGGATTACCAATCCGTCCTACAAAACCGACGCAGAGCGTCGCCAAGACGTTCCCACGCGGAGCAATGGGAACGAGAAGATTGATTCTCGTGCCCACGCTCCCGTGTGGACACTCCCCACGGACGCTCCGCGTCCACCCCTGTAACGCAAGCTGTTAGCTTGCGCCGGACGGATTACCAATCCGTCCTACAAAACCGACGCAGAGCGTCACCAAGACGTTCCCACGCGGAGCGATGGGAACGAGTCGATCCATCCCCACCGACCAACCATTCGCGCCATCCTATCATCCGCTGTCACTGATACGCCAGCGCCCCGTCCTCCTTAAACGTAAACCCCCGGTGCCAGGACTTGAACGGATACTTCCCCAGCGCCTCCACATTCAGATCGATGCCCAGACCCGGCTTCTCCGGGATTTCCAGATAGCCGTTGACCAGCTTCATCGGCTCATCCACAATATCCCGCCGCGGCCCCTCGTCGTCCGCGTGGTATTCCAGAATCAAAAAGTTGTGGGTGCTGGCCGCAAAATGCACATTCACCGCCGTCGCCACCGGGCCGCAGGGATTGTGGGGCGCGACGCTCACATAATGGGCGTCGGCCATGGCGGCCACCTTCTTCATCTCCCACAACCCGCCCATCAGACAGATGTCGGGCTGGATGATATTGACGGCCTGGCGCGCCAGCAGCTCGCGGAACTCGTGGCGGGTGTAGAGCATCTCGCCCGTCGCCAGGGGCACATCCACCTGCTGGCTGAGCTTTTGCATGGCGTCGTAATTCTCCGGGCGCAGGGGTTCCTCCACAAAGAAGGGGCGGAAGGGCGCCACCACCCGGCACAACTCCTGGGCCTGGGAGACCTCAAAGAGGCGGGCGTGGGGGTCCAGACCGATGTCGATATCCTCGCCTACGGCCTCGCGCACAGTCGCCACGCGCCGCTCTGTCTCAGCCATCACTTTGCCCCAGGGCATGGTCTGCCAGTTTCCCGGTAGAGGACCCATCTTGATGGCGGTGTAGCCGTACTTCTCGATCAGCGCCAGTGCATTTTCGGCCAGTTCCTCCGGTGTGTTGCCGCGGGGGGCCTGGTAGACCCGGATTTTGTCCCGGCATTTGCCGCCCACCAGCCGGTAGACGGGCAGCCCGGCGGCCTTGCCCGCAATGTCCCACAGGGCGTGCTCAATGCCGCTGATGGCCGCGTTGAGTACCATCCCGCCGGGGAAGCGGGAACCGGCGTACATCAACTGCCACAGCCCTTCGATGTCGCGTGGGTCGCGACCGATCAGCCAGCCCTCAAAATCCCGGATGCACTCGACCGTCGCTTTGTCCGGCCCGCACGAGTAAGCCTCGCCCACGCCGTGGATACCCTCGTCCGTGTGGACCCGCACATACGGGATGTTACGGTGGCCCATATTGACCAGATGTGTTTCGATGGATGTGATTTTCATTGGGGGAGTTCCTTTGGGTGATTGGGGTATTGGGAGATTAGGAGATTGGGGTATTGGGAGATTGGGAGATTGGGTGAACCGAGTACCCAATCTCCTAATCCCCCAATCTCTTACTCTTATTTCATCTTCGCCATCTGCCGATCTCCTTCCGTATCGCCTTCCAGCGCGCCGCCGCTCTTCTCGCCGCCAGCGCGCTGAATTGGCCTGTGGCGTAGCGACTTTCGCTGACAGCCTGGGAGAGACCCAGCACATTGCCGGTGATGCGCCGCTGACGCTCGCCCTCGTCGATGGGGTGTTCCTCCAGATGCCCGGCCAGCTCCCGGCCGTACTCCAGTTCGGTTTCGGTCTGGCGCGGCCCCCGGCCCAGCCTGCGCCCCCAGCCCACCAGCGCGGCCCAGGGGTCGTCCGGGTCACGCCGGTCCAGCCAGGCCAGCAAGGCCCAGAGCAGCCCGGCCACCGGCAAGAGCCAGAAGAGCATCTGCCAGTTCCAGGGATTTGCACCTGCTTCGTCGATCACCTCCGGCTCCACTGCGGGGACAAAGGGACGGGATTCAATCGTCGGCAGACCCGTGCGTTCGAGCGCGGGCCGTCCGGCGGTCGGCTCAAAGGGAATCCAGCCCAGCTCCGGGAAGTAGACCTCCGGCCAGGAGTGGGCCTCGGCTTCGGTGACGGTCCACTCCTGGCTCTCCCAGTCCCAGAAGGCGGTGATGTAACCTGTGGCAAAGCGGGTGGGCAGCCCATTCAGCCGGGCCAGGATGGCAAAGGCTGTGGCGTAATAGTCACAATAGCCCCGGGCCAGGTCAAAGAGGAAGAAGTCGGCCACATCTGCGCCCCCGGGCGGGCCGGGCACCTCCAGATCGTAGGGGTAGCCGCGCAGATAACTCTCAATCGCCGCCGCGACTTCGTAGGAAGAGGAACGGCCCGCGGCCAGTTCCGCCGCCAGTTGACGGGTGCGCTCGGTGACAGTGCTGGGCAGGGTCAGATGGACCGCCAATTCGGGCGGCAATGGACGGCTCTCTGTCCAGCCAGGCCATTCCAACAGCGCTTCTTCGCTGACCGCAGGTACAGACGACACCACATCGTAGCGGCTCACCGGCGCGGCCTGCACCCACAGGGCCACCAGATCGTCCGGGGAGCGGGCCTGGACGCTGTAATCGGTCAGCACAGCCTTCGCCTCCCCCGCCGCGTAGAGCAGGGCCGTGGGAGAGCTGGTGCTGATGCGCTGCACAAGCTCCCTGCGTCCCTGCCACTCCTCACTCCGCCACGAACTGTTGGCATCCTCTGGCTGACGTGGCATCCCGGCGGGATTTTCCCAACCGCTGCCGTCATAGATGGAGAAGGTGGCCTTGCGCAGATAAATCCGGGGCGGCGTCACACTCGGCCCGCCGCCCACCCCTTCGTTTGTGCTGACTTTCATCACCACAAGCTGAGAAAGCTCCGTGCCCCCGTCCAGCAAAAAGCGGTTGGGCAGGCCGCTGCCAATGAGCCCGAAACGCAGACCGGAGCGCCGTTCCAATTCCGGGAACATCTGCTCGCTCAAGTCCTCCACCGGTTTGTAGATCGGCTGCATCACTTCGTAGACCCGCCAGGCCAAGCTGTTGATCGACACCGGCGGAAAAAGCAGACCGACGAGCAGAATCAGCACAATCAGCCCGGCACTGGTCAGCGTCCTGTCCAGCACCAGACCGGGGCTGTAATCAATCTTGCGAGCCTGCCAGCTCTCTTCCAACGTGCGGTGATCCAGCCAAAAGTGCAGGGCCAGAGCCAGGGCCAAGGCCAGGGCCAGGGGAAAACGTTGACCAGAGCCGTAGAATTGAATCGTACCCATCAACCAGAGGACAGGCAGCGTGCCCACCAGTCCGTTGCGGGTGCGCAGCAGCAGCCAGGCTGTGGCGGAGACAGCCAGCCAGATCACCAGCCCCACCAGCCAGAGAAAGACCAGATCGTCCTGGTGTGCGCCCCCGGCCAGAATGCCCCGCTGCCACTCGCCAAAACGCCAGACCAGACTCAGCCAGTCGGCGGCGATGCCCTCGGCCACAGGCTGCCAGTCGCGGCTGGCAAAGGCATCCCGCACAACGCCGAAACCGGGCAGCCAATCCACAACCACCTGTGTCAGCGTCGCCAGTCCGAACAGCAGCCAAAGCACAAAGGCCACTCCACCCGCTGCCACGCCGACAGCTTTTCCCCGACCTTTAGCCAAACCCAGCACGCCTGTCACCAGCAGCCAGGAGATGATCAGCGCCAGTGGGCCAACCCATTCCAGCACAACGCCACTGGAGTTCATATTGATCCAGCGGGCGCTGCGCACGCCGGAAGCGGGCAGAATCGACAAAACCAACCCGGCCACAAAGACGCCCCAGCCCAGGGCCGGGCGGAAGCGGCGGTCAATCCAGCCGAGAAGACGCACAAACCAGTGAGGAGCCTCCTGTCCGTACAGCGTGCCTGCGGCCATCAGCCCACCTCCTCTTCCACTTCCCGGGAGATCACACCACCCGTGGGGGTACTGACCAGCACTGTGCGCCGCCGACGATAGGTGAGGGAAGCAGCCAGAGGCGTGCCTGCCCGTAGGAATTGGGCGGTGATTTCGTGGCGGGTCAACAGCTCCCGCAGCACTTCTTCCACCTGCTCCTCCTCCTCCCGGACATCCCCAGCCGCGGGCGTCACCAGCAACGCGCTGCCCACGACACCGGCCCGGCGCAGGTGGAGCAGTTCGGCCATCCACAGAGCAGAGGTCTCAGCCAAGTCCGGGGTGATGACGACAACCGTCTGCCCCCGGCCCAACAGGTCCCGGTTGTGGCGCAGCAGTGCGTCCAGGGGTGTGTCGCCGCTCTGGGCCGGGGCCAGCGCGGCCAGAATCTGCCAGAGATGGCCCTTGCCGGGCAGAGGCGGCACAGTCACAGAGAGAGCGCCATGCGGTCCTGTCCCCGCGGCCAACAGCCCCACAGCCCGCCGATCCCCGCCGGAGAGCAGTTCAGCGGTGAGGCTGGCGGCCAGAACGATTCCGTATTCCAGTGTGCTGGTCGGTCCGCTGCCCCGGTGGGCAGCGGCGTTCAGGTCCAGCACAATCCAGAGATCGCCGCTGGGTTCGGCCTCCCGTTCGCTGACCATCAACTCGCCCCGGTGGGCTGTGCTGGGCCAGTGGATGTGGCGCAGACTGTCGCCGGGCTGGTAGCCGCGCACCACCGGCGAACGGTCATCCCCAGCCAGAGGGCGGCGACGGCGATCCCGCCCCACCAGGCTGCCCCGGGGCAGCTCCATGGGCGGCAACTGGGCCACCCGGGGATAGACCAACAGGGCTTCGCTGCCCCGCCCCTGCACCTCCACCCGAAAGAGGCCAAAAGGATCACCGGTGGAGAGGCAGTGTGGCCCCAGACGAAAGACGCCTCGCTGCTCACAGGTAGCCTCGGCCCGCCAGGTGTACTTCTGATTGGCGCCGCAGCTTACCACCTGGCTGGGGTTGTAGCCGGGCAGATAGGAGTCGTCATCAAATTCCAGCCATATCAGCGGCAATGCGCCTTCGTTATGCAGAATGAACTCCTCCTGCAAGGAATCCCCGGCCACCAGCATTGTGCCCCGCCGTCGCCGCTCCAGGCGGATGGTGCCGGCCTGACGGCGCACCCAAAACCAGCCAGCCGCGTAGACGCCCAGCAGTGTAATCACCAACAGCACCCAAATCGGGCTGGGGTTGAGCAGATGGACCAGAATCAGCCAGGGGCAGAGGTAGAGGGGCCAGAGCAGCCGGGGCTGAATCTGCTGGTCGGGGGGCAGATCCCGGTTGAGAAAGCGGGTAATGGCGGCACGCAGGGGCGAACCGGGGTTCGGTGCGCGGCGGGTGGGGGCGGGTGGGCGCTGAAGGGTCATGGATTGGAAGTTCCTGGGTTTTTGTGCCACAATAGCGCGGTTCGGACGCGTGGTTATTTTACCACAGATCCGTAGGTTGGGTTCTTGCCGCCGGAGATCGCCGAATGTCCCGCATCGTCTGCGGCGAGAACCCAACATTGGCCCGCGAATGTTGGGTGAATGCCTGTGTTGTTGGCAGGATATTCAATGCCTGGCGCGTCGGCATTCACCCAACCTACGGTACTTCCATGAACACATTCCCCCCCATCAGCCTCACCGCCCACATCGCCGGACCTGTACGCTGGGTTGCAGGCGCGCCCTGTCTGCCGCTGGTTCTACCAGAGGGCAGTGGGTCGCTGGAAGGATCGATAGCCGGGCGCTCTTTCCTGGCCCGCTGTGGCGAAGAAGTGGACGGGGAGCGCACCGAGTG
>CAMDQF010000071.1 GCA_945905745.1 Litorilinea aerophila
CTGATCCAAACATTGACTCAATACCTGAAGTAGCGCAATAATGTCCATGAGGAGCCTTTGAGTAGAGATAGAGTAACCAACTTGTCCGTTGCTAATCTATCTTACTTCTTGGCTCCGTTTTTTCATCAACTTGGCGAAGGTATTGGAGAGGCTATAGCCAATTAATACCCACTGAATGCTGATCAGACCGATTGTGATAAAGCTCAAATTGAGCGTAGACAAAATACTCTTCTTGCGCACCATTCCGCCATAGAAGAAGCCAAGCGCAGGTGTCATTACCAACACCAGTGCTGTAGCAACAATAATCCAGGCTGTATCTCCCGAGTCAATCATTTCTTTTCTCCTCTTATCCTCTTTGCTGAGACGGTTGGGCAGATTGGACAATACGCAATTCAACTTCGCAGAACGTCTTGGTCCATCTGCCCTTGAATTACACGGCATCGGGGTCGAACGATGATGCAACGCTGCATCTATTGGATTTATGGGGAAGTCCACGGAAATAATAATACGGCAAGAGAAAGGCTACAATGTGCAACATGCACAACAAATCGAGAAACGCACTGGACACGTTGCACGTCTCTGTGTGCTCACCGACCGAGGAAACCAGTCGCCAGGAATACTTCCGGAACTCGGTACTGAAGAGCATCACTCTCTTGTTTTGTTTGACTGGATATGTGCAATTTCCGCGTATCAGATGATACAATCCACCAGATTGGGTAACGATCGAACAGCCAAACGGGACACGCGCATGCACATTGAGCTTCTCGCCTACACCCGCCCCAACCCGGCACTGCATCCTGCCGAATTAGTCGGCGTGGGTGATCTGGCGACCCTCTGGAACGGCCAGAGCACCTATCAAGAGAATATCATCGAATTTGCCGGGCGGGTCTGCTATCGCAGTACCCACCGGATGGGCACAGCCGCCAACTTTATCAGCGCCCGGGTGCGAGAGGGCCACGAAGATATTATCGAACACGTCGTCATCACCCTGCGTGTGCAGGGCAGCGACGATCCCTTGCGCTGGCGGATGCTCAACCGTCACTGCGAAGTGACCGAGGATGTAGATGGCAGTTGGATTGTCAGCGGCAATACACGGGTCTGGCTGGACTTTCTGCGCCGGGGAATTGCCAGTGAAGCCCTGCCCCTGCTCTATGCGATTGCGCCCAATGTCTACGCCGAATATGCCGCCGAAGCGGGCGCGACTGAGTTGCCCTCTTTGCCGATGGAAGCGTCGGTCGATCTGGCCGCGTTGCGCCCGGCGGAACAGGACGGAATGCGGGTCACGCTGCTTGGCTATACCCAGCCGATGCTGGACGACACAGAAAGCCGCACCCATCACGGCTCGGCCACCTTCCTCTTTGAGGGGATCAGCCGGGCCTGCACCCACCAGCTTGTGCGCCACCGGCTGGCTAGTTTCAGCCAGGAGTCCCAACGATATGTGGACCTGAGCAAAGGTGAGTGGCGTGCGATTGTTCCGCCCGCAGTGGCCGCGCACGCGGAGGCCAAAGCCCGCCTGGACGAAGCTTGGAGCTATTTACAGGAGACCTATCAGGAGCTGCGTGAGATGGGGATTCGCAAGGAGGATGCTCGTTTTCTGCTGCCCAACGCGGCCGAAACCCGCATAGTGACGACGATGAATTTCGCCGCCTGGAGCCACTTCCTCTGGCTGCGGGCTGTGGACAAAGCGGCCCAGTGGGAGATTCGAGCCATGGGCCAACGGGTGCTAGAGATGCTCCACGCCATTGCGCCGGATGTCTTCGCCGAGCAGTGGCGGGTCTATGAGGAGGAATTCCTGAGCAAATAGGAAGCCGATATTGAACGCGTCGGGCAGCGTGATTGGCAATGCCCCGAAGCCAAAAGAAGAGGGGCGGCTCATGTGAGCCGCCCCTCTTCTTTTTACCAACTCATTATTGTCTAGAAACCGTCAGCAAATTTTGCAAGTCGGTTGGCGGCCCGCAGAGTGATGTAGAGGGTCTGCGTCTTGCTATTGAGCCCAATCTCGTAGGGATCCACACCGACAGCGACTGTTGCTACCACCGTATTAGCTGGCCCAATCACTGTGACTGTACCGGCTGCGGTATCAGCCACAAAGAGATTGTTGGTGGCGGGGTTGATCCTCAAGCCAGTTCCACCTACATCCGCGCTGCGGTCACTGCCGCTGTCACCAACCTGAATGGTTGCCATTGTGATCAGGGCGGTCATTGTGCGCTTCTCAATCACATCCACATACCATTTGCCGTTAGGCATCATATAGGTGATGTAGATACGGTTGTTATTCGGGTTGTACTCCACCTCAAAGGGCTGGGTGCGTTGGGTATTCCCATAGTCCTTCATCTCGGAACGGTCATTGAGCCGCCAGGAGCCGCCATCCTTGTAGATGATCCAGGCATTACCCGTATCCCGGTTGGTGACGATGAGCTGCTTATTCACCTGATCCGATGCCAGACCGTAGGGGCCAATACCGCCGGACGACACATACTGAACCACATTGTGGTCCTGGATAATGGCGACGCTGTTTAGTCTGCGCACCACTACCGCTACTGTATTGATGTCCGGGAAGATTTCCATCAGAGCCGGATTCTGGCCTACGCTGATCACCTTTACGAGCGCTAAGGTGGTAGCGTTATAGACCCAGACATCACCACTGGCGAAGTTGCTCACATAGATTTCGCCAGTGCCACCGTTTGCGCCCTCGTTGATAACCACATCCCACGGCTCGTCGCCAGCCGGTACAGTTGCTACCACCTGGTTGGTAGCCGGGTTGAACTTGATCAGTGTATCCGTGTCCCGGCTGGTGACATAGATCATCTGCTGGCCTTCGTGTACGGCAATACCCTTCGGATGAACCAGTGTATCAACCGGACAACCAGCAGGCGGGCATGACGGAGGGCCAGTGGGGGTTCCGGTCGGTGTCGGTGTCGGCGTGAGTTCAGGCAACCCGCTCGTAAATGGCGCAAAGAGTTTGAAAGTGCCAGCGGCAACGACAACAGGGGACTGGCCAGACACTGGGTTCACCTTGTCGCCATTCTCATCCTCGGCAATACCTGTAGAAACTGTATTTATTGTATCTTCCAAAGCAATCAGCCGGAAGGTGACAGTGAATTCGACGGATGCACCGGGAGCCAGATCGCCCAGGTCTGTCGTGATGTCAGCCCAGTTGAGTGCACCGTTGACACCATTTACATTCACCGAAGGTGTGCTGATGTTTGTACGCACAAACTGGATGATGTTGGCTTCATAGGTATCTTGCACAGGAATCTTAACCAGTGTCGTATCGCCCTTGTTCTCGACACGGATGGTGAAGACGACTTCGCCGTTCAGGGCCACAATACCATTGGCCGGGCTGGTGGTGCGCTTGCTGATGCCGATGGCCGGATTGGTAATGCGCACAGGAGCCTGGTCTTGTTTGTTAGGCAGGGTGTTGCCCTTGTTGTCCTGGGCACCCGTTACTACGGCCACATTGTTCGTCTGCTTGTTGGGCAGAGCATCCGTGCTCTTCTTGGTGATAAAGGTCACGGCCAACACTTTACTCTCGCCCGGCAGCATCACTCCGGCGCCGGTAATGTCATTCCAGCGCAGCTTGCCGCCCGTATTGTCTACTGTGTCTGGCACAGGAATCGCATTGACGTAGCCCAGGTAGACGGTATCAAAGGTGTCTTCCAGAGGAACAGTGACCAGCGTTGTGTTGCCCGTATTGATGACTGTAATCACGTAACTGACTGTGCTGCCCACAACAACGATGCCGTCCTCTGCACCACCGGAGGGGATCAGCCGTTTGGTGATACCAACGTTGGGCTGGCTAACCGGCGTCTGCGTCGCTGTCGGCGTTCTCGTCGGTGTTGGCGTGTTGGTTGGTGTGCTAGTCGGCGTCGACGTATTGGTCGGTGTATTGGTCGGCGTGCTGGTCGCCGTCGGCGTATTAGACGGCGTATTGGTCGGCGTGCTGGTCGCCGTCGGTGTATTAGACGGCGTCGGTGTCGGCGTCGCTGTAAATGTCGGCGTCGGCGTCGGCGTATTGGTCGGCGTCGGTGTATTGGACGCTCTGGTTGTCGGCGTCGGTGTCGGCGTCGGACCAGCTGGCTTGAAGACACCCGCGTCGATTGTGTTGTCGTTCGTGCCAGAGACAATCACAATCGGATCGGTTGTACCCGATCCCGGATTGATATTGCTATCGTTGGCCGGATTGCCGCCAACTCCCTTGGGGCTGCTGAAATAGCCAGCAGGATTGACAACCTCAACGTAATACTGACCAGGAGCCAGATTAGTAAAACCGTAAATACCGTTGCTGTCGGTAACATCCGTGGCGACTGGTGTCGGGTTGCCCACCTGGTAGAGATTGACCGTAACACCCGGTAAGCCCGGCTCGCCATTGTCCTGCACACCATCCTCGGTGGTGTCATCCCACACCCGGTCGCCGATGACGCCAGGGATGTAGAGACCCGCATCGATAGTGAGATCGTTTTCGCCGGAGGTCAGATTGATAGTATCTGTGCGGCCTGTGCCCGGATTCGCGTTGCTGTCGTTGTTCGGGTCGCTGCCCTGTCCTTTGGGGGAGAAGAGATAGCCACCAGGAGCCGTAAAGAGAACTTCGTAGTCGCCAGGCACCAGATTGGCAAAACTGTAATTGCCATTGCTATCTGTAGTGGTGGTAGCCACCTGGGTTGGATTACCGGGTCTGAAAAGCCGCACAACAACACCGCCCAGACCCAATTCACCGCCGTCCTGGGAACCGTTGCCGTTCGAGTCAACCCACACCCGATCGCCAATGCTGGCAGGCTGATAGATACCCGCGTCAATGGTCGTGTCGGTCTGACCGGAGCTGAGAACGATTGGGTCAGTCTGGCCGTTGGAATTCGGATTGCTGTCTGTGGCAGGATTGCCACCCTGGCCTTTGGGTGGGAAGACATAGCCGTTCGGAGGCTCAAAGGTTACTGTATATGTCCCTGGAATCAGATTGGTGACGGTGTAGATGCCATTGGGATCTGTGTTGGTGGTAGCCACCGGCGTCAGATTACCGTTCAGGAATACCTTAACAACCGCACCGGGCTGTCCTGGTTCGCCTGGGTCCTGAATGCCATTGGCATTGGTGTCGTGCCACACCCGGTCGCCGATAGCGACAGGTTCGTAGAGACCAGCATCAATATCTGTCCGCGTGTCACCCGATACCAGCGTAAGGGTAGCTGTCCGGCCTGTAGCGGGGTTCGGGTCGCTGTCGGTGGCCGGCGTGCCGCCCGGCGCATTCTAGGTGGTGATGACATAGCTGCTGCCATTGGGTTTGATGAACTCAACGGTGTAGTTGCCGGGGGCCAGGTTGCTGAAGTTGTAGTTGCCACTGCCGTTGGTTGTGGTGGTAGCAACTGGGGTTGAATTGCCATTTTTGTAGAGCCTGACCGTGACACCCGGCAGGCCGTTCTCACCGCCGTCCTGCACACCGTTGCCGTTGGCGTCAATCCAGGCCCGATCACCGATGCTGACTGGGGTATAGAGACCAGCGTCAATCGTCAAGTTCTCTTCGCCAGGGCCAAGCACAATCGTCCCTGTCCGGCCTGTGCCAGTGTTGGCATTGCTATCGATAGTCGGGTCGCCGCCCACACTTTGTGTGGTGAATACCCGCCCAGAAGGCAATACAAACTCAACGATGTAACTGCCGGCATCCAGATTGCCAAATTTATAATTGCCGCTGCCGTCGGTAGACATACTGGTAATCAGAGTACCACTGCCGTTGAGCAGACGGACCGTCACCCCAGACAGGCCGGATTCGCCCGTATCCTGCAGGCCATTACCATTGGTGTCGACCCACACCCGATCACCAATGGAACCGGTGATCGCAACTTTGGCGTCGTCACGGTCAGTTACACTTGTGTTGGGGATGGGTTCGTAGGAACTAAAGGCCGTGTCAAAGTAGGCCGGTTGCGCTACAACTGTAGCCGTATTTGTATAATTGCCCGAAATTGCCAAGATCGTTGTGCAGGTATCACTGGCATTTGCCAGATAGGGGCCCGCTTTGCTACAGACGGTGATATCGTCGCTGGTGTTGCCGGGGGTGCCATTGTCATCTTTGATGACAGCAACGAGCAGTGCTGTTTCGCCTGTATTGGTGAACGTATAGGTAAAGAGCACAGGTGTCGGTCCACTGATTGCTAAGGTGTCACCGTCCGGAGCGTTGCCCGCAGTTTTCACAACAGCAATACTGGCCCTGGCAAAACCGAAATCGACATCGCTGCGGTTTGCGATCGAAGCAGCCTCCACAATCAACGCAGGGTTCGGGAAGATGGAGCTACCGCTGGTCAACACATAACCGTGCAAGGGTTGGCCTGGATCGAACATTCCGCTGGGAATTTCTACATGATAGATCGGACCACCAAAGGTGACCTGCACATTGTAGAAGCCCGGCGTCGTGCCCGATGTGACTGTAGTAGCAAAGATAGTGTCGCCACCACCCCCAGTGTTTGGATCAAACGTATTGTCGCCATCGTCAGTCCAAACCCGAATAAAGACGCCCGGAATGCCAGGCTCGCCAGGGTCTTGTTCGCCGTTGCCATTCAGATCGTGCCAGACCAGATCGCCCAGGTTGGATGCGCCCTGCGGTGCATCCGCTTCCTGGATATCGGCTGCCGAGGCCATGCTCACACCCAACAACAGTGCAAACAATAGGCCAATAATCGTCAGAAAAACCGCTGGTTTGGTATAGCTTTGCTTTTTCATAGTTGCTCGCTTATCCATAGAAACTGTCCCTCCCAAATTCATAAAAACTGTCTGGCACAACCATATCATAAAATGCTGACGAAAACTATTACGGTTTGCTGATAGAAATACGTCTATTGACAAAACAATAGAATATTCTTGAAAAAGTAAGACCAAGAAGAAAACCAGGACTTACAAATCGTTGACAACAATCTGCAAGCCCTGGTCCTGAATATCTTATCGAGTGACGGCCGGGAGGAAGAGGCCATAGGTGCGTGTTGCCGGAACGGAATCCAGCGTGCGCACATGCAGGGCCGGATCTCCCAGAAGTGTAAATGTGTGCATCAGATCGTCATATTTGCCTGTCGGTGCATAGGTGGAGAGATAAAGTTTGCCCTGGTTGGTGGCAACACCCATCTCGGTCAGCTCATTGTAGAAGACGCTGATGAAGAAACCCCGCTCCAGATAGTCATGCCCGGACGCCAGGCCCAGCCCGCTGGAGGACCAGGAGGCAATCGCGCCACCATTGGATTTGCGCACCAACGCCTCAGCCAAGGACATTCGTCCCTTCTCCGCTTCGTGGTAATAACCTTCCAGACAGGTCATTGGCAACATAATCGGGTAGAACTCATTGTCCAACTGGCTGATTGCGGCCAGATTCAAAATGTTTTCCTCGGCCCAATACTGCTTGGCGCCGTGGCCCACATAGCTGATAAGCAGTGTGCCGCTATTAATCTGGGAGACAAGACCCTCCCGGCAGACATCCCCAGTGGCACAGTCAAAAGGCAGATAGAGCTTTTCTTTCTGATAAGCATCGGGCAACAGTTTGACCATAACGCCATTGTAGGCTGAAGTGCCGTCCGCGATGGCATTGGAATAGTTGTAAAAGGCTCCGCCCCCACCTTTCAGATCATCAGAGACAAAGAGAACGTTGCGATTCCAGCCCGAATCGGCCGGGGCGCTCTCGTAATCGATGATTTTGTCCACCATCGCCGTCACATCCGCCGCGCTCTCGGCGGGCAGGCGGCCCAAGTACATATCGGGCATGGGATCGTTGCCCACAAAGGCCACGTACAAATTGTCTGCCGCAGTCTCGCCCAGGTCTGGGTCTACCATAGCCAGATAGGGCGGGATAAAGGTGGGGGCGCTATCGCCGCGATAGGTGCGCGGGTCAAAGGTTCCGTCGCCCACCAACAGCACATAGGAGGATTGCCAGTTCCAAAATGTATGGGTCAGGAAATCCCGAATGGCCTGGGGGGAGGTGCGCCCGTAGTTGAAAACATCATAAACGTGTTGGACATCCACTACTTCCACGCTCAGCCCCTGGCTGGCCCGATAGTCGGCCAAACGTTGGATGGAATCCAGAAAATCCGGGTGGGCAATGATAATGTAGTTGATCCGTTTATTGGTGGCCAGCAAATTGGCTGTATCGGCCTGCTCAATCGAAGCTACCTGTCGGCGCTGTGCGGTGCGCTGGACAAGGTAGCGGTGCACTGCGCTCTCTGTGCTGCTAAAAGCTACGCCGCCACGTGCAGCACTGGTGCCCGACGCATCAGGAATGTGAACCACCTGGAAAGGATTGGTTACATCGTAGGCCTCCATCTCGCCACTGGAGAAACCACTTGTGCTAAAGCGCCAGGCCCCAGCCCCAGGGCTGTCAAAGATCAGACGATCACCCACCGCGTTGGTCTGGCGCTGATAGATCAATTGAACCCAATCCAGATAGACGACACTCACTGCCTGCCCATTCAGATCATTGACGATCTCCACCCGAATAGTATTGGACCCGGTCTTCAATACCGCCTGGTCAAAATCAATCGAGAAGGTCTTGTAGTCTGCATCCGACCACTGCCCATCGCCTACATAGGTCCCATTCACATGGAGCCTGGCATGATGGGTTCCATTGGTGCGGCTGACCATAGCGGCCTGAATCGTGGCCGTATGGTTGCCGGAAGCCAGGACTGATGCAGCGAGGGGCAACTGCCAGCTATTGGACCCATTCGCACCGGCCACGGTCAACAGGCGGCCATACCAATGGTTGTAGCCTGGCTTTTTCGGGGCCGACGAAACGTAGTTGATATTTTCTTCGAAGCGGGATGTGGCCTGATAGCTGTCCACGGCTACACCACCGGTTACCTGGCTCCGGGATCGCATGTGCAGAGCGCCCGATGCGCCATAGTGGAGCCAGTAGACATTGGCATCCGTATACTTTTCGTTCACGCCCTGCCCATAGAAAAGTAGGCGGTCACCGGTTTCAAAAATGCCGTCCACATCGTCCACATTATTGCTGTCTACCACCCGCACAGCCACATCCTGCCCATTCAGATAGAGCCGCAAGTTGTGGGATGAAATGCTGGCCGGGAGCACACCAGCCTGCTCCAGTTCAGCATAGGTAACGGCATACAGCCCTTCCTCTTTGACAAAGAGGCGCAGAGCAGGCAGAGGGGGTGTCCAGCCCGGATTGGCAGCGGCATCGACAGACGGCTGGGATGTTGCGGCCCATTGACCTGCGCGTGCGCCGTTCAACAGCATTCCCTGGGTAGATTTCGTAGCGGCATCGGGTTCGCTGATGGAAGCAGCCTGCAAATTGCTCCCGCTATGGCGCACCCGCACCTGCATCTGTGTGTGCTGAATCAACGACCCGTCAACCGGGTTGTACTGGAAAGGAGAAATCTCCACCCGCACAAAGCGCAGCCGCCCAACCCAGCCATCCGTAATAATCCGGGATGCCGCAGCCGGAAAGAGCGCATTTTGACCGTATATCGTGCTGTCTGGGCCTGTCTCTTGCTCCACATATTCCACCACCTGGCCGTCCTGTTCCACAGCCACAGCATCGGGCGCAGGGCAAACTGCGTAGCTGCCCGACAGTTGCACTGGCTGGGAGACGATCTCCAGGCTGGGGATTGCGTCCACAGGAATGCCCAGCAATACCGAACGCATGGGTAACCCAGGTGCGCCAGCCGCGCCCCCAGTCTCGAAGCCATCCACAGCTATACGCTGGCAAGGGCCATTGGCCCCATCCACACTCTCCATGCGATAGAGATCGGACTGAACCTGAAAAAATGTCTCATCGTCGGTTGAAGAGAGCAGATGTATGGCATCCATCCATACCGGGCTGGTATCTGG
Organism: Litorilinea aerophila; assembly: GCA_945905745.1. GTDB lineage: Bacteria > Chloroflexota > Anaerolineae > Caldilineales > Caldilineaceae > JACQGT01. The sequence goes on from CAMDQF010000071.1 coordinate 9,811, forward strand.
GCCAGTATCTGGGCCAGTATCTGGGCCAGTATCTGGGCCAGTGAAGGGAGGCACAGATACAGATGCAGCCTGGGCCGTGGAAACCGAGCCAATTGGCAGGGCAATCAGCATGGCAAGCAATAGAAGAGAAAACCGTTGGGCTAAAGTCATTTGATTCATCTTTGTCAATTCACACTCGCCTATTGGGCGACACTCAAACATTGTCAACACAACGAGTGTAGCACAGGAGTATAACAGATCGAATTACAGAACGCTGATAGATTGGCCATCATCCTGAATACAACGAGGACTTCTGGACTATTGCTGACCAGAAGTCCTCGTCTACATACGTCAAAACAGATCAATCGATCTGCACAGACTCTCCCATTTCCGCCTGCTGTGAAAATGCGGACGCAGATGATACTCAAAAGAATGATTGATGCTGATAAAATCAGCGCAAATCTGTTGTTTCTGCGTAAATCAGCGTCCGCTTTTCATCCCTATCCGTGTCAGCCGGTCGTGTTACATGTTAGCTGATGTTGGAATAAGCCTATCGCCCAACCGATGGCAGGAAGAGCTTGTTCGTGCTTCCTGGAACCACCGCTGCCAACCCATATTCTTCGCTGCCGCCCTTCAGGGTCAAAACCTTCAACTTATACCAATAGCTCACCTCTGGATTGGCCGTTGCATCGACAAAGCTGTATGGATTGCCCTGAGAAGCGCCAGGGGAAAGGGCCGGAATCATCGCCGATGTAATTGTGCTGAAAGGGCCATCCGGGCGTTGCGACCGCAACACATCAAAGCCAAGAATTTCAGTCTCTTTGACTGTGCCCCATGCCACCTGTACACCATCAGCGCTCGCCTGGGCAGAAAGACCGGTCATATCCACCGCGGTCGGTCCCACAAATCCCTGAATTTGCAGGGCCGGATCACCAAAGAGCAGGAAGGTGTCGATCAGATCGTCATACTTCTCTGCTGGCGCATTGTCGTGGAGATATTTCTTGCCCGCATCGCTGGCCAAGCCCAGAATGGTCTCTCCATCCTGGAAGACCGAGAGAAAGAGTCCCTGCTCTAACCAATCGTGGCCGGTGGCGACACCAAAGCCGGTGGGCGACCAACTCGCCACCGCACCCCCCAGGGGGCTGAGCAGATAGCTTTCGGCCAAAGGCACCAGGTTGGGTTCGTGGAAGAAGCCCTCGAGGCAGGCCATGCCCAGGAAGATGGAAAGTCGATCCATGTTCGTGAATCGGCTGACGATACCAGCATCCACCAGCGGTTCCGTGGCCCAGTTGGTCAATTGGGCATGGCCCACATAACTGGTAAAGAGCGCCCCATTGTTCACCCCATCCACAATCTCCTGCTGGCATACACCTGCTGTCATACAAGTACCCGGCTCATTGTTGATGTTAAGACCCAGGTAGATTTTCGTTGATGTGTAAGGTTCGGGCAAATACTTGGTTTCAGGCTCCTGAGTTGAGCTGGCATAGCCATCGGCCAACACATCGGAGAAGTGGAAAAAGTCACCACCGCCACCCTCACCATCGTCAGATATAAAGAGAACGTTCAGGTTCCAATCGTCCACGACAGGTGTGGTTTCGTAGCTGATGGTTTTGCTTACCATCAGGGCGGCCTCGGGCAATGTGTCCACCGGGAAGCGTCCGATGCTCATATCCGGCAGCAGATCGTTACCCACCAGTGTAACAAAACGATTGTCGGCAGATGTCTCACCCAGGGTTGGTTCCACTGCTACTAAAAATGGGGGGATCAGGGTAGGAAAACTGCTGCCCTTATATCGGCGCATATCGTTTGTGCCGTCACCAAAGAGCAGAACGAACTTGTTTTTGGGCGCTGTCCAATTGTGATAAACGTAGCTGAGGAATTGCTGGATCGACTCGGACGAACGCATCCCCCCATTGAATTGGTCATATATCTGGTCTACATCTACCAGCGTCACCCGATATTTGGCCGAGCGATAGTTCGCCAGACGCACGGCTTCCGGCCATACATCCTTGTGGGCGATTGCGATCCAGTCTGAACCATTGGCTGTGGATAGCAGATCCGCTGGAGAAAAGGCCGATGTTTGGGGTGCATACGGTTCGATGCGCAAGGGAGGCAACCAACCAGAGGCAGAAACGGCTATATAGCGCCGCGCGCTTGTGCTATCGCCAAAAGTCACCTGGTTGCTGCCAATCGTTGCTCCAGTAAAGTGTCTAGGCGTGAATATATCTGTCACATCGAAAACCCGGATGTCATTGTCAGCAAAGCCAGTGACTGTGTAGCGCCAGGGGCCTGGGGCAGTTTCGCCGTCGAAAAGGAGCTGGCTGCTTTCGGCCACGTGACTGTCCCGGTAGTTCACCTCATACCAGTTGACATAGACTTCGGTCGAGCTACCACTAGGCACAAACTCAACCCATAGGCGGTTTGGGCCGTTATTTAGCAGTGTGTTGTGGGGCACTGTGGTTGTGACAGTAAAGCCCGTAAAGTCATATCCAGCCGTTGGGTTGTCGTAGATCTGGGTCCCATTCATATACAGCCGGATGTGATGGGCTATTGGCGGCTGAAAGAGAAACTGCCGGCCGCTGGTTCCCTGCATACGCACCGTCACAAAGCCATCCGCTGCTGTCGCTGGCAGATTATTGAGATTAAAAGGGAATTTGCGAGGATTCGTCGCCCCAGGGGTGCGCAACCAAATCCACTGCCAACGATCCGCGCCCGGTTCATAGCGCTGGGGCATGGGGTCACCCACATGGTAAGGACGATCCTGGAAGTAGGTCAGATTGACCTCCAGATGATCTTTGCGCAGGTAGGAACCTGCCACTGTTCCGCTGCCCCCGCTGCTCTTGGCAGCCATTCGTTGACCGTTGGCCCCCCCATAGGTCAGCCAATAGACATTTTCGCCCGTATATTTACTGTCCGGCCAAACACCGTCATAGAAGAGCGAATCCAGATTGCGCCCGTAGAAGAGAATGTGATCGGTGCTGTGGAATACATTGTCGCTCTCCCCATCCACCTGAATCGGGAGCTGCTGGCCCATCCAATAGAGTTTGAAGCTCTTGGGATTCAGGCTGTCCACAGGCAGGCCAGCGGCTTGCAGGTCGCTGTAGCTCAACCGGATAATGCCGTCCTTGTCCACAATAATTTTGTAGGAGGGCGTGGGCGGCGTCCACTGGGTTCCTGTCAGCGGAAAACTGACAGCCGATGGCGCGTCGATCTCTGGGTTGACAGTAGCTGCAGCACGGTTGCCCCCATTCGCCATCAACAGTACTAGGACAACCAGCAGTCCCCCGGCAACAGTAAGCAATTTGATTCCAGTCTGAATTTTTCGTTTATTGTTCACGGCTTCCTCGCAATAGTTCAACATTCTCTATCGAATGACTTATCTGTCAATGATTATAGAGCAGAATTTGCAGCGTAAATATTACCATTGGGTTACAGCTTACTATGCGGAGCGAGTGGTATCTGCTAGTTTACCCGTTCCCACCATAGAATAACGTGGAAAAGTTACACTGTACATAACGCAATATACACAAAAACCATATGCATATAAAAAAGGGATGGGGGATAAGTCTATCCCCCATCCCTTTTTTGTTTCTTCACTGCTCTATCCAGAAAGCATTCCGCCTTTCAACGGTCTGCTATCTGGCTCTAACGCACGATGTTTGCCAACCAGAGCCATCTCGTATTGGCCAGCGTTTCGACATTCTTGCCGCCGCCAAACAAATGGGCTTCGAGGACGTAGGTGTAAGAAGCGCCATAGGCTGCACCGTTATCGGTCAGGCTATAGGTGGTACCTGTAGACTGGCCGGCTTTCTGCGCATCCACATGACCGATATGAACCGAGGCCCGGGCGCTGTCGATACGGTAGACATCGAAACCGCTGATCTCGGATTCATTCACCGTTGTCCAGCGAACGGTCACACTGGTCTGGGTGATGTCTGCACTGTAGTTGGCCAGCGCGATCCCGGTCGGGTTGACCACCTTCACCGGCGCATTGCTCTCTTTTGGCGGAACATTCTCCTGGGGTGGCAGCGGGCCAGGACCATCCGGGTCCACCGTCGGCCCATCACCTGTCGGACTGGTGGTGCTCACCACATTGCAGGAGAACTGTGCTGTGACACATGGGGCCTGAATGGGCAACAGAGTGGTATCGCCCACGCCCACAAAGAACACATTCAGCACGATGGTTGCACCCGGAGCTAACTGACCAGCACCCGTAATGTCGTTCCACTGTCGTGTAATGGTCACACCATCCGTAACGGTGATGTTAGGTGATGCGTTGACTCCGCTGATATTGGCACTCAGGAACTGGATGTAGAGGCTGTTGAACGTATCCGAAACCGGTACTGTATCCAGCCAGGTTGTACCCGTGTTCACGACCGTGATGGTAAAACTGATCGGCTCGTTGACACGCACGCCTGTGCTAGTCGGGTCGGTCACCCGGGCCTTGGTTACCGTGTGGCCGCTATTCTGGAAGAAGCCAATGTCCTGGGTCGTATCGTTCTGGGCAGTACCACCAGCCACCGGATCGATGACTATATTTTGAATCAGGTGGGTGATCGGGTTTGCATCCGAATCAGCCGTATCGGCTACACTGCCGGCATTTGCCGGGCTGCCAAGCCAGTTCTGCACGGTGCCACCAGAGCCAAACTCCAGGGGATCAATTCTGATGCTATAGGTGTCCGCACCGAGACCGGTAAAGGTGTAGATGCCATTTGCATCCGTGGTGGTGGTGGCGAGCGGGCTGCCAGTGCCATCCGGCGTGCTGTAGAGGAAGATTGTCACACCAGGGATGCCAGGTTCGCTGCCACCGTCCTGGTTGCCATCTTTGTCGATATCCCACCAAATCTTGTCACCGATCAAGCCAGCCACATAAGTCTTCGTCGCTGTGCCCGTGCCGCCGGCTGCGGTATTGCCTGTGAAGGCAGTGCCGGCACTCGAATTGGTAGAGCGGCTGATGGATTGACCACTGACCAGGAAGTTGGTCAGACTGGCATTGACCGAGAAGACGTTTACCACGCTGGAATTGATGACGACTGTACAGACGCCAGCCGTTGTGCCTGTCGCGCTACAATTGTCAGTCGTCCCCCCATTGGGTGTCGGGCTGATGCTGACCACAGGCTTTGTACCATCGGCCACGGCAACCCACACGCCGTTGCCCAGGTTCTGGGTCACCGTAATGGTGAAGGTGTGAGGATCATTCACCGAATTGGTGGCCGTCTGCGGTCCGATCTGGATACGCATATCCACATAGGTCTTGGTAGCCGATCCCGTGCCGCCCGCCGCCGTATTCACCGCATCGCTGTTTGTCGAACGGGTCATCAATTGACCGTTGACCGAGAAGTTGGTCAACGTAGCATTGGCCGTAAAGACATCCGCTACATCGCTGTTGATGCTGAACGAACACTGACCGCTGGCATTGGTTGCACCACAACTACCTGCAGGCGTGCTGGGCGTCGGGCTGACGCTGACGGTCGGGCTTGCGCCGGAAACCGGTGTCCATGCGCCGTTGCCCACCTGCTGCTCCACCGTTACAGTGAAGGTGTGGCTCTGGTTCACCGCATTCGTGTCTACTTGTGGGTTGATGCTGATGCGCAGGTTCACATAGGTCTTGGCGGCCGATTCTGTACCGCCAGCCGCCGTATTCACCGCATCGCTGTTTGTCGAACGGGTCATGGGCTGACCATTGACCGAGAAGTTGGTCAACGTGGCCGTGGCGGTGAAGACACCAGCCGCATTGCTGTTGATGCTGAATGTACACTGACCGCTGGCATTGGTTGCGCCACAACTACCCGGCGCTGTGCTGGGGGTCGGGCTGACGCTGACGGTCGGGCTGGCACCGGTAACCGGCGTCCATGCACCGTTGCCCACCTGCTGTTCTACCGTCACAGTGAAGGTGTGGCTCTGGTTCACCGCATTCGTGTCTGTCTGCGGGTCGATGCTGATGCGCAGGTTCACATAGGTCTTGGTCGCATTGCCCGTGCCGCCCGCCGCCGTGTTCACCGCATCGCTGTTTGTCGAACGGGTCATGGGCTGGCCATTGACCGAGAAGTTGGTCAATGTGGCCGTGGCTGTGAAGACACCGGCTACATTGCTGTTGATGCTGAATGTACACTGACCGCTGGCATTGGTTGCGCCACAGCTACCTGCAGGCGTGCTGGGCGTCGGGCTGACGCTGACGGTCGGGCTGGCACCGGTAACCGGCGTCCATGCCCCCGTACCCACCTGCTGCTCCACCGTCACGGTGAAGGTGTGGCTCTGGTTCACCGCATTCGTGTCCGTCGTCGGGTTGATGCGGACACGTAGGTTTACATAGGTCTTGGTGGCCGATCCTGTGCCGCCATTGGTCGTGTTCGGTGCGACACCGGTGGTGCGGGTGATGCTTTCGCCACCAACCGTAACCGTCGAGGATGCCTGTATATTCAACACATCGGCGACGGCGCTGTTAACGCTGATACTACACTGACCATTCGTTGTAGTGCAGCTTTGCGGGTTCGACCCGCTCAGGGTGCTTGTAACATTAAAACTGACCAGCGTGCCATTGGGCACATTCGTCCAACCGCCGGTTCCCGTATTCTGCTGCACAGTGGCTGTGTAGGTGTGGGATTGGTTCACCGCATTGGTTGCGGACAAGGGATTGAGGCTGATGCGCAGATCCACGTAGGTTTTGGTCGCAGGGCCTGAACCACCGGCAGCCGTGTTGTTGGCCGCGCCGGTCACCCGGGTGCGGCTGATGGGCGTTGGCGTAGAGCCACCCACCCCATCGGGGATATTGACAGTGACATTCGTTGTGACAGTTCCGGTTGCGCTGAATACACCCGGCGTAGTGCTGTTGATGGTCACTGTGCAAATCCCACTGGCATTGGTCGGGCCACAGTTGACCGGTGAAGAACCGGGTGTGCCGGGCACGGGGCTGTAGGCAATCGAGGGTGTTGCCCCCGATACATTCGTCCACGCGCCGTTGCCGATTTTGCTCTGCACAGTCGCGGTAAATACGTGGGGATCGTTGACTATATTGGTAGCCGCGCCCGGGCTGAGGCTGATACGCAGACCGACCTTCACCAAGCCAAAGTCGGCATCGTTGAAGTCGAGCTGGTTCAGAGGCATATCTTTCTCATAGGCAATACCCTGTGAGGTCAACGCACCGCCGATAGTATTGCCGCTGGTGAAAATATAATCTTCCAGGGCACCGCCAGGAGCGAAATTGGCCGGATCGAGTACGACCCAATACTTCTCGTCCCCATCTACGGCAAAGTCATAATAGCCTGCGCTATTCGTCGTGGTGGTCGAGAGATAATCGCTGGCTTCAATGACGCCGTCGCCGTCATCTTTGTACAGCTTGACAGTCACGCTAATGATGCCAGTTTCGCCGCCATCCTCGTCACCATCCACGTTGAAGTCGTTAAATACTGTGTCACCGATCGACGAACTGCCCAAGGGCGCATCAGCAACCGTCGGGGCGTTGCCCTGGGCCAGGCTCACACCGACCGCCAGGGCCGACAATATGAACAGCAGAGCCAGGACGCCCAAGGCCCGGGTTGCTCTGCGCCATATATTTTGTACTGCAGGGTTCTTTCTCATTCATTCCTCCGACATGATTACCATAGATGGCAAACAAAAATTGATAGAACAGTGTGGCCAGATAAACTGCCATGCCAGATGGCTGATTGTTCTCAACTGCATCCCAACAGACGCACATTGCAGAAGATATTACGTTCCTTTTTTCCTATTTCGATCTCCTTCGTCCGTTTTTTTACCGATTTTTTTGATGTTCGGACACGAAGACCGACAATGAAAACATTGTAGCACGAACTTACGAGTGAAATTCTTGCAGATCGCTGACAGATTCCACTATCACGGTGGACAATAGGGGTTTGCTTGTAGATCGAATAGAGGCTATGCCGGATTTGCGCAAATCCGGCATAGCCTCCACGGAACTATTACAGCCCGGCACAAGTAAGCCAATCGATACTGACGCGGTGCGTAGTTCATGTACCAGTTCACACACCACGCACCGCGCACCAGGAAAACCGCTGGCCGATTTACACCGCAGTGTACTACAGAGCGCGGTAGTGATTCTACCGGTTGATCTGGCTCAAAAAGAGATGCCACTGGGCGGTTACAGGGTCCAGAGCATATTCGGCTGGCGCTCTGTCGATGTACACAACTTGTAACAGATAGCTATAACTTACCCCAGACTCCACATCTCTGTCGACAAAGTTGTATTGGCTACCAGCCAGCTGACCGCTGACCTGGGCCAGAAGCAGGTCGCTGTTCAGAACCAGCGCGCCATCTGGGCCCTGTCGCAGCACATGGAATCCGACGATGTCTGTCTCGTTTTGGGTCTGCCATTGTAGCTCAATTCCGGCCACAGTCGCCTGTACGTGACCGCTGATACCCTCAACCAACCCCGTAAAGCTCGGTATCCTGCCTACACCAGTACAGCCCGGCGCAAGTACCCTTATGGTTGCTTCCGTGGAGCGTGTACCGGTACACGCTCCACGCAACACAGAAATCGTGGACGAATGTACGCCGTCGTATACTAGTTTACAACAGGATAGAGAATATGGGTAGAGTATTGTGGTACATATTACATTTCATCACGATTTTTTTACCGTAGCAGGGAGGCGGACTGAGCCCAAATTGTTGGCTATGTGGCCTAAAATGGGTCACTGCCGATTGTAACGCAAGCTGACAGCCTGCGTTGTTATACGGCTATCTCGCACCAAGCCCGCCAAAGAGGCAGCGGCAAGGCAAGGCTATGGTAATCCGATCGTACGTCATTGACTCGACAGTGAAAAAGAACAGGGCACTGAGTAGCCATAGCGGACTAACCAGTGCCCTGTTCTTTTACATTCTTATAAGGCGCGTGCAGGGAATGCTGATCCTACTTCCGTTCTCGCTCTGCTCCCTGCTATCAGCGAACCACACTGGGCAGGAAGAGACGCATTCCACCAAGCTGACCGAGCGTCACCTGCTCGGTGAATCCATCCAGCCCGATGACTTCCAGCAGATAGGTGTAGAACTGCCCCGCTTGCGCGCTGCTGTCCACCCAACTGTAGCTGGCCCCATCCGACTGGCCCGGCTTCTGGGCCGGGAGCGGGAGGGATGGCTCGGTCAGCCGGGTCGTGCTGCCGTCCGGATTGATGCGCAGCAGGTGGAAGCCCGCCACATTCGCCTCGGAGACAGTCTGCCATGCCAGCAGCGCCCCGTTGTCACCCAGACTCACCTGACTGTTCGCCAGCAGTACAGCCGTCGGGTTGATGATCTCCACCACATCCTGGGACGACTGGTCGGGCAGCGGTGTGGGGCTGGTCGGAGCTACCCCCGGACCATCCGGGTCCGATATGGCCCCGGAGACTGTCGCCACATTAATCGTCTCGGAATTGGTCAGACTCCCCGTGTCTTTGATGCTGACAAAGTTGGCAATGACCTGCACGCTGGCGCCAGGAGCCAGGGGGCCAACCCCATTCAGCAGGTCGGTCCAGTTGATCGTGCCATCGTTGTTGTTGTCCACCGAAACCGGCACGGACGACAGATAGCCGATGTACTCCTTGTCATAGGTATCGCTCAGCGGCAGCTTCATCAACCAGGTGGAGCCTGTGTTGGTGATGCGGATGGAGAAACTGATTGTCGTTCCCGGCCGCACGGGGCTGGGCGTGATTGTCCGCTTGGTCAGGCTGAAGCTGGACGGCGGCAAAACATAGCCGAAGTCCGCAGTCAGGTTTACCCCATCCTTGGGCAGCGAGATAGTGTAGGGCTGAAGCTGATTGTTGTTATCATTGCCCTGGTTCGGCCCCAGCGTGGTAACCCGATGACCAGCCAGCACATTCAGGCTGTCGGTAACGCGGGTGGTGTAGTTGCCCGCAGGCAGACCCACAAAGCTGTAGTCGCCGCTGGCTCCCGTGGTGGTGGTGTCATACAGAACACCGTCCTTGAGGAGTTCTACCGTCACACCCGCCTGGCCCACATCCCCGCTGTTGACATTGAAGATGCCGTCGCCGTCTGTTTCGGTCCACACCTGGTTGCCGATCACGCCCACATCGGGCCGATCGGTGCGGTAGTAGCCGAAGTCAGCCGTCAGGTTCTGACTGCCACCAAGCAGGTTGAATCCATAGGGATCGGCCTGATTGTTGTTGTCACTGCCCTGGCTCGGCCCCAGGATCGTCCGGTTGTAGTCCAGCAGCACCGCGTTGGTGTCGCTCACATGGAGCAGATAGTTCCCGGCCCGCAGACCAGTAAAGAGATAGTTGCCGTTGTTGCCATCCGTAGTTCCAGTGGTGGTAGTGGTGGCGATGATTGGCTCGCCAGCGTCCCACACTTTGTTGCCGTTGGTGTCCCGGATCAGGCTGACACTCACCCCGGCCAGGGGCTTGTCGCTGCCGTTGTAGATACCGTCCCGGCTCGCCTTGTCTTCTACAAAGACCAGGTTGCCCGCAGTGCCCAACAGGCTGCCATTGTCGTTATAGCCGAAGTCCGCGTCCAGATACTGCTCGCCGGCGTCTACAGTGACCGGGCCGTGGGGCACGGGCGTAGTAGCGGTCAGGCCACTCGGCCCAGCAGTGGGGGCCACCCTATAGGTGCCCGCATTCACTTCCACCAGGTAGAGGCCGTTGTCGTCTGTGGTATCACAGACAGCCACACCCACGCCCACGGGCGTAGCACAGACCTGAATTCCAGGGATGCCCGGTTCGTTGGGCTGTTGGATGCCGTCGCCGTTGTCGTCATACCAGACGGTGTCGCCGATGACAGCCTTGCCTGCGGTCGGCTCCTTCACATAGCCAAAGTCGGCGTCCTCATACTTCACCCCCGCGCCCAGAACAATCTTGGCGGTGGGGTCTGGCTTGGCCTGGTTGGCTACAATCTGAGTCAGACCAGCCAGTTTGTTGTTGGTGTCGGTCACATCCACGATATAATCGCCCGCCACCAGACCGGGGAAGAGATAGCCGCCGTCGGCGTCGGTCACTTTTGTGCCGATCAGGGGGTCACCTGCGGTGATCGTCCCGCTGCCGTCCTTGTCCCGGTAAAGGTTGAGGGTCACATTCGGGATACCCGGCTCGTCCACATCCTCAATCCCATCCTTGTCTGCATCGTACCAGACAAAGTCACCGATGGCGCTGGGCCGGGTGTAGCCGAAGTCAGCGGTCAGATTCTCGCCGCCCGTGAGCAGGACAATCTGATAGGGCTGAAGTTGGTTGTTGTCGTCGCTGCCCTGGTTCGGTCCCAGAGTCGTGACAATCCAGTCGTCCAGCACATTGAAGCTGTCGCTGACAGTAACGGTGTAGGTACCGCTGGGCAACTGTGTGAACAGATAATCGCCGGAAGCGCCCGTCGTCGTCGTGGCGTAGGGGCTGCCGTTGCGATAGAGACTCACGGTCACACCGGCCTGGCCCACATCGCTCCCGGTCGGGTTGAAGAGGCCGTTGCCATCGCTCTCGACCCAGACCTGGTTGCCAATCTGGCCCAGGTTGGGATCGATCTTGCGATAGCCAAAGTCAGCGGTCAGGTTATCGGCTCCGGCAACCAGCGTGATAGCGTAGGGATCGACCTGGTTGTTGTTGTCCGCGCCAGCCGTGCCCAGGTTGGATTTGTTGTGGTTGAGCAGCACCCCACTGGTGTCGCTCACATGCACCAGATAGTTGCCCGCAGGCACGCCGGTGAAGAGATAGCCGCCATCCTTATCTGTGGTAACGGTGGCAATCACCGGTTCGCCGCTCTCCCAGATTTTGTTGCCATTGGTGTCCCGGATCAGGTCCACGCTGACACCGGGCATGCCCACTTCCGGGCTGCCGTTGAAGACACCGTTATTGTTCTTGTCCTCAAAGACCAGATTGCCGATGGTTCCCAGTAGATTGCCGCCGTCGTTATAGCCGAAGTCGGCATCCAGATACTGATCGCCTGCACTCAGGAGAGGCAGGGGATAGGGCACAGGTGTGGTCGCCGTCAAGCCTGGCGGAATGTCCGCCGGGTCTGGGGCAGCCGTGTAGCCGTTGCCTGGGTCCACTTTGACCAGGTAATGCCCATTGGTGTCTGTATCGTCCGAGCCGATGATCGTTCCGCTGCTGTTGCGGATGTTGACCGTGACATTCGGAATACCCGGCTCGCTGGGCTGCTGAATGCCATCCCCGTTGTCGTCGTACCAGACCGTATCGCCCACCATGGCTTTGCCCGGACTGTTGTCCACGTAGCCAAAGTCGGCATCCTTGTAGACCTGGCCGGAAGCGAGAACAATCGCCGGCGTAGGATCGCTCTGGCTCTGGTTAGCGACAATGTGGGTCAGACCAGTCAACTGGCCGTTGAGATCGGTGACATCCACAAAGTAGGTGCCCGGCTCCAGCCCGCTGAAGAGATAGCCGCCATCCGCGTCGGTGACTGTGCTCTCCACCTTCGTATCCGTGGCCGTGTTCAGGCCAGGGGTTCCGTCTGTGTCTTTGTACAGGTCCAGGGTCACATTCGGGATACCCGGCTCGCCTACATCCTCAATGCCGTCCTTGTCCGCATCGTACCAGACAAAGTCGCCGATGGCACCGCCGGCCAGCTCGATGGTAACCTGATAGTCCTCCACCTCACCGGTAGAAGCTGCACCGGTGGGATTTGTCACATCGCCCGCCGCGCTGGCCAGACGGCAGCGCAGATAGCTGAAACCGGCGCTGGGCGCTGTAAAGCCCGTGAAGGTCAGGTTGGCCGTCTGCTGGGAGCCACTGACGCTGACTGTCGTCGAGGCCCGCTCGCCCGTGTCCACAAAGTCGCCATCCCGGTTGAAGTCAATCCAACAGGCCAGGGTGGACGCCGCGCCCGTGTTGTTGAAGACGCTGACGGCCAGCGGCACACTGGCCGAAGCTGTAGTGACGCTGGGCAGCGTCGTCACGCCGTCCTCGTCGTCGCTGTTGTTGGTATCGTCGGCTGTCGCCGCGGCGTTCTGCAACGTGCCGGCATCCGCGTCGGGAGCGACAGCACCCAAACGCAGATTGGCGACAATCGCGTGGCTCGGCCCATTGTCTGTCGCCAAAGTGTTGTAATTGCCCTGGGCCGTGCCCGCACCCGTGTCCGGCGCATCGCCGTAGTCGAGCGACGGCGCGGCACGCGGAGCGCAGAGATTCCAGCGGTTGTTCTGGAAGTTCACCTTCTGGCTGATGAACTGGGCGCAGCCCTGTCCGTTGTTGATGACGATATTGGTATTGATGCTGCCGCCGCCTTCGCCTACGGCGTTCAGATCCCAAAAGCCGGTGCCGCTGGCGACGACATTGCTGAAGCTGAAGACGGCATCCGAACTGTTGCCGTCATAGCCAGAATAGAAGATGACGCCGAGGTCGTTATTGGCGATGCCGCCCGTTCCCAGCGTGATACTGCCGTTGCTGATGAGCATATTGCTGCCATTGCGCAAACGGAAGATGACCAGCTTGTTGCCGGTGCCGTCGATGATCCAGTCCGTGTTGTTGACGCTGAAGTCCTGGCCCGAGATATTGAAATCCACGACGATAACGCCATCGCTGTTCGTATCCAGCGCGTCGGCGTAGGTCGTAATCAAACCCCCAGCCCCACCTGCGGCCGAGTTGTTGGTCCAGGCCGATTGGTTGGTGATGGAGGATTCCGCCGACAGACCCTCGATGTAGCTCTTCCACGAGGACAGATCGCTTAGAAGCGTCGCAAAACTGTTGCCAGTCGTCACGCCCGTACCAATGGCAATATTTGCACCCGCACAATTGCTATTGCCAACGTCCATGTACTTCGTGTTCGACACGCTGGCCAGCGGGCTGGCATCCACCGTCTGAATGCCGGTGTCGGCCCAGACCAGGCTGTTGGAGGAATCGAACGTGCCGTTGTCACTGGTCAGCGCCACTTCCCCCGACCAGTCGATGCCCTGGAATAGTGGCGTATGGCTGTTCAGCGAATCAGGATTCGTCGCTGTATTCCAGCGTGTGCCGAAGACGCCAAGCAGATTGGGCAAGCCGCCATCCGTAACACAGCCGGGATCGTTGGCGGTGGAAAGCACCTCGCGGTCAGCGCCGATCTCCGAGTTGGACATCTGGAAGGCGCGACCAATGTTGGCGTCGTCGCCCATAGAGATGACCAGATACTTACCGATTTCGCTCACAGGCGGAATAGCCGACACTGCAGCGCTTTCAGTCAGGGGCGCACTAAACACAGGCATAAAGGCAGCGACAGTCAGTAAGACGAGCAGAACAGCAATCAGAATCCTGCGTTTGCGTAGAATAACCAAAAATGTATGTAGCATAGCCACTCCCTATCACTAAAAGTTGCGGAATCGAGTGTAGTTCAATTACGTCTTTAAATAGAATACGTCAACTCTCTATCGAAAAGTATTACAATCTCGTTAGTGTCACGAATTATTCGCCACATTGACTGAGAGCAGGTTGGGGGTAATAATCAGGGAAAATCCATGCAAAGGAGAAACCCTGATGACAATCGCCCAACGGAAAGAACAAATTCTACGGATCAAAGCAGCCAGCAGTTT
>CAMDQF010000072.1 GCA_945905745.1 Litorilinea aerophila
CGCCATCCTCTTCACCCGCCGCCAGCCCCCCGCGCTGCTCGGTTTTGTGGATGGCCCGCTGATCTTTGGGACACCTCTGGTCGCACTGGCTCTGCAAACGCCTCTGGTGGCGGATTTCCCTTATGGGCTGGCCTGGAGTGCGGCCGGCGCGGGGTTGCTCTATTTGCTCCTGGCGGCCGGGTTACAGCGCACACACGAGCCGAATTTCCGTCCGCTGGCCCAGGTCTTTGTCCCGCTCGGCACAATCCTGCTCTCCCTGGCCGTGCCCCTGGCCTTTGCTAACGACACCACCGCCTATCTGTGGGCCATCGAAGGCGCGGCGTTGGTCTGGCTGGGGCTGCGCCAGCAGCAGCGCTTCCATCAATTCTTCGGCCCCTTCCTGCAGGTGGCCGCGGGTGTAGCTCTGCTCGTCTATATGGCCGACACGATTTTTGATGCGGGTGAGCCGCCGCCGATTTTCAATTCTTACTATATGGGTGCGCTGGTGGTGGCCCTCTCCGGCTTTGCCAGCGGCTGGTTCTTTCTCGCCAGCCAAAGGTCACAGCCTGCCGTCTCCACTCCCTTGCACGGCTGGCTGCATTGGCTGCTGACCAGCTACGGGCTGTTCTGGTGGTATGGGGGCGGTCTGCTGGAAGCTGTGATCATCACCCAACTTTACGATCCCCAATATCTCCTGGCCGGGGCGCTCACTTTTGTCGCGATCTCCTGTCTGGTCGGAGAAGTAGTCGGGGGCAGGCTGGCGTGGCAAGGCATGCGTCTGCCCTGGCTGGCCCTCTGGCTGATCACCGCCCTGGTCTATCTGGGCGGGCTGGCTGTGGGCGATCCGCCCTTCGCCTATGGCGGCTGGTATGCCTTGCCCCTGGCGCTCGTCGTCCATTTTTTTGTTCTGCGGCGTTGGGATGGGGAGAGCTGGCAGCGCCTCTATCACGCGGTGGGCCTCTGGCTGATCGGATTGATCGGCACGACCCAAATCTTCGCAACGGTTGTGGAGCGCCTTCCCCTCCACTGGGAAGAGGTGGTTGCCAACACCTACGCGTCTGCGCTCTGGCCTGTCTGGTTTGTCCTGCTGATGGCTGCGGTGATCGGAGCCGGTCAATACCTGGCCTGGCCCACCGCCCGCCACTATCGGCTCTATGTGGGGCCGCTGCTGATCCTGCCCGCGCTCATCCTGGCCGGGTGGAGTCTGGATGTGAATGCCCGTTTCTCCGGTGGGACCGGCTGGCTGCCATACATTCCCGTCCTCAATCCCCTGGGGCTGGCGAATCTGGCTGTTCTGGGGCTGCTGCTGCTCTGGCTGCAACACCTGAAGCATCTGAATTTTCCGTTGCAGCTGGTCAAAGCTGCCCGCCTGGGCGTGATATTCCTGATCTTCTTCTGGCTGAATGTGGAGATGGCGCGCACAGTTCACCACTGGCAGGGCGTGCCCTACCGCTTTGCGTCTCTTTTTGATACGCCCCTGCTGCAAGCGGCCTATGCGATTGTCTGGGGTGTACTGGCCCTTGTGCTGATGTTCGGGGCCACCCGGCGCGGTGTGCGCTGGGTCTGGATGCTGGGTGGCGGGCTGCTGGGCCTTACCGTCCTCAAGCTCTTTTTTGTGGATTTGGCCGGGACGGGCACTGTCGCCCGCATCGTCTCCTTCATCGGCGTTGGGTTGCTAATGACGGTCATCGGCTTTTTTGCGCCTGTGCCGCCCGCGGAAGCTAAAGCAGAGGAAACTGAGCCGACGGATTCTACTGATTCCGCAACGGAAGCGTAAGGAGAGAGGCGTGAGACGTGAGACCACTCGACCTGATCTCACGTCTCACTGCTTATGTTTCCTTCTCACATCGGCCCGATGCGCTCCGTCCCCACATCCACTGCGGCGGCCAGCCCATCGAAGCTCTCAATCAGCATCTCCATCTTCACCGAACGATGGGCCGGGTCATCCCACAGATTGACAAACTCGCCGGGGTCGTCCTGCAAATCGTACAACTCGCCCAAGCCGTGGCCGTGATAAACCACCAGCTTGTAGCGCCGGTTGCGCAGCATGCTGGCCCGGCTGTGATCCCCGTGGTCCAGCGCGTCGAAGTATTCACTGCGCACGCTGGGCCGGTGTTCGGTGGGCGAAGCCGTGCCGGTCAGAATGGGCAACAGGGATTTCCCCTGCATATGGCCGGGGATTGGTTCGCCCGCCAGCTCCAGCAGCGTGGGGGCTTTGTCGGTCAGTTCCACCAGCCCGTCGCTCACCAGCCCCGCCGGGAAGTGGTTCGGCCACGACCAGATCAACGGAATCCGCACCAGACCCTCGTAGAAACGGCAGCCCTTTTCGATCAGCCCGTGATCCCCCAGTGTCTCCCCGTGATCGCTGGTGAAGATGACCACCGTATTCTCCCGCTGGCCTGTCTCTTCCAGTGCAGCCAGCATCGAACCCACCGCGTCGTCGATCAGTGCGATCATCGCATAGTACGCGGCCTGTAACGTGCGGGCGTCGCGCTGGCCGGGAGCCTCGGAATCCAGCCCATCAGCGTTCAGGGGCGAACGGGCCACCACCGGGCTTTTGATGTCGAGATCGTTGGGGTGGCGTACCCGAGACTGGAAGTCAATGGCGGCGAGGGCCTCCTGCTGGGCGATGTCGCTCTCCCGGAAGAGCGGACCGGGCATCTGGGCTGGAACAAATCTGGCCCGGTAGACGGCGGGCGGATTGAAGGGGGGGTGGGGATCGTAAATGTTCACCGAAGCCAGCCAGGGCTGCCCCCCCCGATCTTCCCGCATAAAGTCGATAGTCTTCTCTGCGCACCAGGTGGTCTGATGGAGTTCGGCAGGTACGCCATCCAGGCTCTGGGTCAGCTCCTTCAGACTGTAGCCTTTGGCCCGCACCCAATCCGCGTAGTCGTGGCCCGTCGCCCAGTCGTCCCTGGGCGCGTGGCTGTACTGCCAGTAGCGGTAGCCGTCATCCGTGCGCCGCTCGATGCGTCGGTAAGCGCTGCTCAGGTGCAGCTTGCCGATCAGCCCGCAGTCGTAGCCCGCGTCGGCCAGCAGCTTCGTCACCAGTGGGGGATGGCCGGGGGCCATTGCCTCGTTGCCGTTGCGCGTAGTCCGCGTGCGGGTGGGATGGGTTCCCGTCAAAAAACTGGCCCGGCTGGGGGTGCAGATGGTGCTTTGGCAGTAGGCGTGGGTGAATGCGACCCCCTCCGCCACCAGCCGATCGATATTCGGCGTCTGCACATACGGGTTGTTGAGGCTGCCAATCGTGTCGTAGCGCTGCTGATCCGTACAAATCCACAAAATGTTGGGTCGCATGGGAAGCTCCGGGGGTGGTATACTGGACGAACAATCGACCTTTCGGTAGAGCAGTGGCATCGGTTTACCGGAGGATTATGACATGAACGTACCCAAAAAACCATTCTGGATGCAAAGATTCACAGGTAGATAATCATAATATATTTGTCTCGCTCTTTGCATGGCTGGTAAATCATTTCCCCCCAATGTTGTCAGCGCTCATCTCGAGAAAATGAGGAAATTCCAATGGACAAGAAATATCCGCGTATCGCCGTCGGCTCCATCTTCACGGAATGTAACCAACTGGGCGGTGTACCCATCGATTTGGGCTGGTTTGAGCGTTATGAACTGCGCCGGGGCGACGAAATTCTGGCTGTGGATAAGGGCGTGATGGGTGGAATGTTGGAGCTTCTGCGCCGGGAAAATTGCACGCCTGTGCCTCTTCTCTTCGCCAGCACCAGCCCCGGCGGCCCGCTGACTGCTGACTGCTACGCCCAACTGAAGGGCGAACTGCTGGATCGGCTGACCGCTGCCCTGCCTGTGGACGGTGTACTGCTGCCTCTGCACGGCGCGGCGGCGGCGGAAGGCACCGGCGACTTGGAGGGTGATCTGATTCAGGCAGTGCGTGCCATTGTGGGGGCGGAGATTCCGATTGTGGCAACCCTAGACCTGCACGCCCACGTCACTGCCGAGATGGTGGCCAATGCCGACGCACTTCTGGCCTGGGAAACCTATCCCCACGCCGATGCATACACCACAGGCCAGCGGGGCGCGCAGATGCTTGTGGATATTCTGGCTGGTCGCTGCCGCCCGGCGATGGCGATGGCCAAAGTGCCGGTCATCACCGGAGCTATCCGCGGCTCCACCCACGGCGATGACCCATTCGCCCAGTTGATGCGACGCACCAAAGCCTATGAGGGCCAGCCGGGTATACTCTCCACCAGCCTCTTTCTGGTCCACCCCTATCTGGACCAACCGGGCATGGGCAGCGGCGCACTGGTCATCACGGACGGGGATATGGACCGCTCTGTGGCAATTGCCAGCCAGTTGGCTCTGGACTACTGGGCGCGCCGTTTCGAGTTGGAACCCCAGAGTTGGACTCCCGCCGACGCGGTGGCCGATGGCCTGCGGGTGACGGGTGGGCCTGTACTGCTGGTAGAGACAGCCGACTGTTGCGGTGGCGGCGCGGCAGGCGACAGTATCGCTTCCCTGGCTGCTCTGCTCCGGGCCGCGCCGGATGCAGCCAGCCTCATCCCAGTGGTGGACCCGGATGCCGCCGCCGCCTGCCAGCGAGCTGGCGTCGGCGCAGGTGTCACTCTTCAACTGGGCCACAAACAAGACCCGCGCTGGGGGGAATCCCTGGCTGTGACGGGCCGAGTGGAGCGCTTGAGCGATGGGCGTTTTCGCTATGTCGGGGGAATCTTTGAAGGGGTAGAGGGGGAGATGGGGCCGTCTGCGGTGCTGGTTGTGGGTGGCGCGCGTATTCTGATCACAACCTTCGCTACCTACGATTGGCGGGACGAGCAATTCCAGGCTGTGGGTCTGGACCCGGCCACAGCCAAATTCATAGTCGCCAAGAATCCGATGAACTACCGCATGGCCTACGGGGATTTTGCCAAGGCTGTCTATATCCTGGCAACGCCCGGACCGACGCCGGCCACCGTGCGAAACGTCCGCTTTGAGAAGCTGACCCGGCCCTACTTCCCATTGGACGAAGAGATTGCTAATCTAGAACCGGTTATTCTGCGCGGAACAGCAGTTGGGTAGTTCTGCGCTTGTGCACGAAAGCACGAATTATTGTAACTATACAGCCGCCCAGCCTTTCGTCTGTTGTCCAGGAGTGGCGCACGCCGACGTGCGGCTTTCACCTACTCAGACCGCACCTGGGCGTGGCCCGTCCTCGACTGATCGGCCTGCCAGAAAGATATCTGCCTATGCGGATAGTGGCCTGTTTAGTTACCTCAGCTATTCGTGGCCTTGACATGAGCTACCGATGCCTCGACCAGTTGACCCAATACATCCATATCCACATCGGCCAGCCGTTTGACGTAGAGACAAGACTTTCCGATGCTATGTTTGCCCAGCTTTGCCAGCAACTCTTCATAGCGGTCAAATCCGGCCATAATGTATAAGGTCAGATTCTGCTTGCGCGGGGAGAAGCCGACCGCAAACCAATCGCCTTCCCGACCGCTGGCATAGGTGTAGTGATAATTGCCAAAACCGACGATCGCGCTTCCCCACATTGTGGCAGGCGCGCCCGTCACTTCCCCCATCAATTCCAGCAGGGCAAAGCAATCCTCCTGCCGCTTCTCGTCTACGGTGTGGAGAAAGGCATCCACGCTGGCGTCGTTCTTTTGGGTTTTCAGTTCGGCCATAGGAAATATCCTCTTTGGTATGCAATTTATGTGGGCACAGATTCGAGTGTAGCTGACAGGCTGGTTTTTTGGCCGCGATAGGCGGGCGAATTCCTTCCAACATCGTGTCAATGGAATTGGGCAGTAGATTCCTGATAAACTCCTGATACAACCCGGCTGCAAAGGGCTGATTGCCTGAGAATCCCCTGACAGCCGTGGGTTACACTGATGCCAGAGCAAACGGCTCCAACAGACAAAGTGTAAAACAGGAATTCACGAAAGGACAATCTCCCAATGATGCGACGACTCTTTCTCCAGGCAACTCTCGTATGTATGCTGATCGCTCTGCTGGCAACTCCGGCTTCCGCAGGTCTCACCACTGATCCGCTGGGTGCGGCAGGCGTTCCACCAGCCAACCTGCAAGGAGCCGGCCCCGGCGGCGGACCCCACATCCATCCAGGCACTCTCGAAATCGCCCCTGCGCACATTTATCCAGGCAATCCGGAGGTCGCTCCTGCCCAGATATTTCCTGGTGCCGTCGAGATCGCTCCTTCCCAAGCGACAAACGACTCGGACGGTGACGGATATCAAGGCAACACGCAGGCCGCTCCTGCGCACATCTACGGGGAGGGAGGCGCTGATTCCCTTCATGGTGGCCCTGTGGTCGCTCCTGCCCAGATATTTCCTGGTGCCCCCGAAATTGGGGACGTGAATGGTGATGGATATCGGGACGCGGACGGTGACACATGGGGATCGGGCGCTGACACCCTTCAAGGCGGACCTGCGCTCGCTGTTGCCCCCCCAATTGCACCCGGCCCGCAGATCGTCTGTCTGGACGGCGGTTGTGACGACGACCAGCTTTGTGGTGGGATGGACGACGACCAACTGCTGGGCGGGGACGAAGACGAGTAAGAATGCAAATAAGAATACAAAGTCCCAAAATCCCCGGCACTTTCCGAAGTGCCGGGGATTTTGTCTTCTATAGTTTTACAGATAAAGATTTTCACTGTAGGGGCGCTGCTTGCTGCGCCCGTCGCCGGTGTGCCGGGCGCAGCAAGCAAGCGCCCCTACCAATAATTACCTGAACAACTATACCCCACCAAACAGATCCGCCAACAGTCCACCGATATCGCGGATAAAGACCCTCGCCTCCCATTGCCTGCGCTCGTCATCGGTCGGGCGCAGAGCAGGCCGCTCCAATAGCGCCTGGGCCTCGTTGCGCACGTGGCCTTCGCTGGCCGGATGCAGCAGAACCGCCAGCGCCAATTGAGCCGCCCCCGCTCGACTTTCGCCTTTCCTCTCGCTCTCTTCCACCAATGCGTCGGCCAGCAATTCAGCCAACTCCAGCAGTGCGTCCAGTGTGGGGGAAATGGCCTGCACCGCCAGCCCCAAGCGGGCAGCCTCCAGCCAGCGGCGACAGGCCGTCGCCGGATCACCCATCTCTTTGTCTATCCCGGCCAGGACATTGAGCGTATAGACCAGCCCGCGCGAATCTCCCAACGCCTGCTTGAGCGCCAGGGCATCTTCCAGCGTCCTGCGCGCCGCGGCTGGGTCGTGCAGGCGCAGCAGAACCTCGCCCAAATTGGTCAGCCCGATGGCTTGCAGACGACGGCTGCGGATGACCCGCGCCACCTGAATACTCTCTTCGTAGTAGAGCCGGGCCTGGGCATAGGCACGATTTACGTGCTCCGTTGTGCCGAAATTGAGCAGCCCGCTGGCAAGCTCCTGCAAGTTTCCTGTGGTTCGGGCAATCTCAATTGCCTCCCGGTAAAAAGCTTTGGCCTCAGCGTACACCTGGCTCTCGTCCACAGTCGCGGCCAGATTGCCCAAATTGTTTAGAACGGTGGCAATCCCGGCCGGCTCCGTCAACTGACGAAAATGGCGCAGAGCTTCCTCGTAGGGTAGCCGCGCCTCGGCATACTCCCCGCGCATATAGGCGTTCAATCCCAGCGCGTTGAGGGCAAAGCCCAATTCGCCGGGCCTGTTCTGCAAGCGCACCTGGGGCAGGGCTTCCGTTAGGAGTGCCTGGGCAGCTTCCAGCCGATTCAGCCGGTGATAGAATTGGGCCTGGTGGATAAGCAGAGCCGCCAGTGCTTCTGGCGCGCCAGCCACTGGGCCAACCGCGCGCAGGGCCGCGATCCCCTCGTCAAAAATCTGCACGCCTTCCCGATACCAGCCGCGCAGATTGTAGAAATGGAAAATGCCCGGCGCATAGGCGTCGAACAACCCGACGGCGCGGCTATCCACCGCAAAACGCCAGCCAGCGCGGATATTCTCGCTCTCGGTTTCCACCGCAATCAGAGCCGCCTGCTGCTGGTGGCCGCTCAGCCCGACCAGATGGGCAGCCAGCCAGCGGCCAAACCAGCCGGCGTGGGCCTGCTGCACAGCCTGGGCCAGACCGGTCATCCGCTCCAGATGCTCGCTGGCAAACTGGCGCAAGAGTGGATGAAGTTCATAGCGCCCGCTCTCTGTGCGCCGCAGCAGAGAGCGATCCACCAGCCCGCTCACCGTGACGAGAGAAGTGGCTGCGATCTCTTGGGCCGCGGCGCGCGAAAAACTCTGGGGGAAGACGGACAGCCGGGCCAGAGCCTGCTGCTCGTCACCGGTCAGCAACTGCCAGGAATAGTCAAAGACTGCCCGAATGCTGCGGTGGCGGGCAGGGGCGTTGCGTCCCGCGCTCGCCAAAAAATCGACCGTCTGCTCGATCTCCTGGACTATCTCGGCGCAGGAGAGATGGCGCACCCAGACCGCGGCCAGTGTAAGGGCCAGAGGCATCCCGTCCACCAGTTGGCAGATGCGCACGACGGCGGGCGCGTTGGCGGCGTCCAGATGGAAGGTCGGCGCCACCCGTTGCGCGCTTTGGCAGAAAAGTGCCAACGCGCTGTAACGGTGGGCATAGTCGGTCAGGGCTTCCCCCGCCGCGGGCAGATGATCGGGAACGGCCAGCCCGTCCACCGGCAGAAGCCACTCCTCGGCCAGGTTGAGCCGTTCCCGGCTGGTTACAAGCAACTTCAACCCCACAGCAACCCCCAACAACTGCCCCAGCAGAGGCGCGCTGGCAATCAACGGTTCAAAATTATCCAGACAGATCAGCAACTCGCGCCCGGCCAGATAGGTCTGCAATTGGGTCTGGGGTAGCGATTGGCCCTCAAAGTTCAGTTGCAGCGCGCTGGCGATGGCCTGGACCAGATAGCCGTTGCCCTGGCTGGCCGGGACATTTTCCAGATCGACCAGAGCCACAAAGACGCAGCCCCCGGCAAAGCGCCCACCGCCGTCTCTAGCCGCCTGGATCGCCAGATGTGTCTTGCCGATTCCACCCGGCCCCACCAGCGTCAACAGACGACAATCTGGCTGTTCAAGCAACCCGGCAATCTGGGCCAACAGTTCGTCCCGGCCCAGAAGAGGCGTGGCCGGAAGAGGCAGTTTGGACAAAAAGGGCGCAGGCTGGCGGACAGGTGGGTTCTCTGCCAGGGCAGGAGGAGGGGTAGACTGTGTGGCGGGCGTGGGCAGAGGCGGCTGCCAGAGACCGTTCTGTATTTGCTGGTGCAGGGTACGGATGGCGTCGCCCGGTTGTGCGCCCACTTCTTCGGCCAAAATGCGCTGGCAAAGCTCGTACTGGGCCAGGGCCGCGCCGCGTTGACCGCGGGCAGCCAGCAGGTGCATCATCTGGGCGTGGGCTTCTTCCCGCCAGGGGGTCAACGCCAGTTGTTGACTGATGACGGCCTGGGCTTCGTCGTGGCTGGCTGGCCCGCGGTCGAGAAGGGTCTGGGCGTAGAGATGCAGCGCGGATAGTACCCGCAGGTGCAGCCACTCCCGTTTGGTCAGCAGCCAGTTCTGAAAGAGATCGCTATCTTCCAAAACGAACTGGTCAAGCAGCGGCCCCCGATAAAGCGCGCTCACCTCTGGCAGGCGGGTGGTATCCGCTGGCGCGTGGGCGCGGGGCAGGGCGTCCAGACAGGTGTGGAGATCAACCCAGACCGGGGCAGCCGGGTTCCAGCGTATCTCCTGGCGCGAGACGAGCAGTAGCGGCTGCTCGGCGGCGGGATCGCCCAGCGTCTGGCGCAGATTGAAAAGAGCCTGGCTTAGATTGCGGCGCGCCGACTGCTCCGGCCAGTCGGGCCAGAGCAGTCCGGTCAGGGCAGCGCGGCTGTGGGGGATGTCCTGCTCCACGGCCAGAAAGGCAAGCAGCCCGCGCACTTTGTTCGACTCAAAGCCAGTGACCGCTGCGCCCCCACGCGTCACAGAGAAGTGGCCGAGGAGCGAGAGGTGAAGGAGAGTATCCATTTTGCGCTCCTTTCATTCGGAGCGGGGTAGCTATTCAGCCTCCGGCTGAAAGTCCCCGACACTTTCTTTTCGAGCGAGTCGGTACGCCACAATTACACCGTTGCTAAACGTGACGTGCCGGGGACTTTGGCTTTTCATCGGCTCCTCCTTTGCTACGAATGGGCCTCCGCGTCACTCACTTTGCGTTGGCCCTTCGGAATCACTGGCGCGTTGTGGATCACCGGTGGGGCCTCGCCCGCCTGCACCATCCGGCGGATCAGCCGCGCTTTCAGCACATCGCTGGCCTGGCGGTGGCTCTCCCAGCCGACCAGATTGGTCAATTCGTAGGGGTCGTACTCCAAATCGTAGAGATATTGCTCCACGTAATCGTCCGAACCTGAATCCCGGTTGCCATTCTTGTCCGGCGCGGTGACCCCGTACTTCCAGCGTGCGGTGCGCACAGCCCGCCCCACCTGGCTTTCGCTAATCTGGATAAAAGCTTCCTCCGGCCAGTCCACTGCTTGCCGGTTGACCAGGGGCAGCACGGATCGCCCCTCCATCTGCGCCGGGATGGGCAGCCCGGCCGCGTCCAGGAGGGTGGGGGGCAGATCGACCAGGCTGATCATCTCGCGAATCTCGCCGCCGCCGGTGAAGCCCGGCCCGATCAGCGCGGTGGGCAGGCGCACAGATGCCTCGTGGCAGGAGCGCTTGTACTCGTCGTTGCGGGTCTTGAAGTGGCTGCCGTGATCCGTCGTGTAGAGGATGACCGTATTCTCCAGCATCCCCAGACTTTTCAGTGCATCGGTCATTCGTCCCAACGCCTCGTCCAGCCGCTTGATCATTCCCCAATAGCCGCCCAGATGCTGCTGGGACGAGCCGCCCAACGCGGCCAGATCCGGCGGCGTCCAGCGGCCGGCGTAGCGCTCCCGGTAGCCGTCTGGCGGGGGATAGTCGTCCAGGTGGTTCTGGTGATGGGGTTCGATGTAGGAGATAAAGAGGAAAAAGGGATTCTCCTGGTGGCTGTCGATGTAGCGGATCACCGCGTCGGTCTGGGCGTCCACTCGATAGCCGGGCAGTTTCACCGGCTGCTGGTTGTTGTCGTACATGACCATATCGTAGGCATCGGAGGTGAATTCCAGCAGATTCGAGGCCAGCCAATAGTCGTAGCCTCCCCGATGCTCTGAAGGAACCGGGCCTACATACTCGTTGGGAGCCAGATGCCACTTGCCGATGTAGCCTGTGTCATAGCCACCCGCCGCGAAGGATTGGGCCAAAGTATGCAAATCCGGGCGCAGGGGAATGCCATTGCGGAAGGAGCCGGTATTGGTGGCGTACATCCCGGTTTGCAGACAGGAACGGGCAGGGCCGCAGACGGGCTGGCAGGTGACGGTCGTGTGCAGATGGGTTCCTTGGCGGGCCATGCGGTCGAAGTTGGGTGTCAGGTCAAGGGGGTTGCCATGCACGCCCGTGCTGTCCCAACGCTGCTGGTCGGTGAAGAAGATGATGACATTGGGTTTGTCTGCCACGATTTTCTCCTATTGGTGGAAGGGCCACAGGTGAACGCAGACAAACACAGATGGGCACGGATTTATACAGATATGATCTGTGAACATCTGTGATTGCTCTAGAAATCTGTGCTCCAATTGAGGATACTGCTGAACTGTAGTACAATTTTACACCACATATTGCTACATGACCACCCACCTTTGGAGACAAAACAATGACCGATATTGCCCGGCTGCAAGAGAAATGCCGCACTGCCATGGATTTCGCCGCGGGTCAATTGAGCGCTCTGGTAGAGAACCACCCGGACTATTTCCCGATGTACACCCAGAACGGCAAGTGGAAGCACGGGGGTGAAGCCTGGACCAATTGGTGCGAGGGCTTTTTAGGCGGTCAATTGTGGCTGCTCTACCGGCACACGGGCGACGCCTATTTTCGAGAGAAGGCCGAAGACTACTCCCGCCATCTGGAAGAGCGCAAGTGGGACCGCAACGTTCACGATCTGGGCTTTCTCTTCTGGTCCACCTGGCGGCGCTGGTACGAACTGACCGGCGACCCGGTGTTGAACGAGACGGTCATCCAGGCGGGCAAGACGATGGGGCTGCGCTTCAAAGAGAAGGGCCAATACCTGCGCTCTTTTGTGGCCGACGAGAGTCTTTTCATTGATATTATGATGAATGTGGGGATTATCTTCTACGCCGCCCTGCAAAGCAACGACGCCGATCTTCTCAGCATCGCCAACCGCCACTGCCTGACCAGCCGCCGCTATCTGGTGCGGGGCGACGGCAGCACCAGCCACGAGGGACTCTTCAATCTGGAGACGGGTGATTTCATCCGTCAAAGCACCCATCAGGGCTGGCGGGACGATTCCTCCTGGGCACGGGGGCTGGCCTGGTCGCTCTACGGCTTTGGCACCGCCTACAGCTTTACCAAAGATGCCCGCTATTTGCAGACAGCTGAACTCAACGCCCAGTTTTACATCGAGCAGACGGGGGCCAATGGCGTGCCGCCCAACGACTGGGCCGAGACAAATCCCCGCAACCCCTATGAAAGCTCCGCGGCGGCCATCGCGGCCAGCGGGTTGATCAATTTGAGCCGCCTTACCGGCGACCCGTTGAAGTCCCGACTCTATCAGGACTACGCTCTGCAAATAGTGGACACCCTGACCGGTCCAGAATTTCTTGCCAACGAGACGCCGGGCTGGGAGGGTGTGCTGAAGCAGGGGATGTATCACGAGCGCCGGGGGCTGGGGGTGAACGAGAGTGTCATGTGGGGGGATTATTTCTTCCTGGAGGCGGTCAGCAAAGTGTTGGGATATGAGTAAGGGCAATCGCAGGGATCATCCACAAGGAGGAATAATGAAAGCGACCCAAAACGCCACCTCGCTAAGCGGCCGTATACTAAAGAGCGTGGGCTGGAGTGTTATGACTCTATTGGCTTTGCTGATGTTTATTCTGGCCAGCCGCTATCTGACGTTAAATCCAGAGGTCTATTTCCCGGAGCAGCGGGCAGTTTATCTTGCCCACACAGCCGGCATTCTGATCCATATCATGGGCGCTATGTTGGCTACAATCATTGGCCCATTTCAATTCTTGCCCAAAATCATCACCAACCGCTACCTGAATTTGCATCGTTGGCTGGGACGAATCTATCTTCTGGGTGTTCTCTTGGGTGGTTTGGCGGGGCTGTATATGGCTTTCCTGGCCTATGGAGGATTGCCTGCCCGGCTGGGATTTGCCTCATTGGCTCTCCTCTGGCTGTTGTGCGGGTTTATGGCCTACCGGTATATTCGTAAACGGGAGATCCAACTCCATCGCCAGTGGATGATCCGCACCTATGCGCTGACTTTTGCCGCGGTTACGCTCCGCTTGTGGCAGGTTGTCTTTCAGGTGGCAGGGGTCGAGTTTATCAACGGCTATATCGCGGTGGCGTGGTTGAGCTGGATCCCGAACCTTTTGGTAGCCGAGTGGATTGTCAACCAGATCAGACCCAAACGGGAAAGTCGTTAAATGTGTGAGAACCAAAACAATTCCACGGAGGTGTGATACAAATGGAAATCATCTTGCTCTTTGTACTGGTTATCATCAGTTTTATCGGCGTTTGGAAATTCGTCTGCTTTCTGCTTTCCAGGGCCAGCGGCTGGTCTCGTCTGGCTATTCACTATCGCGCCCGGAGCACATTTTCAGGAACCCAATGGGCGTCGCAGAGTGGGCGTGTAGGCTGGGTGAGCTACAAATCTATTCTGATCCTCGGTGCAAATGCCGATGGCCTGTACATGGCTGTGTCGTCCATCTTTCGCACAGGACATCGGCCTCTTTTGATCCCGTGGAGCGATATAACTACTACAGAACAGAAGGTATGGCGCTTCACCTACCTGAATTTCACCTTTGCGAAGCTGCCCGCAGTTCGATTGCGCGTTCGGCAAGGGGTGGGAAATCAACTTGTGGCGATGCAGAGCAGTCTGACACCGAATTCAGAGCTGCGATATGCGAAACGGGTGACCAGCGACGAATAGATTGAAAGCCTGCCACTCTTTGATAGGTACAGGAGGCGGGGGCAGCTATTGCGTTCTACTGATTTTTGTATTGTCAGCGGGGAGTGGTGTGAAATGATGGATGAGGAGTCAGGCACGCCCTCGTGCCGCTTCGGGCCGCACGATGGTGTGCGGCACTCCACCCGGTCTGCCTTCTCCTCGGGTTTCCGTCCAATCAGCCTTGACACGACACGAATACAGCCCAGCGTATATGCGCCAATAGCTAATGTCGCGGTGCGTAGTTCGTGTACCAGTGTTCGCATCACGTACCAGAAAAACCACTGGCCGATTTACGCTGCAGTCTACTACTCGTGTGGCCTGATGAGCTTCAAGTGGAGATTCCATGCAAAACGAAAACGCTTTTTTGCTTCTGCCTCCCATCTTCATTATCGGTTTTGTCGGGCTATGGATCTTCGTATGTTTTCTGCTTGCCCGGATCGGCGGTTGGTCGCGCCTGGCCACGCACTACCGCGCCCCAGCCGATTTCTCCGGCACAAAGTGGGAGTTTCAGACCGGGTATATGGGCTGGGCGAGATACAAAGGCTGCCTGACAATCGGCACAAACAGGGAGGGTCTCTATCTGGCGGTCTTCCCCCTCTTTCGCGTGGGACATCCGCCTCTGCTCATCCCCTGGCGCGACATAACGACCAGTGAAGAGAGGGGCTGGCTGGCATCCTATCAGGGTTTCGCCTTTGCCAAAGCGCCCAACATCCAACTGCATGTGTTGCGGGAGCTGGGGACTCGAATTATATCGGCACAAAGTAGTTTGACAACGACCACCGGAGAGGGTTGAGCGAAAGGTATGGAACAGAATTTTCTGGCGGACGCCTATCCGCCCGCCGAGATTGCTCGTAAGGTCGAAAGCCTGGGCGTCGCCAAGGCCCAGACCGGCTCACTGAAGCTGCTTGTCCTGGCGATTTTGGCCGGTGCCTTCGTTTCGATTGGGGCGATCTTTTTCACTGCGGTTATCACCAGTTCCACCGCCGGTTTTGGGCTCACCCGTCTGCTGGGCGGCGTGAGCTTCTCCCTCGGCCTGATTCTGGTGGTAGTAGCTGGGGCAGAGCTCTTCACCGGCAATAATCTGCTGGCTATGGCCTGGGCCAGCCGGTTGATCAGCAGTGGTGCCCTGGCGCGCAATTGGGCTATCGTCTATGTCGGCAATGCTATCGGCTGTCTGGCTACGGTTGTCTTTGTGGCCTGGGCAGACCTCGCCTCTCTGGCGGGCGGCGGGGTGGGCGAAACGGCTCTCCAGATCGCCCTCGCCAAAAGTTCTCTCACGCTGGGCCAAGCCTTCGCCCGGGGTGTACTCTGCAATGCGCTGGTCTGTCTGGCGATCTGGCTGGCTATGGGCGGGCGCAGCGTCATCGACAAAATTGCGGCCATTCTTTTCCCCATCACCGCCTTTGTGGTGCTGGGGCTGGAACATTCCATCGCCAATTGGTTCTTCCTTCCCTACGGACTGTGGCTGGATCAGCAAAACAGCATCCCCCTCTCCGGTGTCGTTGCCAATCTGCTGGCCGTCACTGCGGGCAATATCGTCGGCGGCTCGCTGCTGGTGGCCGGTGTCTATTGGGTGGCCTATCTGCGGGGAGAGCGGACGCTGTAAATCGCCACAACAACCCAGGCGAACCTTTTGCAGACTCCCGAATCGACTGATCGATTCGGGAGTCTTTGTTTTTGTGTAATAAATACTTGACACGATGTAAAAAATATATTACACTGTGTATGTTGTATTTTACCAATGCGCTTGAAACCAACCGATGGATGGGAAACCATGTCCTTTCAAGAAAAAAATTTCGCCGTATCACTGGTCAACTTCTCGCTCATCCTTGTATTCTTTCTGATTCAGGTTCTGCAGCTGGTCCGCGCCGACAGATTCGTGGAAGCGGAGCTCTTCCGCCTGGCGGGAATTGTCATCGCCCTGGCAATCGTCGTCACAATTCTGGCCACAATTTTGACCCATATCGTCTCAGCGATCATCGAAGCCATCCGCACGAAGAAGGAGCCTGTGCTGGAAGATATCGCTGACGAGCGGGACCGACTCATCGACCTGCGCGGCACGCGGATCACCTATGCACTCTCCTCTACGGGAGTTCTGATTTCGATGCTCACCTTTGTCTTTGGTCAACCGCCTCTGGTGATGTTTACCTCTCTCATCTTTTTTGGATTGGTGGCCCAGGTTGTCGGGGACAGCGCTCGTCTTCTCTTCTATCGGCGAGGATTTTAGAATGGACAAAGGGCAGATCACCAACAATATCCGGGAATTGCGCTTCCACCACAACGAAATGACCCAGGCTGAGCTGGCTGACCGGGTGGGCGTCACCCGACAGACGATCATCGCCATGGAAAAGGCCAAGTATTCGCCTTCGCTGGAATTGGCCTTCCGCATTGCCCAGGTCTTTGCTGTGCCGTTGGAAGAGGTCTTTTCCTATTCTGCAGATTGACTGAGTTTCACTTATCACCCATCGAGGAGACGAAAAATGAAGGCAATTGTCTATTACAAATACGGTTCGCCGGACGTTGTGAAGTTGGAAGAGGTCGAGAAGCCGATCGTGACCGACGACGGGGTATTGGTGCGGGTGCGGGCGGCTGCCGTCAACCCCTATGACTGGCACTTCGTGCGTGGGGAACCCTATTTTATGCGCTTGGTGGCCGGGCTACGTGCCCCCAAGAACAACCGGCTGGGCGTGGACTTTGCCGGAGAGGTGGAGGCTGTGGGCAAAGATGTAGCCAGTTTTCAGCCCGGCGATCAAGTCTATGGCTTTGCCGATGGGGCCTTTGCCGAATATCTCTCGGCCCCCCAGTCCGCTATGGCGATCAAACCAGCCAATCTGAGCTTCGAACAGGCCGCGGCTGTCCCCCTGGCTGCCCTGACCGCGTTGCAAGGGCTGCGGGACAGCGGGCAGCTACAGGCCGGGCAGCGGGTGCTGATCATCGGCGCTTCTGGTGGGATCGGCACTTTTGCCGTGCAGATTGGCAGAGAGATGGGCGCGCACGTGACCGGTGTGTGCAGCACCCCCAATGTGGAACTGGTGCGTTCCCTGGGCGCGCACGAAGTGATCGACTATACCCGGCAGGATTTCACCCAAACCAGCCCGAAGTTCGATGTGATCCTTCAGTTGGGTGGGATGGATTCACCGGCCCGCTGCCGACGCGCCCTCACACCCCAGGGCAAACTGGTCTTGAGCAGTGGAGAATCGAAAGGCCGTTGGATCGGCCCGTTGAGTCGGATCATCCAGGCATCCTTGATGAATTCCTTTGTGAGCCAGTCAATGGTTATGCTGGGTACAAAACGTAGCCAACCAGATTTGAACTATCTGCGGGAGATGATCGAGACAGGCAAACTCAAACCGATCATCGACCGTGTTCAGCCCCTGAGCGAAGTGGCCGACGCCATCCGTTATGTAGAAAAGGCCCATAGCCGGGGGAAGGTTGTGATTAGAACCTAAAACAGTCCGGCGCAAACAAGCCAATTGATGCTGACGTGATGCATAGTTTGTCTACCAGTTCACGCACCACGCACCAGAACATCCATCGGGCAATTTACGCCGCAGTGTATTGGGGCGGCGTATCGCAATTGTTTCCACTTGGAGAAACGTGAAACGGGAGATCAGCCGCTGATCTCCCGTTTCACGTTTCTCCTTCTGATCTCCTCCCGCACCACCGGCGCGACTTTTGTCCCCAGCAATTCGATGGCGCGCAGCACTTTGCTGTGGGCGGCTGTGGTGAGCGGCCTCCTGCGCGGCCGCTGGTCTGTAACGCCCGTGACGGATTTGCCTGCTGAAATACAGGCTGACTCTGCTATCTCTCCCACAGCGGGGCGGCGTCTTGAGCCTTCGGAGCTTGACCGTAAGGGAGGGGCGAATGCCAAAGCTGTCGCGCCCGCAGCATTGCTTACGCCTGGAGATGCGCGCCTCTATCTGGTCCTCTTCCTCGGCTTTTGGGTGGTGGGTGCATGGGTGGCCTACTCCTACGCGGACGAGAAGATGCCCTGGCTGCTGACCCACATGGCTCAGCCCATGTCGCTCTTTGGCGGCTGGTAGCTACATTACCGGCTCGGAGGGCAGCATCTCCTGTCAACTGCTGCACAACCAGGACGATCCCACAAAGTTTGCGATGATCGAGGTGTGGGAGAGCGTGGACGTGCACCGCGCCTCTGTGAAGAATATCCCGCCGGAGATGCTGGCGGCCATCCGTCCGTTGCTGGGGACCGCGCCCGGTGGGGGCTATTACGCCGAAGTCAGCGAGCAGACGCAAATGAGCGGATAAATCAGCAGGACAGTAGCTGTTTCACTGTCCTACTGTCCCACTGGAAAAGGCGGAATTGCAGTGGCATAGAGCCAGGCGTCAAAAAGATCATCCAACTTCTGGCCGCTTACATCTTCCGCCACTGCGATGAAATCTTCTGTGCTGGCTGTGCTATTACGAAAGCGTTCATAATAGGTGCGCAGGATGGAGAAGAAGTGCTCATCGCCAACCTGCACGCGTAGGGCGTGGAGCGTCAAGGCGCCCCGCACATACGTTGACAAGTCGTACATCTCCTGGGGCGATGGGTCTGCCAGGGGCCGTTGTCGGCTTTCAATTTCCCCGTACATCGCGCGCAATTCTTCATCCCTGGCCCGAATGCCACTTGTGTGTTCGGTCCATAGTGCCTGCGAATAGGTGGCAAAGCCCTCTTTCAACCAGATGTCCTGCCAACGGTGCAGGCTGATGCTATTGCCGAACCATTGATGGGTCAGTTCATGCGGGATAGTCCAGTCACCGATGGGGTCTCGATCAAAGAGTGAGAGTGTCTGCGCTTCCAAATAGCCGTCGAGTACGCCATCGATCACGACTACCCCATACACCTCGAAGGGGTAAGGGCCAAGAATCGAACTGAAGTAGTCGATCATCTCCCCGGTTCTATCAAAGGAAGCGCTGATCTTGCGGTCAAGATTGGGCGGAAAATAGTTGCGAATGGGTACGCCGTTCAGGCTTGCTTCTGTCTCCACGACATATTCGCCAATCGACACAGTGGCCAGATAGCTTGCCATTGGGTCGCCAGCTTCCCAAATGTAGGTGGTGGTATTACCGTTGTTGATTTCCTCTTGGAGCAGACCGTTGGCCGCCACCACATAGGGTTTGGCGACGGTAATGCGGAAGGTGTAGGTTGCCTTATCGCTTGGGTGGTTGTTGACCGGATACCAATTCATGGCACCGGATGGCTCAGAGACGACGACGATACTCTTTTCAATTTTCACCCAGCCATGGGGAAAGGGAATGGCTGCGTCTTTTACGGGCTGGGGGACACCGCTATAGCGTATAGCGACGGTAAATTCGTCGTGGTTGGTCAGGGCAACAGCCGGTGTAACGGTCAATTCACTGCCCGCACGCTGGAAGATCACCATCTGGTCATTCACCTGAACTTCTGCGATGTCCAGCCCCAAAAAGTCGAGATTGAAGGCGCTCAGCGACTGGGTGGCCTGTGCCCGAATCGTGGTTGTGCCGCTGATCGTATTGGTTTGCGTATCCACCGCCAGGTCAATGGTATAGTGCAGCGTATCGTAGCCGCCGTTGCCTAGCTGGGGGAAATAGCTATCACCCACTCCCTCGCTGCCCGCTGTGGGAACGGCACGCTCCCAGGGCATACACCCAGTCAGCAGGAAAAGCATAGCCAGCACAATACCAATACTGCGGAGAGAAAAGCAGGGTTGCATTGGGTCCTCCAGAACAGTATACTCAGCCGATCTTACCCGGCGATCTCACGTATCACGTTTCTTCTCCGTATCTCTTCTCGCACGACCGGCGCAACTTGTGTCCCCAGTAGTTCGATGGCGCGCAGCACTTTGCTGTGGGCAATCGTCCCCACGCCCAATTGCAGGAGCAGCCGCTGGTGGCTGAAGAAGTTGTGCTGGAAGAGAATCTTCTCGATTATCTCGTCCGGGTTGCCGATGAAGTCCGCACCGCGCAGCCCGATGGAGGCATCGTATTGGGCACGGCTGGTGCCCCGCCAGCCCCGCTCGCGGCCGATCTTGCCCATAATGTGCTGGTAGCCGGGCCAGTAGTCGTCGGCGGCCTGTTTGGAGTCGTCGGCGATAAAGCCGTGGGAGTTGACGCTGATTGGGAGTTGATCCGGGTCATGACCTGCCTCGCCAGCTGTCTCCCGGTAGTATTGAACAAAGGGCGCAAACTGCTCAGGCATCCCACCAATAATTGCCAGGGCCATAGGCAGCCCCAGACTGGCGGCGCGCACTACTGATTCTGGCGTGCCGCCTACGGCCACCCAGACTGGCAGCTTCTCCTGATGGGGACGAGGATAGACGCCCAGATTGTTCAAGGGTGCGCGGTGCTTGCCCGACCAGGTGATCTTCTCTGCTTCGTTCAGCGCCAGCAGCAATCCCAGATTCTCCGAGAAAAGTTCATTGTAGTCCTTCAGGTCGTAGCCAAAGAGGGGGAAGGATTCGATAAATGATCCCCGCCCAGCCATCACTTCGGCGCGCCCCTGGGAGATGAGGTCGAGGGTGGCGAAGTCCTGGAAGACACGCACGGGATCGTCGGAACTGAGAACGGTCACCGCGCTGGAGAGGCGGATGCGTTGCGTGCGGGCTGCGGCGGCAGCCAGAATCACCGCTGGCGCAGAGGAGAGGAATTCGGGCCGGTGATGTTCGCCCAGCGCGAAAACATCCAGCCCCACCTGATCGGCCAGTTCCATGGTTTCCAGCAGGTTGGACATCCGCTCGGTCGGTGTGAGGGAACGACCCGTCTCCGGATCGGGCGTGTTTTCCACAAAGGAGTAGACGCCGAGTTCAAAGGGGGTGTCTAGGACATTGGAGGCGGAAATGAGCAGTATCCTTTCGGTTGGTTGGCGTGAATAGTGGATATGATAGCGGCTGCATGGATACTCTGTCAACTATCCAGATTTGCCACAACATTTGCCACAACCAGCGATTGACATATCTCTACCGCCCTACGTATACTGCCTTTGCAGCGGGCTAACTTATCAATTGACAGGTGGTTGGCATGGGAAGAAAGAGAGCAATGGCTTCTGTTTCTGTGGAATCGGTTCTGGAAAGATGCGCGCCTGACCAGCGTGCGATTGTTGAATCTCTGCGCGGCCTCATTCGCAATGTGGTTCCTGTTGCCAGTGAATCTGCCCACGGGGTCTGGCAGAGCATCAACTACCGCCATCCAGAGAGCGGCTACTTTTGTGGCATTTTCCCGCGGGCTGACAGGGTGCAACTGGTCTACGAATGGGGTGTTCTCTTGCCCGACCCAGAGGGCGTGCTGGAAGGCACGGGCACCCAGACCCGCAATCTGTATATCCGGGAGGGCGACAGCATACCCGCGGCTGCTATCCAAGCGCTTCTCTTGGCTGCGCTCACGCTACCCGTCAGCCGCGCCGAGAAATTGGCTCTGATGCGGGCGCTGTAAGTTTTCATCTCTTCTGCCTCTCCGCGTATATCAGTTTAATCCGCGTCATCCGCGTCATTCGTGTCCCACTCCTATCCAACCCCATCCTTTGGAGAATCCTATGCCCACCGAACCAATCGTCCTCCTCGTGCGCGCCGA
Organism: Litorilinea aerophila; assembly: GCA_945905745.1. GTDB lineage: Bacteria > Chloroflexota > Anaerolineae > Caldilineales > Caldilineaceae > JACQGT01. The sequence continues at coordinate 21,460 of CAMDQF010000072.1, forward strand.
CGACATCGGCTTTTCCCATGCGGCCAACGAAGCCTGTATCCGCGTCTTCACCCACGGCATCTGCCGTTCGGTAGAGTTGATGGCCCCCACCCCCTGGTTTCCTGAAGCGGTCAAGCTGCTGAAAGCCAATCCCGGCTTCGATGTGGGCGTTCATTTTACCCTGACCAGCGAGTGGGAGAACTTCCGTTGGCGACCCTTGACTGGTCCCAGCACGATTTCCGACGCAGACGGTTTCTTCTACCGCACCTTCCGCAAGAACGATAACTACCCGGACGAAATCACCTTCGAGCAGGGCGACTGGACGCCTGGGGATGTGGAGAAGGAGCTGCGTGCCCAGATCGAACTGGTGCAGAAGCATATCCCCTGGGCCAGCCACGCCACCTTTCATATGGGCGGCCTGCGTGACAACCCGAATTTTCAGGGCGTAGTGGATGGGCTGGTTGCGGAATACGGCCTGGGCGTTGACATTACCGGCGCTGGCTTCGAGCGTTTCCGGGCCTTTGGCGAGAACAACCAGTCCCTTTTGCCCGCGCAGAAGGTGGCGGCCCTGCGCGAGAATCTGAGTGCGTTGCAGCCCGGGCGCTGGCTGCATGTGGACCACCCCTGCCTGGATACCCACGAGAGCCAGGCTGTCTGGCATGTGGGCTATGAAAATGTGGCGGTGGATCGGCAGGGGGTGGTAGATGCCTGGACCGATGCCGCTGTTCTAGAGATTGTCGCAGCCCGGGGCATTCGGTTGGTCAGCTATGGGGATGTGAAGGGTGGGGCGCTGTAGGGATGCTAGTACAGCCTGGCGCAAGTAAGCCAATAGATAGTGACGTGGTGCGTAGTTCGTGTACCAGTTCACGCACCACGCACCAGGAAAACCACTGGCCGATTAAAGCTGTTTGCGCATTATTCCCGCTTCTGTTATAGTCCCGTTATTCAATTTCGTTGTTTTATCTGCTTTTTTCCCCACCTATCTACATTTACCACCCAGGAGGACAGGAATGAAGAATCGCAACCAAGGCAGGCTGAATCAGCAGGTGTCACGGCGCACATTTTTGCGCATAGTGGGATCGAGCGCGGGGGTGGCTGTGTTGGCTGCCTGCGTGCCAGCAGCGCCACCCAGCGCAGAACCGCAAGCGGCTGCCGCAACGGCTGTACCAGTAGCCGAAGCCGTTGTACCCGCCAGCGCTGAAAATGGCATGATGCGCCCCGGTGGTACGCCCAAGCGCGGCGGCACATTGCGCACCGCGTTTGGTGTGACAACCGCCCACTATGACCTTCACCAGGGCGGTTCAGCGTCCGTTCTCACCCATATGTACAACAACCTCGTGCGTCTCAATCTGGTGGATGGCTTGAATTCCATCATCGGCGACCTGGCCACCAGTTGGGATATAGCCCCCGATGGCCTCACCTACACCTTCAGCCTGCGCGAGGGTGTCAAGTTCCATGACGGCGCAGCCTTTAGCGCCGATGATGTGGTCGCCACTTTCAATCGGATCATCAACCCGCCCGAAGGCATCGTTATACCTTTCAAGAACGATATGTCCATGGTCGCCAGCGTCGAAGCAGTGGATCCGATGACTGTGAAGTTCACGCTGAGTTCGCCACGCTCCTATTTCCTGACATTGTTGACTGGCACGAATATGATCATCTACTCCAAGGCAACGCTGGAGGCCAACAACAATGACCTGCGCGAGGTGCAGGTGGCACCGGGGACGGGGGCCTTCAAGTTTGCCGAACACTTGACCGCCGAAAAGTGGACCCTGGAGCGCAACCCTGACTACTGGGACAGCGAGCTGCCCTATCTCGACAAGCTTGAGTTGCTCCACGTGCCCGCCTGGTCGGATCGGGGCACTGCCGTACTCACGGATCAGGCTGACCTCTCGTGGAATGTCTCGTTTGAGACCTGGAGCGAGGGGGAAAAGAACCCTGACGCTGTGCAGGCGAAAAAACTGGCCAACTTTGGCGCTTACTGGATGCTGATCAACACCAAGAAGGAACCCTTTGGCGATGCTCGCGTGCGCCGGGCCATCCACCTGGGCGTCAGCCGCCAGAACATCATCAAAGCCTTTGGTACGCAGGAGCAGATCAACCTGACGCGCTGGATGCCGTATGGCGACGCCTACGCCACTGCGCCAGAGGAGATCGCCAAACTGCCCGGTTATCGCGAGGACAAGACCGCCGACATTGAAGAGGCCAAGAAGCTCCTGGCCGACGCCGGTTTCCCGGACGGTATCAAGGATGTGGAGATTCTGGCTGCCAGCGGGCCCCAGGCCGAGCTGCTGGCCACGGCTATCCAGGATATGCTCAAGCGCAACCTCAACATCGAAACCACGATCCGGGTCATTGAGCGAGCGCAGTTGCCGGAGGAAGAGAAGGCCGGCAACTTCACGCTGGTGATCGATACACCGGCTGGCCCAAGCATTTCTGACATGGCACCGCCCGCCAACAACTGGTGGCGCACAGGCGGCGCGTCCAACTGGGGCGGCTACTCCAATCCGGCCTTTGACACGCTGCTTGACCAGATCGACGTCGAGATCGATGTGGCCAAACGCCAGGACCTGATCAACCAGGCCCTCGACCTGCTCGACCAGGATGTCCCCTGGTTCCTGATCGGTTTCACCTATCATTTGCCCCTATGGCGCACCACACTCAAAGGCACCGGTCTGGAACTGCGCACCTTTGCCCACTGGAGTCGTCTCGAAACCGCCTGGATCGACAAGTAAATGTAGATTTTAGGTTGACGATTGACGAAGTGGCTCCGCCTGCGGAGCCAC